>NZ_MPBM01000047.1:0-22214 GCF_001907715.1 Pseudomonas sp. BTN1 | reverse complement strand
TTTGGTACGACTGATACGGTGTACATAATCGTCCGGTACTTCCGGCAGGGTGAAATTGATCACGTGGCTGATGCCGTCGATGTGAATACCACGACCGGCCACGTCGGTGGCTACCAGCACGCGGATCTTGCCTTCACGGAAGCCTTCCAGGGTCTTGATGCGCTTGTGCTGCGGCACGTCGCCCGACAGTTGCGCGGCGTTGACGCCGTCGCGCACCAGGCGTTCTTCGATGCGGCGCACTTCGTCCTTGCGGTTGGCGAACACCATTACGCGCTCCCAGCCGTTATCGTTGACCAGGTTGTAGAGCAGCTTGTACTTGTCGGCACCGGCGACGGCGTAGATATGCTGCTCGACGTTTTCGCTGGCGACGTTGAGTGCTTCGATCTCGACGATGGACGGGTCTGTGGTCCACTGCTTGGCGAGGTTCATCACGTCTTCGGTGAAAGTCGCGGAGAACAGCAGGGTCTGGCGCTCGGTTTTCGGCGGGGTCTGGCGAATGATCTGGCGTACTTGTGGGATAAAGCCCATGTCGAGCATGCGGTCGGCTTCGTCCAGCACCATCACTTCGACCATGTCCAAGTGCACGTCGCCGCGCTGGTTGAAGTCGAGCAGGCGGCCCGGGGTGGCGACGAGGATGTCGCAATGGCGGGCTTCAAGGTGCTTGAGCTGCTTGTCGAAGTCCATGCCGCCCACGAACGTCATGACGTTGAGGCCGGTGTACTTGGTCAGGTCGGCGGCGTCCTTGGCGATCTGCACCACCAGCTCACGGGTTGGGGCGATGATCAGCGCACGCGGTTCACCCATGTAACGCTCTTTGGGCGGCGGCGTTTGCAGCAGTTGGGTGATGATCGAGATCAGGAACGCGGCGGTCTTGCCGGTGCCGGTCTGGGCGCGGCCGATGGCGTCTTTGCCCGCGAGGGTGAAGCCCAGCACTTGCGCCTGGATCGGCGTGCAGTACGGGAAACCCAGGTCCTGGATGGCGTGCATCAGTTCCGGGGCCAGTTTGAAATCGTGGAAGCGGGTCTTGCCTTCCTGGGGTTCGACGACGAAGTCTTCGAGTTTCCAGGGGGTCACGGGCGGCTTGGGCGCACGTTCGCGACGGGGCTTGGCCACAGGCGTCGGGGCGGGCTCGGCAGGCTTTACCTGTTCAGGCGGCGTCACCGTGGTTTTGCTCGGTGAGGCGGCGGGTGCGTTCCGGCCGGGCTGTTGACCGTCATTGCGGTTGCCGGGCTTGGGGGCAGGAGCACTGGGAACAGGCGCGAGCGGCTCAGCCTCGCTTTTGCCGAACATCTTCTTGAGTGCTTTGAGCACGGTCATCTCATTAATTGGTTAAGGAATGTACGCCGGCCAGTGTAATGCAAGAATCGAGCGCGGCGTAGTGCGTCTGCCATACGGCTACATAAACACGGGGTTCAGCGCAGGCGTTCAGTCAGCCAGGTGCCAATATCGTGTATCTCTTGGGGTAACACTTCGTGGCCCATTGGGTATTCCTGCCATGTCACGGTGACACCACGGCCCTTCAAATGCTCGTAGGCGCTGCGGCCCATGGCGTTTTGTACCACTTCGTCGTACTGGCCGTGCAGGCACAGCGTGGGGATGCGTTGCTGGCTGGCGGATAATTCCAGCTCATTATCGAAGGTGGGCGCATAGGTGGAGAGGGCGATCACACCGCCCAAGGGGCCCTCCCATTTCTTAAACGCGGTGTGGAAGACCACCGCGCCACCTTGAGAAAAACCGGCGAGGAAAATTCGCGAGGTGTCTATTCCGGTTCTCTGTTGTGTCTCGATCAGGTCCGTAACCATTTTTGCCGACGTTTCCAGTTCTTCCAGGCTGATCGAACGGGCCGGGCTCATGGCCTTGATGTCGTACCAGCTCGGCATCTCGTAGCCGCCATTAATCGTCACCGGGCGCGTGGGGGCCTGGGGCAAAACAAAGCGGGTGCTCAGCAAGGTTTCCTGCAGCGCTTCGGCCACCGGCAGGAAGTCGTAGCGATCGGCGCCCAGGCCATGCAGCCAGATAACGCAGGCGTCTGCTGGCTTGGCGGGCTGAAGAATCAAGGGTTCGGTCATGTCTGCTCCATAGATGTGCGGGCGCTCCGATGAGGTGCGTCGGAACGGTGCGCGACAGGTTGATCTGTTAAGAGAATGTCGCAAGGCTGAATCTTTTGCCATTGAAGCGCAGTTGCAGCCACTCGGCCAAGACTCTGGTACGCGCCTTGCTATGTGTATCTCGATGTCAGAACTCTCCTAGGACGGTAACACTATCAGTGAGTGCCGCTCGTGGGAAAGCAACTGCAATTACCGCAAAAACCTCATGCTGCTTGGCCCCAAAAAAAACCAACACGGGTCGATATCGCCTCATAAGGGTGCGCTGAGGTTGGAGCTCCGACACAACAAGAGCAATTGGAGGTTTGTAATGAAGGTATTGAAATCCACCCTGGCCATCTTCACTGCGGCGGCTGTACTGGGTGTCAGTGGTTTTGCCCAGGCGGGTGCCACCCTGGACGCCGTGCAGAAAAAAGGCTTTGTGCAGTGCGGTGTGAGTGACGGCCTGCCGGGTTTCTCGGTGCCGGATGCCAGCGGCAAGATCCTCGGGATCGACGCTGACTATTGCCGCGCTGTGGCGGCTGCCGTGTTTGGCGATGCCACCAAGGTCAAGTTCAGCCAGTTGAACGCCAAGGAGCGTTTCACCGCGCTTCAGTCAGGCGAAGTCGACATCCTGTCGCGCAACACCACCATGACCAGCTCCCGCGACGCGGGCATGGGCCTGAAATTCCCGGGCTTCATTACCTACTATGACGGCATCGGCTTTCTGGTGAACAACAAGCTGGGCGTCAAGAGCGCGAAGGAACTGGACGGTGCAACCATCTGCATCCAGGCCGGTACCACCACCGAGCTGAACGTTTCCGACTACTTCCGCGCCAACAACCTCAAATACACCCCGATCACCTTCGACACTTCCGATGAAAGCGCCAAGTCGCTGGAATCCGGGCGTTGCGACGTACTGACGTCCGACAAATCCCAGCTGTTCGCCCAGCGCAGCAAGCTGGCTTCGCCGAAAGACTACGTGGTGCTGCCGGAAACCATTTCCAAGGAACCCCTGGGCCCGGTCGTGCGTAATGGCGACGACGAGTGGCTGGCCATCGTGCGCTGGGTGGGCTACGCCATGCTCAACGCTGAAGAGGCCGGTGTGACCTCCAAGAACGTCGAAGCTGAAGCCAAGGCCACCAAGAACCCGGACGTTGCGCGTCTGCTCGGTGCTGACGGCGAATACGGCAAAGACCTGAAAGTGAAGAAGGACTGGGTGGTACAGATCGTCAAGCAAGTGGGTAACTACGGCGAGATGTTCGAGCGCAACCTGGGCAAGAGCACGCCGCTGGAAATCGACCGTGGCCTGAACGCCCTGTGGAACAACGGCGGCATTCAATACGCACCCCCTGTGCGCTGATCGCTGATGGTTCTGTCACCCGGTAGGCCAACTGCCGGGTGATGTTCTGTTCCATTATTTTCGGGGCACTTCATGCAAAATAAAATCGGCGCACCCAAGCAGAAGCTCAGCTTCAGCGACCCCAAAGTGCGTGCGTGGCTGTTCCAGATCATCACGATCGTGGCGGTGGTCTCGCTGGGCTGGTACCTGTTCCATAACACCCAGACCAACCTGCAACACCGGGGCATCACCTCGGGTTTCGACTTTCTTGAGCGCAGTGCCGGCTTCGGCATCGCGCAGCACTTGATCGACTACACCGAATCGGACAGCTATGCCCGGGTGTTTGTCATCGGCCTGCTCAACACTTTGCTGGTGACCGTCATCGGTGTGGTGCTGGCAACCCTGCTCGGCTTCATCATCGGCGTGGCGCGCTTGTCGCCTAACTGGATGATCAACAAGCTGGCGACGGTGTACGTGGAGGTGTTCCGCAATATTCCGCCGCTGTTGCAGATCCTGTTCTGGTACTTCGCGGTGTTCCTGACCATGCCAGGGCCGCGCAACAGCCATAACTTCGGTGACACCTTCTTTGTCAGCAGCCGTGGCCTGAACATGCCGGCAGCGCTGGCCTCCGACGGGTTCTGGCCGTTTGTCGCCAGCCTGGTGGTCGCCATCGTTGCCATCGTGCTGATGACCCGCTGGGCCAACAAGCGCTTTGAGGCGACGGGGGTTCCCTTCCATAAATTCTGGGCGGGCCTGGCGCTGCTGGTGGTAATCCCGACGTTGTGCGTGTTGATCTTCGGCACGCCGCTGCATTGGGAAATGCCCAAGCTTGCGGGCTTCAACTTCGTCGGTGGCTGGGTGCTGATCCCAGAGTTGTTGGCGTTGACCCTGGCGTTGACTGTGTACACGGCGGCGTTTATTGCGGAGATCGTGCGCTCGGGCATCAAGTCCGTCAGCCATGGCCAGACCGAAGCGGCACGTTCACTAGGCCTGCGTCCGGGGCCGACGCTGCGCAAGGTCATCATCCCGCAAGCGCTGCGCGTGATCATTCCGCCGCTGACCAGCCAATACCTGAACCTGGCGAAAAACTCGTCGTTGGCCGCCGGTATCGGTTATCCGGAAATGGTTTCGCTGTTTGCCGGCACGGTGCTCAACCAGACCGGCCAGGCCATTGAAGTCATTGCCATCACCATGAGCGTGTACCTGGCGATCAGCATCAGCATTTCCCTGCTGATGAACTGGTACAACAAGCGCATTGCGCTGATCGAGCGGTGAGGACACACCCATGACTACGCATACGTTCAAACCTGACATGCCACCGCCGAGCAAAGTCTTCGGGCCGGTGGCCTGGATGCGCGCCAACTTGTTCTCGAGCTGGCTCAATACACTGCTGACCTTGCTGGCGATCTACCTGGTGTACCTGGTGGTGCCACCGATCCTGCACTGGGCCATCCTCGATGCCAACTGGGTGGGCACCACCCGCGCCGACTGCACCAAGGAGGGCGCCTGCTGGGTGTTTATCCAACAGCGCTTCGGGCAGTTCATGTATGGCTACTACCCCGTCGACCTGCGCTGGCGCGTGGACATGACGGTGTGGCTGGCCATCGTGGGCGTGGCGCCGTTGTTCATCTCGCGTTTCCCTCGCAAGGCGATCTACGGCCTGGGCTTTCTGGTGTTGTACCCGATCATCGCCTACTGCTTGCTGCACGGCGGCGTGTTCGGCCTGAGTAATGTGGCGACCAGCCAATGGGGCGGCCTGATGCTGACCCTGGTGATCGCCACCGTGGGCATTGCCGGCGCCTTGCCGCTGGGCATTGTGCTGGCGCTGGGACGGCGTTCGAACATGCCCGCCATTCGGGTGGTCTGCGTGACCTTCATCGAGTTCTGGCGCGGCGTGCCGTTGATCACCGTGCTGTTCATGTCGTCGGTGATGCTGCCGCTGTTCCTGCCTGAAGGCATGAACTTCGACAAGCTGCTGCGGGCGCTGATCGGTGTGATCCTGTTCCAGTCGGCCTATGTGGCCGAAGTGGTGCGCGGTGGTTTGCAGGCGATTCCCAAGGGCCAATACGAAGCCGCTGCGGCGATGGGCCTGGGCTACTGGCGCAGCATGGGCCTGGTGATCTTGCCGCAGGCCTTGAAGATGGTGATCCCTGGGATCGTCAACACCTTCATCGCCCTGTTCAAGGACACCAGCCTTGTGATCATCATCGGCCTGTTCGACCTGCTCAACAGCGTCAAGCAAGCCGCCGCCGACCCCAAATGGCTGGGAATGGCCACTGAAGGCTACGTGTTCGCCGCCCTGGTGTTCTGGATTTTCTGTTTTGGTATGTCGCGCTATTCCATGCATCTGGAACGCAAGCTCGACACTGGCCACAAGCGTTAGGAGTTTTTTGATGAGCGAAGCAATCAAACAGCCTGTGAGCCCTGAAGGCATTATCCAGATGCAGGGCGTCAACAAATGGTACGGCCAGTTCCATGTGTTGAAAGACATCAACCTCAACGTCAAGCAGGGCGAGCGTATCGTGCTGTGCGGCCCGTCGGGCTCAGGCAAGTCCACCACCATCCGCTGCCTCAACCGCCTGGAAGAGCACCAGCAGGGCCGCATTGTGGTCGATGGCGTGGAGCTGACCAACGACCTCAAGCAGATCGAAGCGATCCGCCGTGAAGTCGGCATGGTGTTCCAGCACTTCAACCTGTTCCCGCATTTGACCATCCTGCAAAACTGCACGCTGGCGCCGATGTGGGTGCGCAAGATGCCCAAGCGCAAGGCCGAGGAAATCGCCATGCACTACCTGGAGCGTGTGCGCATTCCGGAGCAGGCCCACAAGTTTCCCGGGCAGCTTTCAGGTGGCCAGCAACAGCGCGTGGCGATTGCCCGCGCGCTGTGCATGAAGCCCAAAATCATGTTGTTCGATGAGCCGACGTCGGCGCTGGACCCGGAGATGGTCAAAGAGGTACTGGACACCATGATCGGCCTGGCTGAAGACGGCATGACCATGTTGTGCGTGACCCACGAAATGGGCTTCGCCCGCACCGTGGCCAACCGCGTGATCTTCATGGACAAGGGCGAGATCGTGGAACAGGCGGCACCGAATGACTTCTTTGATAACCCGCAGAATGAGCGGACCCGGTTGTTCTTGAGCCAGATACTGCATTGATGGAGTGTTAAAAATAAACCCGGCCTGGTGCCGGGTTTGTTTTTTGCCCTCAGTCAGGGCGTCGTCGCGATCTCGTGTTCTTTGTGGGTTGTATGCGTGGTGTTACGCATATCAGCACCCTCACTCAAGGTTTTTGCATCAACGAGCAGATGCGGGTGGCGATCAAGCAAGCGCATAAGCACGACGAGGGATTTTGGCGCCAGCAGCTCACCGCGTTCGTAACGTGAAAGTGCGTTATGTCCGCCGCCGGAAAGCAGTTGCACAGTGTCCTTTTGTGAAAGATGCAATTTGCGACGAATGCGCTTTATCTCGTTACCGATCATTCGTCTGAAGCTGTAGACCATCTCATCACAGTGATCTGAATAGCGGTCCGCGTCTTCAGGGTCAAAGATCACCTCACCACAACTTTGGCACTCCCAGCCTGAAAGGTTGTCGATTCGGCGGTGCAAGCCTTTGACTTCCGATGTTTCGCTGCGACCCGAAAAATGCCGCATTCCGTCATGCTGGCCGCAGCTGAAGCACTGTTCTGTTTTCATAGGTTACTCTCCTTGAAGGAGATCACCGGAGGTTTACCGTCCGTGCGGTACGTCACCTTGATGTAGATCTCCAGGCCATGTGAGTGAATGTGATAAACGTCTTGCCAGACGCAATGGTCGCCATAACTTGTCATGGATTTAAACAGCATCTTGCCCGTTAGCTTGTAAACAACCTCCTGCATTTGCGTGATGCTCAGATCGAGCTTTTCCCCGCAGTTGCGTGCTGTTTTGGTAAAAGCTTGTTTTCCAAGCCGCCTGACATCCGCCTTGATCAGGGCCAAATCGTAATGAGGTGTGTACTTTTCCATAAGACACCTGAGTCCAATAATTACCCTCTAAGGGTAATTTTACCAATCGAAAATACTGCTCCTTTTCCTGCCTAAGAACCCTAGTGCGTTGCCTTTGTAGGCAACTCCGAATAGCCTGTAGGAAAATTCATCCTATGATTGGACGAAAGCGCTAAACCCATGACAGACATCGCCCCGCTGATCAAACGCTCCCTGGTCGACCAAGCGCTGGAGCAACTGCGCCTGCGCATCTCCCAAGGCGTATGGGCCATCGGCGAGCGCCTGCCCACTGAGCCCGAACTGTCCGCCGAGCTCGGTATCAGCCGTAACACCGTGCGTGAAGCCATGCGGGTATTGGTCTTCTCTGGCTTGATCGACATTCGCCAGGGCGATGGTAGTTACCTGCGCTCGATGACCGACCCGCTGGGCACAATGCGGGCGCTGTCTCATTGCACGCTGGAGCAGGCGCAGGAGACGCGCCAGATTCTGGAAGTGGAGGCCATCGGCCTGGCTGCGTTGCGTCGTACCGAAGCGGACCTTACGGCATTGCGCAAGGCGCTCGACCTCAGCGCCGAGCGTTATCACGGTGACCTGGAGGCCTATATCAGTGCCGACCTGATCTTCCACCAGCACTTGGTGGATGCGGCGCACAACCCGGCCTTGAGCGAGCTGTACCACTACTTCTCCGCCATTGTCGGCGCGCAGCTGCGCCAGACCCTGAACCGCTCACCGCGACGCCAGGCGGTGTTCGACCTGCATGGAGCGCTACTCGATGCGGTGGAACAACAAGACCCGGACCGCGCCAAATCCCTCTGCCGGCAGTTGATCAATGAACCCTGAAGCCCCACGCAAGACCGAACTCGAAGAACTGTTGATCGACGCCGAAGCTGACGACGACAGCGTGCAGCAGGCGCAGCCGAGCGTGGTTCGGCCATGGCTGCTGTTGCTGGGCCTGGTGTTGGTGGCCTTGAACCTGCGCCCGGCCTTGTCGAGCCTGTCGCCGTTGCTGGCAGAGGTTTCGAGCAGTTTGGGCTTGTCCGCCGCCACGGCCGGTTTACTGACCACCTTGCCGGTGCTGTGCCTGGGCCTGTTTGCACCTACCGCGCCGATGCTGGCCCGGCGTTTCGGCGCCGAGCGCGTGGTGCTCGGCATCCTGCTGACCCTGGCCGCGGGGATCATCCTGCGCAGTTCGTTCGGTGAGGTGGGGTTGTTCCTCGGTAGCCTGGTTGCAGGTGCCAGCATTGGCATCATCGGCGTGTTGCTGCCGGGTATCGTCAAGCGCGATTTCGCCAGCCAGGCCGGCGCCATGACCGGTGTCTACACCATGGCGTTGTGCTTGGGCGCCGCCATGGCGGCCGGTGCCTCGGTGCCACTGAGCCACGCCTTTGGCGACAGTTGGAAGATCGGCCTGGGCTTCTGGATCCTGCCGGCCCTGGTGGCGGCCCTGGTCTGGTTGCCCCAGGTTGGGCAGAAGCACGGAGCCCATCGTGTGGCCTATCGTGTGAAGGGTTTATTGCGCGATCCGCTGGCCTGGCAGGTCACCCTGTACATGGGCCTGCAGTCGTCACTGGCCTACATCGTGTTCGGCTGGTTGCCGTCGATCCTGATTGGCCGCGGCCTGAGCGCGACCGAAGCCGGGTTGGCGCTGTCGGGCTCGATTATCGTGCAACTGCTCAGCTCCCTGGCCGCGCCGTGGCTGGCGACGCGGGGCAAGGACCAGCGCCTAGCGATCGTGGTGGTGATGCTGTTGACGCTCGGCGGCTTGTTCGGGTGCCTGTACGCGCCGCTGGATGGCCTGTGGGGTTGGGCGATTGTGCTGGGCCTGGGGCAGGGCGGGACGTTCAGCCTGGCGCTGACCCTGATCGTGTTGCGTTCACGCGATTCCCATGTGGCGGCCAACCTGTCGAGCATGGCCCAAGGCATTGGCTACACCCTGGCCTCCCTCGGCCCTTTCGCGGTCGGCCTGGTACATGACTGGACCGGCGGCTGGACGGCTATCGGCTGGATCTTCGCCGTGATCGGCCTGGGCGCTATCGTCGCGGGCCTCGGCGCCGGCCGTGCGCGCTATGTGCAAGTCACCAGCGAGAAAGTCTAGAGATACACCACTTCCAGCGTGGCCGAGCCATCGAGCGGTGTTTCTACGCTCAAGTCCAGATTCTTGCGCGCATTGATCACGGTCTGCACCGTCACCATGCCTCCCAGGATACCGATCGCCGTGGGCCCGCTGACGCTGCCCTCGACGTCCGTGAAGCCCAGGTAGCTCCTGGAGCCGATGTCGATGGGGTTGAGGTTGGAGGTTCGCCACGCCAGGCCACCGGTGGTGGATTCAGTGCCGTAGATCTGTGCGGTGTTGCTAGCCTGCGTCTGCCGAGGGTCGAAGGTCATGGAGTAGACTCCCAGGCGGTTACCGCTGTTATCGAACCCCAACCCGTAGTAAATCTCGCTGTTGACCATGGCCGAGCCGTCGCGGTTGTCAGCCATGCGCAAGGCATAGCGCACGGGGCCGTTGCAGGCAATGCCGATGTGCAGGTTCTTGACAGGCAGGCGCGTGGCGGTCTCCAGGTTCAGATCTTGTTGGGCAATCTTGCCGTAGTCGATCAGGCCGCCGCTGGAGAGTTGTGGCAAGCAGGCGGCGGGAATGATCAGGCCCTGGACGCTCAGGTCAACCGTGGAGGCCGCCAGTGCCTGGGCGCTGCCGCATAAAAGCAGGCTGCAAAGAAGGTGTCTTTTCATGATGCGAACTCCTACAAGTAGACAATTTCGAGAGTGCCGGACCCATTGATGCGCACGACATCACGCAGATCCAGGCTTTGCATAGGCGCCAGATACGTCTTGATGCGCATCGTGCCGGTCAGTGTCTGGATGGACACCGGCCCGGTGGTGACCCCCGTCTTGTCGGTAAAACCCAGCAGGCTGTTGGCCGCCATGGGGATCTGCCGGGCGGTGGAACTGCTCCACGCCACGCCATTGCTGGTGGAGTCGGTGCGGTACAAGGTGGGAAAGCTATCGGCGCTGAATTCCCCCGGGTCGATGGTCAAATAAAAACGCCCGATTTTGTTACGGCTGGCGTCCAGGTCCAGTCCATAGGCCGTTTCATCAGTGCCGCCGGTGGCCGAACCGTCGCGGTTGTCTTTCATGCGCAGGCCAAAGCGGATCGGCGCGTCGCAGCTCACGTTCAGGCGCAGCGTACGGGTGGGCAGGGGTGTTTCGTTGGTGGCGCTGAGGTCCTTGGCGTACAACGTGCCATAGTCGACCACGCCGTGGTCCGACAGTGTCGGCAGGCAAGCAACGGGCGCAAAGTGCGCGCGCAGCGTCAGTTCCCGGTAGCGGCCGTGGCTTGCGCCGTACAGCATTCCAGAGACTTCCCAGGTAGTTGCGTCTCTGGCTTGTATTGCCGCCACACCGGCCCAGGCGCGTAGCGTCAGTTGCAACGAAAGGGTTTTGCCCATGAGCACGGCACCTTGTTCAATCGGTGCGATGCCGTGCCCGGGGCGCCACTCCAGTACCGTTGCACTCATCATGGGGGGCTGGCCGGCAGCGGTCAGCAAGCCCAATTCAACGGCGCGACCGTCGAGCACGGCATTGCCGACCTCGATGGCATAGCTGCCGTGTTCGGTAAATTGCAGGCGCTGCGGGGTGGCAGCCAGCGCCCGATAGAAGAGGCTGAGGTCTTCGGCCTGGGGGCAGTTGACGTTCACGCTCAGGCGGCGCTCACCGAGCAAGCGTTCCGGCGCGCCGTCGTGTTGCGCAAGACGGTTCATCAGACCGAAATCAACCTGAGCTTCGCTGACGTTCAGTTGGCATTCTTCCAAGGCTTGGGCCGTGCCGGCGATGCCGAGCAGTAGCCACATACAGAGTGAGCGCATACAGGTTGCAAGGGGCATGACAGAAATCCTCAAGGTACGCGGCAACGTGCGGGAGCCGATTCGAAGTACACCGACGGGTCGGCTTTGGCTGCCAGTTGGTAGTGCAACTGGCAACGGCCTCCCTGGGGTGTGGTTATCCACAGCGTCGTTTGATCCAGTACGTTGGGCAGAAAGACCTGGCTGCCGTCCTGCACCAAGGTCACAAACTCACCACTGGCACTGCTGACAGAGGCGCCCGCAGGCAGCGGCGAGCCGTCGTCGTGACTGACGGTGAGCAACACACGGCGGGTCAAACCGACGCCGAACTCGACCCTGTCCACCGCGCCGCGTCCGGCCGAGATCATTGCCAGGCCGTTGTTGATATCGGCATTGCGCGGCAGCGAGCGGGTCTGGACTTCCACCGGGCTGCGCCCGTACGCGGCCACTTGCGGCACCACGGCCTGGCCTTGCCAATCGGTCCAGACCGGCCCGCTGGGGGTACTGAGCTTGATGCCGCTCATGTCGCCGACGGACACCAGGGCAAAGGTGTCGCGCACCGGGTAGGGGGAAAGGGTCACGCCGCCACCGTGCATCACCACTGCGCCGCGTGCCCCCCCTTGATAACTGGAGCGCTCGGCATCGGAGCGGCTGTAGCTGAAGTCGAGCTGGCTGTAGCGTGGCAACGCCGAGACGCCGACGGTGGTTTCCACCTGATGATCGCTGCTGTCATGTTCGGCGCTGACCCGGTAGCTGAGCTGGTCGTCGATCTGTTCGGTCACGCCCATGCCGGTGCGGTTTTCGCCGCCGGAGTTGCGTACCCAACTGCGCAGTCGGCGACTCTCGCCCAGCGGCACACTGATGTGGAGGTAAACCGCGTTATCTTGTTGCTGGCTGCCGCCCATTTGCCATTCGGCGCTGGCTGACAAAGACACCGCGCCAATACTGGTGCCCCAGGATGCCAATGCGCGGCTGCTGCTGTCGCCGGCGAAGTTGGATGAGCGCGAAACCCCGGCGCTGAATGCACCCAGTATTGGGTGCGACCACCCCAGGTTGAGGCTTTGCTGGTCGCGGTAGCGTGAAGCGCGATTGCGGTCGTCGCGCTCGTAGGTGCTCTCTTCGAGTTCGCGGTAGCCGGGGCTGCGCCAGGAATTGGCGGCGCTGAATGACCACTGTTCGTTGAGGCGCTGGGACCAGGAAAGATCGGTTTGCACACCGGAGACTTTTTCACGCGCCTGGGTGTTGGACACTTGCGTGGACAGTTGGATCTGACTGTCCAGCCAGGGCATCCAGCCCAGGCTGGCGCCCACCGAGCGGTATTCGTTGGCCGCCAGCACGCCGCTGCCCAGGGTCACTTGAGGATGCAGGGTGCCTGTCCAGCCGGCACTGACCACCCAAGGATCATCCCCTTTGGCGTCGCCGACATTACGTACCCGGCCCGCCGCCACGGAGTAACCTGGCGCTGGCAACCCGAGACCCAGCATGGCCGCCGGCACAGTGAAGCGTCGCTCACCGCCGACACTTTCCTTGACCGTGACCTCCACATCCGAGCGCGTGTTCAACCGGCGCACATCGGTCAGGGCAAAGGGGCCGGCAGGCACCACGGTGGAGTGAATCAACGCACCGTTCTGCCGCACTTCGACCTGTGCGGGACTGTTGGCGATACCTTGGATCAGCGCACCCTGGCCCTGCTCCTGAAGGGCGTGTTCGGTGAGCACTTGCACCCCGGTGATCTGTGCGCCGGACAGCACCGGGTTATACAGATTGACCTGCCCGGCCTGAAGCACTGCCTGATGGCTGGCGAAGGTGCGTTGAGCATAGGCTTCCAAGTGGGTGCTGCGTGACAGGCCATCCTGCCAGGTCTGCACCTGACGACTGCGCACGATCCAGTCGCCGGCATTGAAACCCACCTCGGTATTGGCCGAGCCAAACCGGCTGGCGTCATCGCCGAAGCGGTTGTAGAAGCCGCTGAGGTCGTAGTTGATCAGGCCGGCAAACCCGCCGGTTTCATAGCCGGAGATATCCTGTTGTACCGGGCGCAGGGCTTCGGTGGGCACCACCAGCGATACCGTCAGTGTCGCCGGGTCTGGCTCCACCAAGGTTTGCGGGTACCGCGCAAGAAAATCATGGCAGCCCTCGGTTTCACCGGGCGGCACCAGATTGGCGGCGTTCAGCAAGGCGCGGTCGAAACACAGATTGCCCTGCTGATCGAAATTCACCGCCAACCGGCCACGGCGCTGACCGTTGACACGCAGGTTGACGGTATGTTGCCCGGCCGCGTAACGCGGTGCGGCCAACAACAGGCTGGCCAGCTGTGGGTCGATACCACGTTGTTGCAAGGTCTGGGCATCGAAGCCGGACGGGCTGGAATCTTCGGCGCACACCTGGGTTGGTATGAGCGCACACAGCAGCAACACCAGCGCAGGGCTGGCAGAGGGAGCGGGCACGGCTTCGCCGTCACGGTAACTCAATACTGTTTTCACGCAAGGTACTCGAGTAGTGAACGCGCAGGCCTTGTGGGCCGGGCGTTCGGGTGACGATCACTAAGCCGTCACTTCGTTACTCAGGCGGCGCAGGGGGCTACGCCGCCTGGGGTGTTCTGTCAGAAGCTGATCGGTGCGTCGTAAGCCTTGACCGCAAACCCGTACACCGTGGCCGGCTGCAGCCTGACCGTCTTGGCCTGGCTGCTGCTGGCCGGCACGCTCAAGGCTTCGCCGGGCAGCACATAGGTGCGTGGCAGCAGCGCCTTGCCGTCACCGGGCAGTAGTTGCAGCTCCTGCGCCAGGCGTACCACGTACGGCGTGTCGTTACGCACCTGCAACTGGCCTTCGCGCAGTGTCCAGGTCAGGTCGGTCCAGGGCGTGCGGTTGGGCGCCAGGCCCTTGGGGTGCACGATCACCGGCAGGTTCTGGCGCACGGTCACACCCACGCGGGCATGCCCGGCGGCGGTGGCGGCGCGGCCCTGGGGCATGCCTTCGAACACTGCGCGTTTAAGCCGCTGGGTCAGTAACGGTTGCTGGTTTTGCAGAATGAAACGCACCAGCTGGGACTTGGACGCTTCCACCCGTGACAGCGGTGGTGTCACCACCAGCAGCGGTTCGGTGTCTTCCGGAATGTTCTGCAACGTCACATGCAACAGGGCGAGTTGGCTGTCGGTGTTGGTCACCGACACGGACGCTTCGCCTTCAGCCTCGTGCACGATCACCACGGAGGTGTCCGGGACCATGCCATCGGCTTTCGCCTGATCGCCGAGTATCAGGAGCAAGGCAATCAGGCCGACAGCGGTGTTTGAGAATGTCGTCGTCATGACGGGTTTCCATTAGCCAAAAAAAAGGGGGCGGTCAGAGGTAACGCAGGTCCAGGACGATGGCGCCGTCGAGCGGGACTTCCTGGTCCAGGGTCAGGTACTGCGAGAAGTTGATAGCGGTGCTCACCTGAAGCTGTACGTTCAACTGGCCGATGAAGTCCGGTTGCCGATCCCCGACTGGCGCAAAGGCCATGTAGGTGCGGGGGTAGGCATTGGGCTCCTGTGACCAGGTTTCGCCGCTGTCGGTGGAGGCCAGTACCTGCATGGGCTGCGCATCGCCCATCGCGTTGCGATAGGCCAACGCCACGGAGCCCAGGCGCTCTTCGGGGGCGTGGATGTTCCTGCCCAGCCCGTAGAAATAATCGGGGGCCGACGATGAGTCGGCGCGATTATCAATGCCCACCAGCGCAAACAGTATGGGCCTGGCGCACTGCACATGCAGATCGAGCATCTGGATGGGCAGCACGGTGAACTCATCGGCATTGAGGCTGTGGGAAGGGATCTTGCCGTGATCGACGGTGCCGTCATGGGTCAGCTCGACATGGCAGGCATCCGGGGTTACCCGTCCGGTGACCGTGAGGTCGACGGTCGACATTCCGTGAACATCGGTCATCGCGACGAGGCCAAACACGATGGCCAAAGTACGCCCCAATGCCGTGTGCGCAGGCAACGGCAGACACCGCCCATGCCTGCCGGTGTTCGAGGGAGGGGCGGCCATGGGTTACAGGTACTTCACTTCAAGGGTGGCTGAGCCGTCGATGGTCACTTCATTGCTGAGGTCCATGCCGGCAGTGCCCATGATGAAGGTCTGTACTTGCAGATCGACCCGCAGGTCTTTGACAGGCAGCGGCTGGCTGTCGTCATCCATTGCGGCGACCGACATGTACATGCCCGAATCCCAGAACTTTTCTTTAAACCAGGTATTACCTTGGTCGTACGATCCAATGGGTTGCACCACTACACCATCCTCGGCCAGTGGATTTTCCAGCGTGAGGTTGTATCCCCCGAGCTTCTGGGTGTCATTGACAAAGCCCAGGCCGTAATTCGAACCGATACCCGAGGACGCACGGTTATCGATCGAGTGCAGGGCGAACTGGATCGGCGCGTCGCAATTGACGGCCAGGATCAGGGTATGGTTGCCGATGACTGTCGGGTTGTCCGGTTTCAGATCCTTGGCGGAAATCTTGCCATGGTCGATCACGCCACCACTGGACAGGCTCGGTGTACAGGCGCTGGGCACGATCAGGCCTTTGACGGTCAGGTCAACGGTGGACGCGGCGAAGGTGGCGGCCGAATTGAGCAGCAACAGGCTGGCGGCCAGGGTGGTCAAGCGGGTTTTCATGGTGCGGGCTCCTTAGAGGTAATTGACTTGCACAGTGGCGTGGCCGTCGATGGGCACTTCGTCGGTCAGCGTCAGGTTGCTGGCGGGGGCGATGTGGGTGATCAGGCGGATTTCCGCGTCCAATGCCTGGATCGCGATCGGTGCAAGGCCGTCGCCGTCGGCGACGGCCGTCAACAAGCTATGGCTGAGCATCACCGAGGGGATCCAGGTCACGCCGCCGTCCCGGGAGGTGATGGTGCGTACCGGTACGCCATCGGCCACCGGGCTATACAGGCCAAGCCCGGCGTCGCCGACTTTTTCATCGTTGGGTGTCATGCCCAGGCCATGCCAACTGAAGTGGCTGGCGGCAGTGCCCGCACGGTTGTCGATGGTGTTCAGGGTAAAAATGGTTGGCCCTTCGCAACGCACACTCAACAACATGGTTTCCCTGGGCAAGTCGGTGTAGGTGTCGGCGTTGAGGTCTCTGACCGACACCTTGCCGAAGTCGACGGTACCGCCGCCGGAGACCACGGGGGCGCAGGCACTGGGGGTGATGACCCCTTTGACCGTCAGGTCCTGGCTACTGGCGGCCCATACCGGGCCGGCGCCGATCAGCAACAGTGTGGCGGTGAGGGTAGTGAGGGGGCTAACCATGGGGCACGTCCTGTGGGTGAGGGGCGGTTACAGGTATTTCACTTCAAGGGTGGCGGAGCCGTTGATCGGAACTTCTGTGCTCAGGTCCATGCCGGCTGTGGGGGCGATAAGGGTTTGCACCATCAGGTCTGCCGTGACCTGCTGGACCGGGGAGGGTGCCCAACTGCCGGAGGAACGGTCGCCAAACGAGGCGTGGTAGGTAATGGGCCAGACGTCGCCCGGGAAGCTCTCCCGCCAGGTGAGGCCGTTATCGGACGACTCGATCAGGGTGATTGCCGCGCCGTCAGCCACCGGATTGCCGAGCACCAGTGTGTACCCGCCCAATTTTTTGCCGCTGACCAGGCCCAGGCCATAGCGGTTCATGGGGTCGGGGGCGTCACCCTTGTTGTCCGTGCCCTTCAGGGCCAGCAGGGTTGGCGCATCGCAGACGATCGACAGTTGCAGGGTGTGGTTGCCGAGCAACGTCCAGTTGTCCTGTTTCAAATCCTTGGCCGCGACTTTGCCGTGGTCGATGATGCCGCCGCTGGAAAGGCCAGGGGCACAGGCGCTGGGTGTAATCAGGCCCTTGACGGTCAAATCGACGCTACTGGCGGCGAACACAGACGTGGACATGACGAGCAGCAGGGCACTACTGAGCAGGGGCATGCAGGTTTTCATGTGAGAGGCGTCCATTTACAGGTATTTGACTTCAAACGTCGCGGAACCATCGATCGCGACTTCGTCGGTCAATGTCAGCCCTTTTGCGGGGGCGATCACTGTGTAGAGCGTGACGTCCATGATCGCGTCCTTGATCGGGTGCGGCGCCCAGCCGCTATCGCCACGACTGCCCAGTGCCACCAACTCGTTGGGCGCGATGCCGTCGTCAGGCAGCAGCGTTACCCAGTGGCCGTCGGCGTTGTACATGGCCAGCAGCGTGGAGGGGGTTTCGGCGACGGGGTTGCTGAAACCCAACTGATACATGCCCAGCTTCTGGTTTTCGTTGATCATGCCCAGGCCAAAGGAGTAGCCATAAATCGCAGAGCCAGCTCGATTGTCGATAGGCTGGATGGCAAACAGCGTTGCCGCATCGCAGTTGACGCTCAGTGGCAGGGTCTTGCGCTCAAGCGGGGTGCTGGTGTCGATATTCAGGTCTTTTGCCGCGATTTTTCCGAAGTCGACGTCACCCGGCAGGCTCGGTGTACAAGCGCTGGGCGTGATCAACCCTTTGACGCTCAGGTCGACACTGCTGGCGGCGAACACTGAAGATGTCATGGCGAGCAGCAGGGCACTGCTCAACAGGGATACAGGGTTCTTCATTTCCAATTGTTCCATTGCAGTCTGGCGGATAGAAACGCGTACAGGTCAGCGCTCGGTCCTGTGTGGGCGAGTGGTTGGCGTGGCGGCGGTCTCAGTGTTTTTTTGCGGTGCCGGGGAGTGGCCATCCGTCCCTCTTTTGGGGTGGGCACAATTTAGCGAGGGGGCTGCGAGGGGGAAATACAACTAATACGACATTGGCGGGTTGTGGTGTAAGCGCAGTGCGGGACGGTAGATTTTCGCGGCGTTTTTCGTAGTTGTTGTATCGGCTGGAAGCCATTCAAAAGGTTATAGGTTGAAAGTCGAAAACGATCAAAAGGGTGTGCCTGGCATTGCTGTATCAGTGCCGCGGATGGCTGCCGAATTAATCACCACGAAGAGGTACTGATGGGTTCGCCAGGAGGTTCAACCGCAGGAGCGAGCCGGACAGTCAAACCGCCTTTTTGTCCCCCGCCCCATTGGCAGTACTTGAATGTTCTGGTCGTGGAGGATCATTCAGCCTATCGCCTGTTGCTGGGTTGGCTGTTGCAAAAACTGGGGCTCGGACACGCGCTGGTCACCGATGGCTTCATGGGATTGGACACCTTTACCAACCGGCCCTTCGACCTGGTGATCAGTGATTGCCGGATGCCCTTCATGGACGGTTACAGCATGACTCGTGCGATTCGCCAGCATGAGCGCGAGCAGGGGGTGAAGCGCGTGCCCATCATTGCCTTGACCGCCAACCTACAAAACGACAGCCCCCAACGTTGCCGCAACGCCGGCATGGATGCCTGGCTGCTCAAACCCCTGACCCTTGAACAACTGCATGCCGTGCTGGTGCGCTGGTTGCCGGGCGGCGATGGCTGTTATGTCGAGCCATACGCTGCTGCGGCGGGGGCGAGCTGGCCCACCCGTGCCACGCTTGTGACCACGTTTGGCAGCGACCTGGTCGTCGACCAGTTGCTGGAAACCCTGTTGATGGAGGCCTGGGAAGACCAGCGGGTGTTGCGTCATGCCCGTGTGACGTTGAACGCGCCATTGACCGCCGAGCGTCTGCATCGGCTGGTGGGCAGCCTGGTGTTCCTGGGCGGCACGGGGTTGGAAACCAGTGCCGTGCGCTTGATCGAGCAGGTCCAGGCCGAGGGTGTCGCTACGCACACGGCGCAACTGGAAGTGTTTGAAGCACGGCTGTGTGCTTATCTGGAGTATCTGTCTGAGTTGTGAAGAATGCTGTTGCAGAGCGTTTTACCTGGTCGTTGGTCTAAGTTTGGCTGTAGGTATTTTCCTATTGTGTTGTAGTCCAAAAGTCAGCCACTACTGAACATTGGGTTCGGCCGCAAGTGCCTCTTTGTTAGCAGTTGTTGATGATCGCAGGCAGAGGTATTTTGCGCGGATTCAAGTTGCCATCATTCGTGGGTGCCTATGCTTCGAGTAATTATTGCTGACGATCACCCTATTGTCCGGGTCGGGCAGAAAGTCGTGATCGAGGCGAATGGCAAGTGCAAAGTGGTCGGTGAAGCCGATGGTCCTGATCAGTTACTCGGCGTGCTCAGTCGCACGCCGTGCGACGTACTGGTCACGGACTTCGCCATGCCAGGTGGCCAGCAGGCCGATGGCTACTGCTTGTTGGGCCTGTTGCAGCGCCAGTATCCGCAGTTGCCGGTGATACTGGTCACCATGTTCGCCAACGTCGCCACGTTACGCGCAGCCTTTGCCCACGGCGCCAGGGCAGTGGTCGCCAAAAGTGCTTCGGCCAAGGAGTTGCCCTTGGCGATCAAGGCGGTGTGTGCTGGCCAGACCTTCGCCAGTGAATGCCTGCGGGTACAACTGGTGGAAGCCGGCACTGGCGATCAATCCCAGGAGCCGCAGTTGTCTGGCAAGGAACGCGAGGTGGTGCGCATGCTGGCCAGCGGCATGACCGTCAGCCAGATTGCCGCCCAGGTCAACCGCAGCATCTCCACCATCAGCAAGCAGAAAAGCACGGCGATGCAGCGCTTGAGTATTTCCACCGACGTTGACTTGTTCGCCTACGCCCGCAGTACTGGGATAGCGCCGTAGCGCGCTTATTTGCGTGGCGAATGACAGTAGCCATGACGGCTTGGGCGGCTTATCGTGCGCCTACTCTTTTGACGTCCGCGGAGCCTGCCCATGAGTGATGCCCATAACGCCCTGATCAGCCAATTCTATAGCGCCTTCCAGCGCCTGGATGCCGAGGCCATGGTTGCCTGCTACAGCGATGACGTGGTGTTCAGCGACCCGGCCTTTGGTGAACTGCGAGGCCGTGACGCAGGGGACATGTGGCGCATGCTCACCACCCGTGCCAAGGATTTTTCGTTGACCTTCGACCAGGTGCGCAGCGACGAGCGCACCGGCAGTGCGCATTGGGTGGCCACCTACCTGTTCAGTGCAACCGGCAATACGGTGGTCAACGATATCCAGGCGCGCTTTGTATTGCGCGACGGCAAGATCTGCGAGCACCACGATCACTTCGACCTGTGGCGCTGGTCGCGCCAGGCGTTGGGCACCAAGGGCCTGCTGTTGGGCTGGACGCCGCTGGTACGCAACGCCGTACGCGCCCAGGCGAACAAAGGCCTGAAGGCATTCCAGGCCAGTCGTTGATAAACTGCGCGCCCCTTTTGCCTTGCCGAACCTGTCCGTGAGTACGCCTGAACCCAAGCCTTGGTATGTCTACCTGGTGCGCGCCGCCAATGGTGCGCTGTATTGCGGCATCAGCAACGACCCGGTACGCCGGTTCGCTTCGCACCAAAGCGGCAAGGGCGCGCGGTTTTTTCTGTCCAGCCCGGCAGTGGCGCTGGTGTACACCGAGCAATGCGCGAACAAGGGTGAGGCGCTGCGTCAGGAACGCCTGATCAAAAAGTTGAAGAAGAGCGCCAAGGAATGCCTGGCCGCAAATGGCTCATCACTCTGACTGATAGGTTCCCATCATGCAGCCAGGACCGTTTGCGCGGTAATCTGCTCGCTCACTCGCCAAGCGGAAACCCGTATGTCTGAGCTCATCCTGCACCATTATCCGACCTCACCCTTTGCGGAAAAAGCGCGGCTGTTGCTGGGCTTCAAAGGCCTGTCCTGGCATTCGGTGAACATTTCGCCGGTGATGCCCAAGCCCGACCTGACGGCCTTGACCGGCGGCTACCGCAAAACTCCGGTGCTGCAGGTGGGGGCGGATATCTATTGCGACACCGCCCTGATCGCTCGCCGCCTGGAGCAGGAAAAGTCCTCACCGGCCCTGTTTCCGCTGGGCCAGGAAATGATCACCCAGACCTTCGCCACCTGGGCCGACAGCGTGGTATTCGCCCATGCCGTCAGCCTGGTGTTCCAGCCCGAATCGGTGGCGGTGCGCTTTGGCAAGTTACCGCCCGAGGCCATCAAGGCCTTTATCGCTGACCGCGCTGCGCTGTTCAGTGGCGGCACGGCGAGCAAGCTGCCGGCTGAGCTGGCCAAGCATCAATGGCCGGCGATCATGACGCGGTTGGAGCAACAGTTGCAGCGTGAGAGCGGCGACTTCCTGTTCGGCGCGCCGTCGATTGCCGACTTTGCCCTGGCCCACTCGCTTTGGTTCCTCAAGGCCACGCCGGTCACCGCGCCTTTGGTGGATGCTTATCCGGCCGTGCTGGCCTGGCTGGGACGGGTGTTGGGTTTTGGTCATGGAACCGCCAGTCAGATGACCGCGGAGCAGGCTTTGGATATCGCCCGCAATGCTACACCGGCACCTTTGCCGGATGAGGTGTTCGAGGATTTGAACGGCTTTAAGGTGGGTCAGGAGGTGACCATTGCGGCTATCGACTATGGCGTTGATCCGGTGGCTGGCGAGTTGCTGTTCGCTGGGCGTGAAGAGCTGATCCTGCGTCGCACGGATGAACGCGGTGGTACCGTGCATGTGCATTTTCCGCGCTGGGGTTTTCGCATCCAGGGCATAGCTGCCTGAAGGACGAACGACTCATCCCTGTGGGCACTACATGGCCAGTGTGGGAGCTGGCTTGCCTGCGATGGCGGCCTGACAGCCGACACCTATCTACCTGATACCCCACGATCTCAATGTGGGAGCGGGCTTGCTCGCGAAGGCGGCCTGACAGTCAACACAGCTGGATTGTGTACATATCCATTGCTGCGGTAACGGCCGCTTAGGGTTCCGCCCTGACGGCGGGTCACTTTGGAAAAGCCGGAATGCCGGCCCAGCCCAAAGTAACCAAAGGGCTCTTGCCCCACCACTCGGCACCTCGCTTGGGCTCGGTGTGCCCGTAATCCGCCAGTGATTTGGGGGGGCGCCGCCCCGCCCACTCCCTGGCGCGGGGCGGCTACACGCGCATCCCTGCCGATTAACCACAAACACCCGCACCCAATACACAACACCACGAACAAGATGCGGCAGAAAGGACCAACACACACA
>NZ_MPBM01000046.1:0-21668 GCF_001907715.1 Pseudomonas sp. BTN1 | reverse complement strand
CCGTGTCTTCCGGCGGCAACTTCGAAAAATTAGAAGTTGCAGGCAACGGCGCAACCACCACGATCAACGACACCATCGACAAGGTTGATGTGGTTCTGACCGCCACCAACACCGTTGGCGAAGGCGGCAACATCGTTTACACCGCCAGCCTTGTGGATAAGAACGGCGCGCCGGTGACCAACATCACCAATCCGTTGACCGTCACCTTGGACAACGGCAAAACCATCACCATTGGCGTGAATCAGTCGAGCGGCACCATCACTACCATCGCGCCGGATGATGTGTACAAAGGCGACCAGACCGTCACCACCGCCATCAAGGGTGTGACCGGCGGCGACCACTTTGAAAATCTGGTGCCGGGTACTACCGCGGTGAACACCACCGTTACGGACACACCGGGCACCGATAACACCACCACGGTTACGCTGACTGCGCCAAGTGCCGTTAACGAAGGTGGTCAGATCACCTACACCGCAACTTTGAGCAACAAGGCCGGCACCGACGTCACCTTGAAGTTGGATAACGGCTCGTCGATCACCATCAAAGCTGGCGAGACCGTCGGTACTGTGACCGTGCCCGCCCCTACTGATGACGTGTTTATCGATAAGAGCACGCAGACCGTTCAGATCACCGAGACCACTGGTGGCAACTTCGAAAAACTGGAAGTCGCAGGTAATGGCGCGACCACCACGATCAACGACACCATCGACAAGGTCGATGTAGTCCTGACCGCGACCACCACCGTTGGCGAAGGCGGCAACATCGTCTACACCGCCAGCCTTGTGGATAAGAACGGCGCACCGGTGACCAACATCACCAACCCGTTGACCGTGACTTTGGATAACGGCCAGACCATCACTATTGGCGTAAACCAGTCGAGCAGTTCTATCACCACCATCGCGCCAGACGATGTCTACAAAGGCGACCAGACCGTCACTACCGCCATCAAAGGCGTGACCGGCGGCGAGCACTTTGAGAATCTGGTTCCAGGTACTACCCCGGTTAATACCACCGTTACGGATACACCAGGCACTGACAACACCACTACGGTGACGCTGACCGCTCCGGCCGAGGCAAACGAAGGTGGGCAGATCACGTACACCGCCACGCTTTCCAACAAAGCGGGCACTGACGTAACACTGAAACTCGACAACGGTTCAAGCATCACCATCAAGGCTGGCGACACCGTTGGCACCGTAACCGTGCCTGCGCCTACCGATGACGTGTTTATCGATAAGAGCACGCAGACCGTCAAGATCACCGACGCTTCCGGCGGCAACTTCGAAAAACTGGAAGTTGCAGGCAGCGGCGCAACGACCACGATCAACGACACCATCGACAAGGTCGATGTAGTCCTGACCGCGACCACCACCGTTGGCGAAGGCGGCAACATCGTTTACACCGCCAGCCTTGTGGATAAGAACGGCGCACCGGTGACCAACATCACCAACCCGTTGACCGTGACTTTGGATAACGGCCAGACCATCACCATTGGCGTAAACCAATCGAGCGGTAGCGTTTCGGTTCTTGCTCCTGATGATGTTTACAAGGGCGATCAGACCGTCACTACTGCTATCAAAGGCGTAACCGGCGGCGAGCACTTTGAAAATCTGGTGCCGGGTACTACGGCGGTGAACACCACCGTTACGGATACCCCAGGCACCGATAACACAACCACGGTTACGCTGACTGCGCCAAGTGCCGTTAACGAAGGCGGCCAGATCACCTACACCGCGACCTTGAGCAACAAAGCCGGTACCGACGTAACGCTGAAACTCGACAACGGTTCAAGCATCACCATCAAGGCTGGCGACACGGTTGGCACCGTAACCGTGCCTGCCCCTACCGATGACGTGTTTATCGATAAGAGCACTCAGACCGTCAAGATCACCGAAACCACTGGCGGCAATTTCGAAAAACTCGAAGTTGCGGGCAACGGTGCGACCACCACGATCAACGACACCATCGACAAGGTCGATGTGGTTCTGACCGCCACCACCACCGTTGGTGAAGGCGGCAACATCGTCTACACCGCTAGCCTTGTGGATAAAAACGGTTCGCCGGTGACTAACATCACCAACCCGCTGACCGTAACCTTGGATAACGGCAAAACCATTACCATTGGTGTGAATCAGTCGAGCGGTAGCGTTTCGGTTATTGCTCCTGATGATGTGTACAAAGGCGATCAGACTGTCACCACCGCGATCAAGGGTGTGACGGGCGGCGAGCATTTTGAAAACCTGGTACCGGGCACTGCGGCGGTAAACACCACCGTCACAGATACCCCCGGCACTGATAACACCACGACGGTCACGCTAACCGCGCCTAGCGCAGTGAACGAAGGTGGTCAAATTACGTACACCGCCACACTTTCCAACAAAGCGGGCACTGACGTTACGTTGAAGTTGGACAACGGTTCTTCGATCACTATCAAAGCTGGCGAGACCGTCGGTACTGTGACCGTGCCCGCCCCTACTGATGACGTGTTCATCGACAAGAGCACTCAGACCGTCAAGATCACCGACGCTTCCGGCGGCAACTTCGAAAAACTCGAAGTTGCAGGCAATGGCGCAACGACCACGATCAACGACACTATCGACAAAGTTGATGTGGTCCTGACCGCCACTACCACCGTCGGCGAAGGCGGCAACATCGTTTACACCGCCAGCCTTGTGGATAAGAACGGCGCACCGGTGACCAACATCACCAACCCGTTGACCGTGACTTTGGATAACGGCCAGACCATCACCATTGGCGTAAACCAATCGAGCGGTAGCGTTTCGGTTCTTGCTCCTGATGATGTTTACAAGGGCGATCAGACCGTCACTACTGCTATCAAAGGCGTAACCGGCGGCGAGCACTTTGAAAATCTAGTGCCGGGTACTACGGCGGTGAATACCACCGTCACGGACACACCAGGTACCGACAACACCACCACTGTGACGCTGACAGCGCCTAACGCTGTTAACGAAGGTGGACAGATTACGTACACCGCCACGCTCTCCAACAAAGCTGGCACTGATGTAACGCTGAAGTTGGATAACGGTTCGTCGATCACCATCAAGGCTGGCGACACTGTTGGCACTGTGACCGTGCCTGCGCCTACCGATGACGTGTTCATCGATAAGAGCACTCAGACCGTCAAGATCACTGACGCTTCCGGCGGCAACTTCGAAAAATTAGAAGTTGCAGGCAACGGCGCAACCACCACGATCAACGACACCATCGACAAGGTTGATGTGGTTCTGACCGCCACCAACACCGTCGGCGAAGGCGGCAACATCGTCTACACCGCCAGCCTTGTGGATAAAAACGGCGCAGCGGTGACCAACATCACCAATCCGCTAACCGTCACCTTGGACAATGGCAAAACCATCACCATCGGTGTGAATCAGTCGAGCGGTTCCATCACCGCCGTAGCGCCAAACGACGTCTACAAAGGCGACCAAACCGTCACCACCGCCATCAAAGGCGTGACCGGCGGCGAGCATTTCGAGAATCTGGTCCCTGGCACTACCGCGGTGAACACCACCGTTACGGACACACCGGGCACCGATAACACCACCACCGTGACGCTGACTGCGCCAAGTGCCGTTAACGAAGGTGGTCAGATCACCTACACCGCAACTTTGAGCAACAAGGCCGGCACCGACGTCACCTTGAAGTTGGATAACGGCTCGTCGATCACCATCAAAGCTGGCGAGACCGTCGGTACTGTGACCGTGCCCGCCCCTACCGATGATGTGTTTATCGATAAGAGCACTCAGACCGTCAAGATCACCGAAACCACTGGCGGCAACTTCGAAAAACTGGAAGTCGCAGGCAGCGGCGCGACCACTACGATCAACGACACCATCGACAAAGTTGATGTTGTCCTGACCGCCACCACCACCGTCGGCGAAGGCGGCAACATCGTCTACACCGCCAGCCTTGTGGATAAAAACGGCGCAGCGGTGACCAACATCACCAATCCGCTAACCGTCACCTTGGACAATGGCAAAACCATCACCATCGGAGTGAATCAGTCGAGCGGTTCCATCACCACCGTAGCGCCAAACGACGTCTACAAAGGCGACCAAACCGTCACCACCGCCATCAAAGGCGTGACCGGCGGCGAGCATTTCGAGAATCTGGTCCCTGGCACTACCGCGGTGAACACCACCGTTACGGACACACCGGGTACCGATAACACCACCACCGTGACGCTGACAGCGCCAAGTGCCGTTAACGAAGGTGGCCAGATCACCTACACCGCGACCTTGAGTAATAAGGCCGGCACCGACGTCACGCTGAAACTCGACAACGGTTCAAGCATCACCATCAAGGCCGGTGAAACCGTCGGCACCGTGACCGTGCCTGCGCCTACCGATGACGTGTTTATCGATAAGAGCACCCAGACCGTCAAGATCACCGAAACCACTGGCGGCAATTTCGAAAAACTCGAAGTTGCAGGCAATGGCGCCACCACCACGATCAACGACACCATCGATAAAGTCGATGTGGTTCTGACCGCCACCACCACCGTCGGCGAAGGCGGCAACATCGTTTACACCGCCAGCCTTGTGGATAAAAACGGCGCACCGGTGACTAACATCACCAATCCGCTGACCGTCACCTTGGACAATGGCAAGACCATCACCATCGGCGTGAATCAGTCGAGCGGCTCCATCACCACCCTTGCGCCAAACGACGTCTACAAAGGCGACCAAACCGTCACCACCGCCATCAAAGGCGTGACTGGCGGCGAGCACTTCGAGAACCTGGTGCCGGGCACGACGGCGGTGAACACCACCGTCACCGACACACCGGGCACCACCGACCTGACCACCGTCACCCTGACCGCCCCAACCGCGGTCAACGAAGGCGGCCAGATCACCTACACCGCCACCTTGAGCAACAAGGCCGGCAGTGACATGGTGGTGCAGCTCGACAACGGTTCGAGCATCACCATCAAGCAAGGTGAGACCGTGGGCACAGTGACCGTCCCGGCGCCTACCGATGACGTGTTCATCGACAAGAGCACCCAGACCGTCAAGATCACCGGCACCACCGGCGGCAATTTCGAGGGTGTGACCATCACACCTGCGGGCGCCACCACCACCATCAACGACACCATCGATGACGTGACCGTGGTACTCAAGGCCACTGGCTCGGTCAGCGAGGGCGGGCAGATCGTCTACACCGCGTCCCTGGTCGACAAAAACGGCGCGGCCGTGAACAACGTGGGCTCCGACCTGGTGGTAAGGCTGGATAACGGCTCGACCATCACCATTGGCAGCGGCAAGTCCACCAGCTTCACGACGGCTACCGCACCGAACGATGCCTATGTCGGCGCCAATGATGTCAGCGCCAAGATCACCGGCGTGGTCAGCGGTGGCGACAAGTACGAGCATCTGATTGTTGATGGCAGCCCCGCAGTCACCAAGGTCACGGATGTAGTGACTGATACCAAAATCAGCATTACGGGCGACGGTTCGGTCACTGAAGGTGGCACCGCCCACTACACCCTGACCTTGACCAACCCGCCGCAAACCGACGTAACCGTGACGCTCAAATACAGCGGCACCGCCACTGACGGTTCGGACTTCACTGGCGTGTATACCGTGAAGATCCCGGCAGGCTCCAGCAGCGTGCCGTTTGATATCCGCACGCTCGACGACAAGATCACCGAGCCTACGGAACAGATCGTTATCACCATCGACAAGGTCACCGGGGGCAACTTCGAGAACCTGGTGATCGACAAAGGCACCGTCACCACCAATATCCTCGACAACGATGCGCCGCCGGTGCTCGACCTGGATGCCAACAACTCCAGCGGCGCCACGGGTGCTGATTACAAGACGACGTTTACCGAGGGTACCGCCGGGCCGGGCGTGTCGATCGCCGACACGGACATCAAGATCACTGACCCAGACAGCACACTGCTGACGGGCGCGACGGTCACGCTGACCAACGCACAGGCCGGTGATGCCCTCAATCTGGGCAATAGCGTGAATGGCATCAGCGTCAGCACCAACAACCAGACGGGCACTATTACCCTGACGTTGTCCGGCAGTGCGACGCTGGCTGACTACATGCAGCGTATCCAGAACATCACGTTCACCAACAACAGCCACGACCCGAGCACCACGCCCCGCACCATCACCGTGACGGTGACCGATGGCGGCAACTACTCCAACGTGGCCACCACCACCGTCAACGTGGTAGCGGTCAACGATGCACCAGTGGCCACTGGCGGTACCGTGACCGGTACGGAAGACACCGCGCTGGCCCTGACCTGGGCCAACTTCGGCGTGAGCGATGTGGACTCGCCACAAGCCAGCCTCGGGGTGAAAATCACCGAGCTGCCGGTAGCCGGCAAGCTGCAATACCTGGCGGCGGACGGCACCACCTGGACCAACGTGAGCAGCGGCCAGACCTTCACCAAGGCCCAGATCGACGGCGGCCAGTTGCGCTTCATGCCTAACGCCAACGAATCCGGCGCCGATGGTTACGGCGGCACCGGTGTAGGCAACAAGCAAGCGGATTACGCGCAGTTCAAGTTCCAGCCAACCGATGGCAAGGACCTGGGCACCAGCGCCACGGTGAAAGTGGATATCACCCCAGTGGCCGACGCACCGACCCTCAGCGTGGCGGACAACAACGTTGCCTCGACCGGGCTGGTCAAACAGGGCTGGAACAACATCGCCGGCCTTGGAAACAACGGCAATGGCGCTGCGCCAGACGTACTGAAAAAAGCCATCGACAACGCGGGCACCCCCAACAACACCTCCGTGGTGACCAACGTCGAGTCCGTCGACAACGTCACCGCCGGTTCTGGTTCCAAGATCTCCGGCCTGATCTACATGGAAGCGGGCAAGAGCTACACCTTCAGCGGTATCGCCGATGACAGCGTGGTGGTCAACGTTGGCGGTAAAGATGTTGCCAGCGGTTTGTGGGGCACCAACAGCGGCAAGTTCAGCGGCTCGTTCACGCCAACCACCACCGGTTACTACAGCCTTGAGATCTACCAGGCCAACCAGGCGGGCCCAGGCAGCTTCGACGTTAACCTGTCGATCAACGGCGGGGCGGTGCAGAACCTGAGCACCAGCACCGTGCCGTTGTACACCGGCCTTACCGACCTGACCAACGCCGGCGTCACCGTATCCGACCTGCATGGCAGCAACGGTGACGGTTACTACGTGGGCTACAAGCTCAACGAAGGCCAGGAGAACGGGACGGTCAAACTGTCCAAGGTCACCACCGCGCTGACCGACACCGACGGCTCCGAAACCCTGAGCGTGAAGATCAGCGGCATTCCGGCAGGCTCGGTGCTTACCGACGCATCGGGGCACACCTTTACTGCGGGTAAAACCGTGGGCGAAGTGAATGTCACCGGCTGGGACCTGAACACGCTGAGCATCAAGCCGCCGACCTACTACAGCGGCCAGTTCAACCTGACAGTCACCTCGACTTCCACCGAGAGCATCGGCGGTTCAGCGACCACCACCGCGCAATTGCCCGTCACGGTGCATCCGGCGACCTACAATTCGGTCACCGGCACCTCGGGCAGCGACACCATCAATGGCAGCGATGGCAACGACATCGTCGTGGCCGACATCGCCGGCCTGAACGTGGTGCAGGGCAAGAACTACAACATCGCGTTCATGATCGATACATCGGGCAGTATGGGTGCGGACTCGATAGCAGCGGCAAAAACCTCGCTGACTACCACGTTCAACTCGCTGAAAAACAGTATCGGCGCCAGCACCTCCGGCACTGTGAATATCTTCCTGGCGGATTTCAGCGACCAGGTCAATCGCACGGTGACAGTCAACCTGAAAGACCCAGGTGCATTGGACTCGCTGCAGAAAGTCCTGGACTCCATGGTGTCTACCGGCGGGACCAACTACGAAGACGTGTTCAAGGCCGCGTCCAACTTCTTCAAAAGTGCCCAGGCGACTGGCAACACTGGCGCTATTAATACAACGTACTTCATCACCGATGGTCAGCCGACGTTTTACCAAGCGTCCGAGCAGACCAACCCGTACTTGTACGGCAACGTCAGGCTCGATGATGTCGTCACCATGAACAACTACACCATAGGTACCGCCACCCGGATCAACATCGATTCGAATAACTACCTTGATATCAACTCTGCCGGCAAGGTGACCCTCTGGTCTTACGGCTGGGGATACAACAAGGGAATCATCCACGCCCAAGGGGATGGCACCTATGAAATATCGGTGCAAGGCGGCCTCGGATACGATACCGACTACTCCACCACCCTCAACTCCAACAGCGCGTTCGCACTGCTTAAAGGTCTGTCCACAGGTGGCGTAGAAGCCATCGGCCTCAATAGTGGGGTCAGCTTGAATCAGCTGGCACCGTACGACAGCGATGGCAAGCCACAGGCCAACATCGATCCGAAGGACCTCGCCAACGCTATCCTCGGCCACACCGAGGCGACGTTGCCGGGCGCGGACACCGTCAGCGGTGGCGACGGCAACGACATCCTGTTCGGCGACCTGGTGAGTTTCAGCGGGATCAATGGCGAGGGTTACAACGCACTGCAGGCCTTTGTCGCGCAGAAAACCGGCGTGGCTGTCTCTGCGGTGACCGCCTCTAACGTTCACCAGTACGTCACCGAACACTATGTGGACTTCGACGTCTCCGGCGCCAAGGATGCCAACGACACGCTGTTGGGCGGCGCTGGCGACGACATCTTGTTCGGCCAAGGCGGCAACGACACACTCGATGGCGGCAAAGGCAATGACATCCTGCTGGGTGGCACCGGCAACGACACGCTGATCGGCGGCCAGGGCAACGACATCCTGATCGGTGGCTCGGGTGCCGACACCTTTGTGTGGAAGTCTGGCGACATCGGCAACGATGTGATCAAGGACTTCAAGGCCTCGGAAGGCGACCGCATTGATCTGCGTGATTTGTTGAAAGGTGAAACCGACAGTACCATCGACAACTACCTCAAGATCACCACGGTAGACGGCGTGTCGACCCTGCAAGTGAGCAGTGAAGGCAAGCTCAACGCCGCCGGTGGCCTGGCCAATGCCGATGTGACGATCAAGCTGGAAGGCAACGACTGGTCCCACACCAGCATCAACTCGCTGATCAGTGGTGCCGACCCGACCATCAAGATCGACCACACTTAAGACACGATTAATCGGCCGCCCTTGCAGGCGGCCGTTTTTTTGGCCTGCGAGTCGCTGGCCCTGGCGGACGGTGCATCGCATACTCACGCCCATACACGCAGCGTTGACCTATGCTGTTGAACGCCTGTGGCGCATTTTCGAGGGGTTGTTATGTTTTACGTGCAACGTGATGCACAGGGCGCGCTGGTTCGCGTAGAGGCTGCTGCCTTTACCGAATCCACTGAAACCCTGCCGGCCGATCACCATGAGATACAGGCCTGGTACGCCAACGAAGTGGTGGAAACCAGCCTGGCCCAGCTCAAGCAGAGCGACTTGGAGATGATCCGGGTGCTGGATGACTTGATCCAGGTGCTGACCCGCAAAGGGGTGATCAGCGTGACCGACCTGCCGCCGGCAGCCCAGGCCAAGTTGATGGACCGTAACCAGGCGCGGGAAGCGTTGGGTGGGTTGAGCCAGTTGATCGATGATGACGAGAAAGGATTGATTTAATCCAGCCGCTCCTACCCCTGTAGGAGCGAGCTTGCTCGCGAAAAAACTGAAATCGCCACGGGGTGTCAGGCTTCGCGCGTTATGGTTGGAGATCTTCGCGAGCAAGCTCGCTCCTACAGGTAAATTATTTCCAGGGCGCGGGCTCGCCAAACAGTTGGCCCTGCACTCCGAAAATCCCCATCTCACGAATCACCTTCAGTTCGCCCTCGGTCTCTACACGCTCGGCAATCAGCGGCAGGTCAATGCTATGGGCCGCTCGCTGAATAGCTTCGATAAACAGGCGCTTGTCACTTTCCTGGTCGATGGCGCGAATGTAGCTGCCGTCGATCTTCAGGTACGCCAGGCCCAGGCGCGCCAGGTTCCCGATCATGCTGAACCGCCCACCGAAACGTTGCAGGCTGAGGGAGAAACCCAGCTCGCGCAGGCGCTGGGTCATCTGTTCCAGCACGGGCTGCTCAGGCAGTTGCTCTTCACCGATCTCCAGGGTAAGGCGCGGGCCCAGGTTGCTGTGCTGACGTAGCAGGTCATAAATACGGTTCAGAGCCTGGGTGTCCTGCAAGGTCGCGGCTGAGAGGTTCAGCGCCAGGTTCTCGGTGTGGCTGCTCATCTGCTTGAGCACCTGCTCCAGCATCAGGCGGTCCAGGCGGGCCGACCAACCGAAGCGCTCAAGCCACGGCAGGAAGCGTCCGGCCGGTATGGTGTGGCCGCCCTCGTCCTGCAAGCGCGACAGCACTTTGTAATGCAGGACCAACTGTGGGTCCTGGCTGGCCACCACCGGCTGGAAGTACAACTGGAAGCGCTGCTGGGTCAGGGCCTGGTCCAACAAGGTGTGCCAGGCATGGTGATCGTCACCGACGCTGGCGGCGGCGCTGCGGTCCAGGCATACCCAACTGGTGTCGCCCTGCGCTTGGGCCTGGGCCAGGGCCTGGTCGGCCAGGGTCAGCAGGGCTTGGGGTGCGTCGCCATGGCTGAACGGCGCCAGGCCGATATAGGCAACCGGTGTAACGTCGCTGGCGCCGGTCGCTTGCAGGCTGAGCAAGGTGCTCTCGAGGTTTTGCGCCAGTTGCACCGCTTCTTCACGCATCAACCCCGGTGCCAGCACGGCGAACTCACCGCCACGAATACGGGTGACGAGGTTATGGGTTTCCGGATACGGCGCGCACTGGCGCAGCAGTTGTTGGCCAACCGCTTGCAGCAACTGGTCGGTGCGCTGGCCACCCAGGCGCTGGTTGAGGCCGGCCAGGTCCTTGACCCGCAGCAACAGCAGGTAGCCGGAGTTGGTCTCTTCCGGGTTACTGACGCGGGCGTTGAGCTGCATCTCGAAATAACGGCGGTTGGCGAGGCCGGTGAGGTTGTCCTGATAGGATTCGGTGCGCAGTTTTTCGCTACGCTCGGCCTGTTCCTGGAACAGCGCCTTGAGCTTTTCCACCATCTGGTTCATGGCCTGTACCACGCGCCGCAGCTCTGGCGTGCGGGGCAAGTCAGGCAGGCTGAGGAACTCGCGGCGGGCAATGGCGTGGGACTGTTTGACCATATAGTCCAACGGCTTCAATTGCCGGCGCAGCAACAGCCCACCGAGCACCACGCTGACCGCGCCGCACAAGAGCAACCAGCCCAGGCTACCCAGGGCGCTTTGCCAGAGCTTGGCCAGGGCGAACATCGGATGGCTGACCACTTCTACCCGTGCGGCCTGTTCCCAGCCACGGCTGACCAGCGCATCACCACCGGCCGGCTCCAGGCCGATCAGCTTGACGAACCAGTTGGGCACGCCGTTGTTGTCAGGAATACCGCTGCGCTCGACGATGGTTTTGTCGGTGGCCAGGTCCACGACGCGGATGCTGGCGTAGTAACCGCTGTCGAAGATCGAGCTGACCAACAGCTCCACCATGGCTGGGTCATCGATATTCGGGGTCAGCGACAGCGCCAATGCCGTCGCCGCATCCTGGGCGTGGGAGCGCAATTGGTTGACGTATTGGGTGCGCGAGCTTTCCAGGCTGACCATGAAGCTGCCGCTGAAGGCGACCACCAGGAACAGACAGATTGCGATCAATAGCTGTTTGAACAGAGACATCCGATCAGTTACTCCTAGTTGGCAGGCTCGGCTGGGAAGCCTTCCGCACGCATTTTTCTCAACACATCCTGCCAGCGCGACAAGCGTTTGGTATCACCGACTTTCTTGTTGCCCTTGGCACCGGGCAAGTACAGCCCCTCGGCGTTGAATGAGTACACCGGGACCAGATCGGTGCGACGGGTGGCCGGCAGGATCTCATCCATCAGGCTGTCGAGCACCAGTGGGACAGCGTCTGGGGTCGAATAATAGGTCAGGACCATGTGCGCCCGATTCTGCCGCAAGGCCTTGACGTAGGTAATGCGCAATTTGTCGCTGGACACCCCCAGGTGACGCAAACTGAAATACTTTGCGATGGCGTAGTCTTCGCAGTCACCGGCGCCTTTCCAGAGTGCTTCGACGGGTGTCTCCCAATAATCGACAACGTGCCAGAGATCGATGTCTTCCACGTAGGTCATTTGCTTGTTGAAGAACAAATTGACGACCTTGAGCTGGTCCTGCTCGCTGACCTGTTTTTCGCTCGCCAATAGCCGCTGCCAGGCGTCGATACGTTGCTGGCCTTGCCCCAACGGGCCGTAGACGGCGGTGGCCTTGCGGCTGATCTGCGAGAAATCCCAATCGGCACGCAGCCCGCCGAGCATCAGGCCAGCCAGTAAAATTGCTGATAAAAGCCAGCACAGCAGTCGATAGGGAATAAAACTTACCGCCAAAGTGTTCAGTCCATGAAAGAGACGGAATTTCAAGGAATGGTGAAGCCTGGCCCTACAAAAAACAATGGCACAGTGCAATCATCATAGTAGGCGGTGATTTTATAACCGCCTACTGTGAGAGACACAAAGTATGCTGTGTAAGCCCTTACAAACGGAAACTCTGGCTGTTTGACAAGCGCCTGGCCCATCTTTAGTGTTCTTTGGATCCAATTAGCCAACCTATTATTCAAGAAAGGAGGATAGCGCAACCGTGACGCAGAAGCCGAACCCATTAAGCAGCATCAAAATCAGCGGGCCTATTCCCGCCCATCTTGCGCGCTCCGTTATTGAAGAAACCTTGCGTAATGCCATCCTCGATGGGCGATTGCCCTGTGGCACCGCCATGCGCCAGCAAGAACTGGCCAGCCTGTTCGGCGTCAGCCGCATGCCCGTGCGCGAAGCTTTGCGCCAGCTGGAGGCGCAATCCTTGCTGCATGTGGTGACTCACAAGGGTGCCGTCGTTGCCCCCTTGATCGAGGACAATTCGGCAGAGACCTATGCCTTGCGCATGTTGCTGGAGTCCGAAGCCTTGCGCCTGTCGATTCCGCTGCTCACCGACGCGGACCTTGCTCAAGCCGAGGCTTGTATCAATTCGCTGGAAAGCGAAAAAGACTACACCGAGATTGGTCGCCTCAATCGCCTGTTTCACATGGTGCTATATGGCAAGGCGCCCAACCAGCGACTGCTCACCCTGGTCGAGCACGGGTTGAATGAGGAGGAACGCTTCCTGCGCTTCAACCTTGAGGCGATGGGGCTGGGCGAGACCTCCCAGGAAGATCACCGCGAACTGCTGAGCCTGGTGGCGCAGAAGAAGGTCGAGGAGAGCATCCTGACGTTGCGTAACCACTTGATGCGAGGCATGGAGGTGATCGCCACCTACCTCAGCAGCCTTGAGAGCGCCGACAAAAAAGCCGTGCAGTAAGTTTTTTTGCTTTTGCCCTTAATCCTCAGGTGATGGAGCAGCTTCCCTATCAGGGTTGTTGCTCCATCAGAAATATTTAAAAAAATAACTATAGAACAATTAACGCCGACTTAGTGTACGGAAAAATCCCACCTATAGCCGGGCAATTTACCGCACATATAAACATCGGCAAAGTCCTTTAATACATTTGCATACCGGTTCAAACATTCAATCAGCTTATTATCTTCGCTCAGCAAGCCACGCCTTCCCATACCGCTGCGGCCGCCTATTTAAATGGTAGCGCCGTGCGCGTGAACGCGATCAAGTTACTCTTGCACCCACAACTATAACAGTCCAACACTGCTTTTAAAGCACTCGCAACAACTATAGGCGTCAACCATGCATCACTATTTACTTGAGCAAAAAAAACAAAAACTGTTCGACCACCCGTTATTTATAGAAATAACCACCGTTGGCAAGTTACAACACTTTATGGAACACCATGTATTTGCTGTCTGGGACTTCATGAGCCTGACCAAACGCCTGCAACAGGACCTCACGTGCACGCAGTTACCCTGGCTCCCCTGCGCTGCCCCCCGCGCTGCCCGCCTGATCAATGAAATCGTGCTGGCTGAAGAGTCTGACGAACACCCGACACGGGGCTATTGCAGCCACTTCGAGCTGTACCTTGACGCGATGACGGAAGTGGGCGCCAGCACCGTCGCAATCACTCGCTTCATCGACCTGCAAAGCCAGGGAGTGGAGGTAAGCGCAGCCTTGCAAATGAGCGATGCTCCCCTGGGCGTGGCCCGCTTCGTCGACAGCACCTTACAAATCGCCTTGAGCGCCCCGACCCACTGTGTGGCGGCGGCGTTCCTGCATGGCCGCGAGAGTGTGATTCCGTCAATGTTCAAGGGGCTTTTGCATAGCCATGCGTTCATAGGTCGGCAGGCCCCTACGTTATGTTACTACCTCAACCGCCATATCGAATTGGACGGCGATGACCACGGCCCTGCGGCGCAACAGTTGCTAACGCACCTGATCGACGCCGACCCCAGTCGTCAGCAACAAGCCGATAGCGCCGCCCTGGGCGCCGTGGAAAGTCGTATTACCCTCTGGGACGACGTGCTGGCCTCGATGCAAGAGGTACGTCCGTGAACGCCGTCAGCTACCAATCCTTTGCCGATGACTGGGAACGTCGCGCAACCATCCGCACACGCCCCCGGCGGATGTTGGAAGACGACGACAAACTCATCTTCCCCCTGTGCCGCCAGCCTCTGGTGCTGAGTGCAACCTTTCTCAAGCACTGCCCGCAATGGCGCAACTTCGTGCTGGTGCAAAGCTTCTACAAATTCATCAATGACGTGGTGATTTTCGAAACCGAGATCGTCGACAAAACCGCGCGCAGCATTGCTAAAAATCGCTTCTCCCTGCCCTTCCCGCTCGCCTGCCGTTACGACGCGATGACGGTCGTTGTCGACGAGGATTACCACGCGCTGGTAGCCCTGGATTTCCTTCAGCAAGCCGTGGCAATGACCGGGATTCAACCGCTCGATCTACCCGGGCAAATTGAACTGAGCCGCGCGCTTCCGGCAGCCCAGGCGCAGGTACCGACATATTTGCACGATGCCGTTGAGCTGATCGGCGTCGCCATCGCCGAGAACACCGTCACCCATGACGTCGCAGCGTTTTCCAAAGACGCCAGCGTCAAATCCTCTGTCCGCGGCCTGATGGCCGATCATCTGTTTGATGAAGGGCGGCATGCGCGGTTCTGGACACAGTTGGTGCGCCTCTACTGGCAGTCGGCAAGCTCGCAAGATCGCGACCACATTGCTCAAGCCCTGCCCGTATTCCTGACGCACTACCTGACCAACGAGCTACAAAAAGACTTCGATCTGCAACTGATCGAACACTTGACGATCAGTGCCCACACTCGCGTGGTACTGCGCGACGAAATCCGGGCGCTGGATTTTCCCATCACCCACCAACATCCGCTGGTGGCCAATATCATGGGCTTTCTGCACCACAGCGGCGTACTGCAAACCCCCAGCGTGGCACGAGCCCTGCACGACTATCTGCCCGTATCGATGAGGTTGGCATGAGGCGCTTGCAGATCGAGTGGCGTGGTACCACTAACGCTCTGGCGGCGCTCAAGCAGGAGCTGGAGCAGTATGGGCATGTGGCAGGAGCGGGGTCTGTGGATCTGGTTATTGAAGACGGGAGTCAGCCGCTGCCGCCCTCGCCCGCCAGTGCGCCATGGTTAAGCTTGCGCGTGGGTATCGGCCCGCTCTGCGAACACGGGCTGCCCTCATTGCAGTTGCGCTGCTATGACCGGGAGCGGCGCCTGCTGACGGTGCACGACGTTGCCCAGGAACCCAGCGGCAATGGGCAGCGGTTGCGTCAGCAGGCAACGAATGCAGTGGTGGAGTGGGCTGCTTTGTTGGTCTGCGGTTTTTCAAGAGACCCCGCCTACTTCTCGGCAACGGCCGCTGCTAACGCCTGGCCTGAACAGGGCCTGCAGGAGTTGGATGCCTTGGCTTTCATGCACCGGTTCAACCACACGGCGGACCCTGCCTTGTTGCAAGCGGCCCGAACGCCCATGATCGAACGGCTGCAGGCCAGCCTCAATACCTTCGCACATCGAACAGTGCTGAACATCGCCGGTCATGCGCTGACTTATCGGCAGCTCCAGCAACAAGCCATGGCTATTCAACAACGCCTGCTTCCCTTGCTGGAGGATGCCGAGGCTCCACAAGTGGTCGGCGTATGCCTGGAGAAATCCGCCGAGTTGTACGCCAGCATTCTCGCGGTGCTTGGCTGTGGCGCCGTGTATTTGCCGCTGGTGCCTGACCACCCGGAGCAACGCCAGCACTGCATGCTGACCAGCCTCAAGGCCTGTGTGCTGCTGGAGAATGGCCAGCACCCATTGCGAGAGCGTTTCGTTTCACTTGATGTGAGCCAGGTTGCCGCGCACAGCGCCGACATGACGCAACCGCTGATGCACCGTCATCCCCGTGCCGACGAGCCGTGCGTGGCACTGTTCACCTCGGGTACGACGGGCCAGCCCAAGGGGGTACTGCTGAGCCAATGCAACCTGGCGCATTTCACGGCCTGGCTCGTCAGTTGCGTGGCGTTGGATCAACACAGTCGCGTCCTGCAGTTTTCGCCACTGGGCTTCGATTCTTCACTGATCGATATTTTCCCTGCATTGATCGTTGGCGCCGCGTTGATTGTCCCCAGCCCAGACCAACGTCACGACCCTCAGCAACTGGTAGAGCTGATTCGCAAGCAACGCGTCACTCATGGGTTTGTGCCACCGGCACTGCTCAGCATCCTGCCGCTGGATCAGCCATTGGGCATGACTCATTTACTGACCGGAGGTGATTTCTGCGAGCCCTGCGTGATCGAACAACTGGCCGGTCAATGCCAGCTGCATAACCTCTATGGGCCGACCGAGGCCACTGTGTTGGCGACCCATCGGGTATTCCAACGAGGTGACAGCCATCGCAATATCGGCCTCCCCATCGCTAACAGCCAGGTGCTGATTCTCGACGAGAACCTGCAGCCCGTGGATGAACAGGTAATGGGCGACTTGTACATTGTCGGTCCCGGAGTAAGCCTGGGTTATTCAAATACACCATCGCGGCCCGACAATCCGTTCGTGGCGCTGACACTGCCAAATGCCCAAGTGCTACAGGCTTATCGCAGCGGCGACTTGGCAAAATGGACGCAAGAGGGCATCGAGCTGGGCGGCCGCAGGGATGAGCAAGTCAAGATCCGCGGGTTTCGAGTTCAGCCTCAGGATATTGAACAGTGCTTGCGCGATAGTCGCTTGTTTCGCCAAGTGGCAGTGGTGATCGATACGGCACACAGAGTCATCGGATTTGCCGCCCAGCCGGAATCTGGCGCCACGCTGGCAAGCCTGAAGGAACATGCTCGGCAGTGGTTGCCCGTGCATATGCAGCCCAGCGCTTGGAGCGAACTGGCATGCATGCCCCGTTCGAATAACGGCAAGATCGATCGCAAGGCCTTGTTGGCCATGCCTATACCCATACCCATCGGGAGGGATCGCTGTCGCATACAAGACCCTTTGCAGGCACAACTGGCTGACGTGTGGGGTGAGCTGCTGGGATTACCCGCAGGCGAACTCTCGATTGATGAGAGTTTTTTCAACCTCGGTGGCCACTCCATCCTGTTGTCGACTCTGTTGCTACGCCTGCGCGAGCAGTTTGGCCGCAGCTTCTGCCTGAGCCCCTTTTTTGAGACGCCGACCATTCGCACATTGGCCGCACTCATGGATGGCGGCACGCTGCCGGATAAACCGTCCAACCAGATGGAGCAAGATACGACGCGCGCACTGAAGGTCGAGGTTCTGCCCGACACCCTTGCGGGAGATTCGCGCAAAGCCATCGTTACTGGCGCAAACAGCTTTGTCGGGGTGCATATCGTCCAGGCACTGCTGGCTGGCGGGGCGCAGGACGTGGCGTGCCTGGTGCGTGAGTTGCCCGACCATTCGGCGGCGGCAAGGTTCGCCCAGGCATTACGTGAATACCGCTTGGAACATCTGGACCTGAGCCGAGTACAGGTATACGCCGCCGATATTCGTAAACCTCGCCTGGGCTTGGCCGACGACGTGTACGAGCACCTCGCCCGTCATTACGGCGTGTTGGTGCATAACGCCGCGCAGGTCAATCATGTGATGGATTACGCCTCACTCGCAAAGGACAACGTCGAGCCGGTGCTGGAATGCCTGCGTCTTTGCGAGACCCATTGCAAGAAGGTCCTCAATTTCATCTCGACGCTCTCAGCCTGCAGCAGCGTAGACGTCGACGGGTACGTGCTTGAAGCGCCTGCCCGACGCGCACTGCCGCTCTATGTGAAAAATGGCTACAACCTCTCCAAGTGGGTAGCCGAGCGGCTATTAGGACGGGCAGTTGAGCAAGGGGCCTGGGTCAATATTCATCGGCCGGGAAATATCAGCTTCAACAGCCAGAACGGCGTTTGCCAGCCACAGAAAAACCGCTTGATGTTGATGCTCAAGGGGTCTCTGCAATTAGGGATGGTCCCGCGACTGGACGCCAATTTCGACCTGATGCCGGTGGACTTCCTGGCGCGTTTCATCGCCTTCCACAGCGCTCACTTTGACCCTGGGCGACATGTGTTCAACCTGCACAACCCGCTGCCCTTGAGTTGGGACCAGTACCTCGACGCCTTCAGCGAGGCTGGGCACGTTTTTGACCGAGTCAGCGTTGAACACTGGCAACGGGCGTTGCGCAACGTAAGTCGCGATAACGCACTGTTCGGGGTGCTGGGCTTTTACCTGGACGGACTGGGCGAAGACATCGGTGATACATCGATGATCCGTTACGACAATGCCCGGTGGGGCTTGGAAAAAATGGGGATGTGCTATCCACCCAAGAGCCAGGCGCTGTTACGCAAAGGCTGCGACTACCTGAGCGCTATCAACTTCCTCTGAATAGCACCCTGGACGTGAGGCCAAGCGATCGGAGCGAGAGGCCTCGCTCCGATGCGGTCAGGATCAGATCTTGAAGCTATCGACCAATTGCTTCAGTCGGCTGGCCTGCTGGGACAGCGCATCGCAGTCCTTGAGCGTCTCGTTGAGGTTGGCCACACCCTGCTGGTTCAGCAAGTTGATCTGGTTGATATCGACGTTGAGGGTTTCAACCACTGCGGTCTGCTCTTCGGTGGCGGCCGCGACGGATTGGTTCATGCCGTCGATCTCAACGATACGTTGCGTCACGCTGACCAGACGCTCACCTGCCTGGTTGGCGACTTCGACGCTTTCTTCGCTGGAAGCCTGGCTGGCGTTCATGGTGGTCACAGCTTCACGCGAGCCCACTTGCAGCGAAGTGATCATCTTGTGGATTTCTTCTGCCGACTCCTGGGTACGGTGCGCCAAATTACGCACTTCATCCGCCACCACGGCAAAACCACGCCCGGCTTCACCAGCACGGGCCGCTTCGATCGCCGCGTTGAGGGCGAGCAAGTTGGTTTGTTGGGAAATACCTTTGATCACATCCAGGATGTGCCCGATGTTGTCGGTACTGGCATTAAGGGTCTCGATCTGAGTGCAGGACAGGCTGATCTTCTGCGACAACTCAGACATCGCCTGGATGGTTTGCTCCACCACTTTACGACCATCGTCAGCTTGTTCGCTGGCACCACTGGCGTGCTGGGACGCATCCGCGGCGTTGCGCGCGATTTCCTGGGTGGCAGCCCCTAGTTCGTTGATGGCTGCGGCCACGCTGTTGGTACGCGCGCTCTGTTCGTCAGAACCGATGATCGACGCATTAGATGAAGCCATCACACGCTGGGACAAATCGTGCACCTGGCGCGTTGCCGAAGACACTTCGGAAATCGACGCGTGGATTCGCTCGACGAACTGATTGAATGCGCTGCCGACCTCGCCGAACTCGTCTTTGCTGGTCACGTCCAGACGTCGGGTCAAATCACCTTCGCCTTGGGCAATGTCCTGCATGGCCACGCCCATGGTGGTCAGCGGGCGCAACAGGACTTGAATCAACAGGCTCAGGAGTACCGCAATGGCGACAACGGCAATCAACATCGCAATCAAGGCCGAAGTACGGAACTTGCCCAGCGGGGCATAGGCTTTTTCTTTGTCGATCGAAAGGCCGATGTACCAGTCAGCGCCAGGCAAGCCGCTGATAGGCGTGAAGGAAAGGATGCGATCCTGACCGTTGAGGACAACGTCCTGATTGAGCTTCTCAATGCGCACATGGGTGCCAGGGTAGATGTCCTTGAGGTTCTTCATCACCTGGTCCTGGTCTGGACTGACGATGACCTGGCCATCACCGCTGACCAGGAACGCATGGCCGATACCACCGAAGTCTACCGAGTTGATGATCTTCACCAGTGTCTGCAGGCTCAGGTCACCACCGACAACACCCAATAACTCGCCGTTCTTTTTCACCGGCATGGCAATTGTCACGATCTGACCGCCCACAGCCGCCATATAAGGCGGAGTAAGCATGGTTTTGTCCGCCACTACTGCTTGCTTGTACCAAGGGCGCTGACGAGGGTCATAGTCGTCAGGCATCTTCGCGTCAGGGCGCTGGGTGAATACCCCGTTGGTTTGACCTACATAGGTGAACTGGAAATTGGTGGTGAATGCTGGCTGATCGACCAAACCAGGAAGGTCGGCCGCACTGCCTTGGTGGGCAACGTTCTGCGCCAGATTCTCGAGGACCAGGATGCGACCACTGAGCCAGTTCTGCACACTGCTGGCGGTCAGCTCGCCGGATTGCTGGATGGACGATGTCAGGTTTTGCCTGATGGTACTGCGCTGCAGGTAGTCGTTGTAGAGCGTAAATAGCGCGAAGGCTAAAACCACGACGCCTGACGCGGCCAACAGAATTTTATGACTGAACTTGAGATTCATTTCATCGACTTCTTTTGCCAAAGGGGGGTGAGCGTGCCGAGTGGAACATTCCATGTAACGGGATAGGCGGACTCTGCGGTCGCTCTATTTCGGTGCACGCATGGCTCGTCAGGCTTTCGGCCAAACTTCGACAAATCTTAGAAATTTGTGAGAAGCATCTTCTTTTAGCGTAGGAAACCGACAGGCGGTAGGGATAAGGCAGATTCGCTGTGATGGCTGCCCTAAACGACAAAACCCCTGTCTGCGTTAGCAGACAGGGGTTTTGGAATTCAATCTTGACGATGACCTACTCTCACATGGGGAAACCCCACACTACCATCGGCGATGCATCGTTTCACTGCTGAGTTCGGGATGGGATCAGGTGGTTCCAATGCTCTATGGTCGTCAAGAAATTCTGTGTACCAGACCGTTGTGTTGGCAACGTGCCGGTGAAATTCATGAGCTTCTACATAAACAAAACCCCTGTTTGCGTTAGCAAACAGGGGTTTCGGAATTTAATCTTGACGATGACCTACTCTCACATGGGGAAACCCCACACTACCATCGGCGATGCATCGTTTCACTGCTGAGTTCGGGATGGGATCAGGTGGTTCCAATGCTCTATGGTCGTCAAGAAATTCGGGTACTGAGTCGTGGCCAGTTGGCCTCGCTTCAGCAAATTGGGTATGTGATAGATCGTGGTGTTTTGTGAGCGTCGAACTTTCGGTTCATTGCGTCTTCACACACCGCAATCTGGCCTTTCGACTCAAATTGCTTGGGTGTTATATGGTCAAGCCTCACGGGCAATTAGTATTGGTTAGCTCAACGCCTCACAGCGCTTACACACCCAACCTATCAACGTCGTAGTCTTCGACGGCCCTTCAGGGAACTCAAGGTTGCAGTGAGATGTACA
>NZ_MPBM01000045.1:0-178206 GCF_001907715.1 Pseudomonas sp. BTN1 | reverse complement strand
AGATCAAGATCAAGAGCGGCTCGCTTCGCATCGTGGTTACCGTTTTGGCTACAGCCCCCAAAGTTGTGTAGATACCTTTGCTGCGATAGCGGTGGTTCAGTTAAAAATTAATTGGCTGACACTCCGCATTCGCGGGCAAGCCCGCTCCCACAGGGGTCTGTGAAATAAATAAAAAATAATTGCCAGCAGAGGTGAGGTAAATCGCCGGCCCATCCGTGTAGTGCATGAAACTGCGATCAATTCGCATTAACAGCGTTTTCTACACGGGTGCTCACAGCATGAAATCGACGGCGGGCGGTTGGGTCAAACAGTGGCTGGGAGCCTCGGTATTCACGGTGTCGGGGCTGGTCTTATTGCCCCTGGCCATGGCGCAGGCGCAGGAGCAGCAAAGTGCCCAGTTCAATTTTGCCCTGGCGGCCAAGCCGTTGCCCCAGGCGTTGAGCGATTTCAGCCGGGTTACCGGGATCAGTGTGATCTACACCGATGAAGCGCCCTACGGCATCAACGCCCCGGCGGTCAGCGGGCAGATGAGCGCGACCCAGGCCCTGCAACGTCTGCTGGGCCGTTCCGGCTTCACCTTTCGCCAGATCGACGCCCGTACCCTGGCGCTGGAACCGGTGCCCACCGATGGCGCGGTCAACCTGGGCGCTACCACTATCAGCGGCATCGACCCCACCCAAGCCAGCACCAGCTACCAGCCACCGCCCACCAGTTCGGTGATGCGCTCCCATGGCCTGCTGCTGGAAACCCCGCAAACCGTAAATGTGGTGCCCGCCCAAGTATTGCGCGATCAACAGCCGCGTAACCTGGATGACGCCCTGGGCAATATCAGTGGTATTACCCAGTCCAACACCCTCGGCAGCACCCAGGACGCGGTGATGCTGCGTGGCTTTGGCGACAACCGTAATGGCTCGATCATGAAGGACGGCATGCCCGTGGTGCAGGGCCGGGCGTTGAACGCCACCGCTGATCGCGTCGAAGTGCTCAAGGGGCCGTCGTCGCTGTTGTACGGCATCCAGGACCCGGGTGGCGTGGTCAATATCGTCAGCAAAAAGCCCGAACTGGTGCAGTCCACGGCCCTGACCGCGCGCGGTTCAACCTTCGGCAGCGGCAAGAACGGCAGCGGCGGCAACCTCGACACCACCGGCCCCCTCGGTGACAGCGGCCTGGCCTATCGCCTGATCGTTGACCATGAAGACGAAGACTACTGGCGCAACTACGGTACCCACCGCGAGACGCTGGTGGCGCCGTCCCTGGCCTGGTACGGCGATACCACCCAGGTGGTTGTCGCCTATGAACACCGCGAGTTTCTCTCGCCCTTTGACCGTGGCACTGCCATCGACCCCAAGACCCGCCACCCGCTGAACATCCCCGCGACCCGCCGCCTGGATGAGCCGTTCAACAATATGGAAGGGCGCTCCGATCTGTATCGCCTGACCGTCGACCACGATCTGAATGACGACTGGAAAGCCCACTTCGGCTACAGCTGGAACCGCGAAACCTACGACGCCAGCCAGGTGCGGGTGGTCAAGGTCAACCCCAACGGCACCCTGACCCGCAGCATGGATGGCACCCAGGGCGCGCTGACCACCGACCGTTTCGCAACCGCAAGCCTTGAAGGCAAGCTGGATGTGGCGGGTATGCAACACGACCTGGTATTCGGCCTGGACGACGAGTACCGCAAGATCTACCGCGCCGACCTGATCCGCCAGGCTCCGCGCGGTGTCTTCAATTACAACAACCCGGTGTACGGCAACGAAGTGGCGGGTTCCAACGTCAGCGCGCCGGACAGCAACCAGACTGACCTGCTGCGCAGCGACTCGCTGTTCTTCCAGGATGCGATTCATCTCAACGACCAGTGGATTCTGGTCGGTGGGGCGCGTTATCAAATGTACGATCAATACGCCGGCAAAGGCGTGCCGTTCACCGCCAACACCGATGGCAATGGCCAAAAATGGGTGCCTCGGGCCGGGCTGGTGTACCGCTACACCGATGAACTGTCGTTCTACGGCAGCTACACCGAGTCGTTCAAGCCCAACTCCACCATTGCGCCACTGGCCAACAAAACCGTGCTGGATGGCAGCCTCGACCCTGAAGAATCCAAGGCCTGGGAGCTTGGCACCAAGTTCGACCTGCCGGGGCGTATCACCGCCAGTGCGGCGTTGTTCAACATCGACAAACGCAATGTGCTGGTCCAGGTGGGCGAGGGGCTAACCTCGGTCTACAGCGTGGCGGGCAAGGTGCGCTCCCGTGGCCTGGAGCTGGATGCCAGCGGCCAGTTGACCGACAAGTGGAGCCTGATCGGCAGCTATGCCTACACCGATGCCGAGGTCACCGACGACCCGACGCTCAAAGGCAAGCGCCTGCAGAATGTGGCGAAAAACACCGGCTCGCTGTCGGCTGTGTATGACTTCGGCACTCTTCTGGGGGGCGATCAACTGCGGGTCGGCGCCGGTGCGCGCTATGTGGGCGAGCGCGCTGGGGATGCGGCCAACAGCTTTGAACTGCCGAGCTATACCGTGGCGGATGTATTTGCCAGCTACGACACGCAACTTGATGGGCAGAAGGTCAAGTTTCAGCTCAATGTGAAGAACCTGTTCGACCGCACCTATTACACCTCTTCGGTGAATACGCAGTTCGTGTCTATTGGTGATGCGCGGCAGGTGTCGGTTTCAAGCACGTTGACCTTCTGATTCCGGGTTGCTGGCATTCTTCTGTGGGCTGGCTTGCCTGCGATGGCCATAAGTTTCTACACATCTTTGGTGTGACGCTGGACCTGTGGCGAGGGAGCTTGCTCCCGTGACGGACTGACAGCCGACGCTGATCTAACTGACACACCACGATCCAAATGTGGGAGCTGGCTTGCCTGCGAAGACGGCCTAGCAGTCAACACAGCTGGACCGGGTACATATCCGTTATTTAGGTAACGGCCACTTAGGGTTCCGCTCTGACAGCGGCTCACTTTTGAACAAACAGCGCAAAAGTAAGCAAAACGCTCTTGCCCCACCACTCGGCACCTCGCTTAGGCTCGGCTGAGATCAAGATCACAAGCAGATCAAGAGCAAGATCAAGAGCGGCTCGCTTCGCATCGTGGTTACCGTCTGCTGTTACAACCTACGAAGTTGTGTAGATACTATGCTGCGATGGCATCGACTGGGTTTGCCTGATACACCGAGTTGCCTGCATCGCAGGCAAGCCAGCTCCCACAGGAAAGCGGTCGCCACATTGATAGCGAGCTGTTAGCGTTGCCGCCATTGCAGGCTTATGGAAAACGCTACTGATGCACTTTGGAAAATGGTTTCACACCAGCACCCTGCTGGTCGGCTTGAGTTTTGTGCTGGGCGGCTGCGCCAGCGTCTCCCAAACCTCCACCCCGGCAACCCTGGATAAGCTGTTGAGCGACCCGGCGCTGCAAGGCGCCACCGTCTCGCTGATGGTGCGTGATGCCCGCACAGGCACCACGCTGTATCAGCACAACCCACGCACCCGGCTGGTGCCCGCGTCCAACCTCAAGCTGTTGACCACGGCGGCAGCCATGGATGTATTGGGGCCGCAGTACCGCTTCGCCACGCAACTGCTGAGCAATGGCCTACGCCAGGGCGACCGGCTGACTGGCAACCTGTACCTGCGTGGCTTGGGCGACCCGAGTATTCAGTTTGCCGACTATCAGGCGCTCGCCGCGCAATTGGCCAGCCAGGGCGTGCGCCAGGTGCAGGGTGACCTGGTGTTCGATGACACCTGGTTCGATGCCGAGCGGCTGGGCGTGGACTGGTCCCATGATGATGAAACCACCTACTACGGCGCGCAGATTTCAGCGCTGACCGTGGCGCCCAATACCGACTTTGATGCTGGCAGCGTGCTGGTCAACGCCAAGGCGCCGTTGCACGTCGGCTCGCCGGTCGGCGTGGAGATCTACCCGCCCACCGACTACCTGCAACTGAATAACCGCGCCGTCAGCGGGCCGGGTAACAGCTATGGGATCAACCGTCGCCATGGCACCAACCTGCTGCAGCTCAGCGGCGCGGTGGCGCCTGGCCGGCAGAGCCAGCAATTGATCAGCGTGTGGGAGCCGACGCAACTGGTGGCCAACCTGTTTGAGCAAGCCTTGGCGCAGCAGGGCATCAAGGTGCTGGGGCGTCGGGTGATGGGCGGGGCAAGTCCTGCTGGGGTGACGGTGCTGGCCGAGCACCAATCGGCGCCGTTGCAGGAGCTGATCGTGCCGCTGCTCAAGCTCTCGAACAACGCCATGTCCGAAGCCGTGCTCAAGGCCATGGGCCGCCAGACGGCCAGCAGCGGCACGGCGGCGGCGGGCGCCGTGGCGGTGGCCGACTTTCTCAAGCGCCAGGGGCTGGACACCAGCGCTGTGAGCCAAGTGGACGGCTCCGGCCTGTCGCGGCGTAACCTGGTGTCGTCGCAAACCCTCACCGACCTGCTGCTGGCGGCCAGCAAACAACCCTGGTTCGACGCCTGGTACAACGCGCTGCCGGTTGCCGGCAATGCCGACCGTATGACCGGCGGCAGCCTGGGTTACCGCCTGCGCGGCACGGCTGCGGAAAATAACCTGCATGCCAAGACCGGCTCCATGGCCGGCGTGTCGTCATTGAGCGGTTACATCACCGATGCTCACGGGCGCAAGCTGGTGTTCGCGATGTTGACCAACAACTATGTGGTCGCTGGCGCGCAGGTAAAAGCCGTGGAAAACCGCGTCGCCGTGGCCCTGTCCCACAGCGAAGACTGATTCAGGGCTGATAGCCCATGCGCCAACTCACGGCCCGGGTCGCCGCCAGCAAGCGCTGCGCCGCCGGGCCATCTTCATCGGCATGGAACAGTGAAGTCGGGCCGACCACGGTCATCACCGCCGCCACGTGCCCGACCGCATTGAACACCGGCGCTGATAATGCATCCACGCCAGGCATCAGCAGCCCATGTACGAAGTGCAGGCCACGGCGGCGGATTTGCTCGCACACGCTGGCATAGGCCTGATCGTCCGCCAAGCTGTGGGCGGTGCCGGCCTGAACCTCGCGTTCGCGCAGTTCTACAGTTTCCCGTGACGGCAGATAAGCGCTGAACACCAGCCCGGTGGAAGAGCTGAGCAGCGGCAACACTGAGCCCAGTTGCGTCACCACGGTAACGGCGCGCACTGCCGGCTCGATCTGCACCACGGTCGCGCCCTGGTTGCCCCACACCGCCAGAAAGCAGGTTTCGTTCAATTCATCGCGCAGTTCGGCCAGGGGCATGGCGCCGACTTTCAACACATCCATGCTGCCCAGCGCCGCCAGCCCCACTCGCAATGCCTCCCGGCCCAGGCCGTAATGGTTGGTGGCTGCGTTCTGTTCGGCAAAACCCGACGCGATCAGGGCCTGCAAATAGCGGTGCACCTTGCTCGCCGGCATCTGCACATGTTCGGCCAGGCGTGACAACGAGGTGGCCGGGGACAGTTCGGCCAGGGCCTTGAGGATATCGGTGCCGACTTCCGCCGAGCGGACTTTCTGTTTACCGGTGTCGCGAGGCTTTTCCATGGAAGGGCGAGAATCCGAGAGATGAATGGGCGTCTTTATAGCTTGACGGTCGATAGTGATCAAATTACGTTATGCGTAACTGGATTACGATAAATACAACTGACCCTCAGAGGACGATCCATGAACCTCGAATACCTGTCGGGCTTCGGCAATGAATTCGCCAGCGAAGCCTTGCCCGGCGCGCTGCCGGTTGGCCAGAACTCGCCGCAGAAAGCCCCTTACGGCCTCTACACCGAACTGTTTTCCGGCACCGCCTTCACCATGGCCCGCAGCGAAGCCCGTCGCACCTGGCTTTACCGCATCCAGCCGTCGGCCAACCACCCGGCATTCGTCAAGCTTGCGCGGCAATTGGCCGGTGGCCCGTTGGGCGCGGTCACGCCGAATCGCTTGCGTTGGAACCCGTTGGATATCCCGAGTGAGCCGACGGACTTTATCGACGGCCTGGTGGGCATGGTCGCCAATTCGGGGGCGGAAAAACCAGCGGGCATCAGCATCTATAATTACCGCGCCAACCGCTCCATGGAGCGCGTGTTCTTCAATGCCGACGGCGAACTGCTGATCGTCCCCGAGCAGGGCCGCCTGCGCATCGCCACCGAACTGGGCGTGCTGGATGTCGAGCCGCTGGAAATTGTCGTGCTGCCCCGTGGTCTCAAGTTCCGTATCGAGCTGCTGGATGCGCAAGCACGCGGTTACGTCGCCGAGAACCACGGCGCCCCGCTGCGTCTGCCTGACCTGGGGCCGATTGGCAGCAACGGCCTGGCCAACCCCCGCGACTTTCTTACGCCGGTGGCCCGCTACGAAGACCTCAAGCAACCGACTACGCTGGTACAGAAGTTCCTCGGCGAACTGTGGGCCTGCGAGCTGGACCATTCACCGCTCAACGTGGTCGCCTGGCACGGCAACAATGTGCCGTACAAATACGACCTGCGTCGCTTCAACACCATTGGCACGGTGAGTTTCGATCATCCGGACCCGTCGATCTTCACCGTGCTGACCTCGCCCACCAGCGTGCATGGCCTGGCCAACCTCGACTTCGTGATCTTCCCGCCGCGCTGGATGGTGGCCGAGAACACCTTCCGGCCGCCGTGGTTCCATCGCAACCTGATGAACGAATACATGGGCCTGATCCAGGGCGCCTACGACGCCAAGGCCGAAGGCTTCCTGCCGGGCGGCGCATCGCTGCACAGTTGCATGAGCGCCCACGGCCCGGATGGCGAGACCTGCACCAAGGCCATCAACGCGGACCTTGCGCCGCACAAGATCGATAACACCATGGCGTTCATGTTCGAGACCAGCCAAGTGCTGCGCCCGACCCAGTTCGCCCTGGAGTGCCCACAACTGCAACCTGCGTATGACGCGTGCTGGGCCGCGCTGCCCGCCACCTTCAACCCGAACCGGAGATAACCCATGACTCAACCAACGCAGACCCGCAGCTGGGTATCCTCGGCCAACGGCCACGCCGATTTCCCCCTGCAGAACTTGCCCCTGGGCGTGTTCAGTATCAATGGCTCGGCACCGCGCAGTGGCGTGGCGATTGGCGATGCGATTCTCGACCTGCATGCCGCACTGGACGCGTTTGAGGGCGAAGCCCGACGCGCCGTCGAAGCCACTGCGGGCGGGCAGTTGAACGCGTTTTTCGAACTGGGCCGTGGCCCTCGCGTTGCCCTGCGCGAGCGCCTGCTGGAACTACTGGCCGAAGGCAGCGAGCTGCAAAACCGCGAAGCGCACGTGCTGCACCGTGCCGCCGATTGCCAGATGCACCTGCCGGCCAAGATCAATGACTACACCGACTTCTACGTCGGCATCGAGCACGCGCAAAACGTCGGCAAGTTGTTCCGCCCCGATAACCCGCTGTTGCCGAACTACAAATACGTGCCGATTGGTTACCATGGCCGTGCCTCGACCATTCGTCCCTCGGGTACAGAGGTGCGACGCCCTAAAGGCCAGACCCTGCCGGCCGGCCAGTCCGAACCGACCTTTGGCCCCTGCGCGCGCCTGGACTATGAGTTGGAGCTGGGCATCTGGATCGGCCAGGGCAATGCCATGGGCGATGCGATTGCCATTGGCGATGCCGCCGAGCATATCGCCGGTTTCTGCCTGCTCAACGACTGGTCGGCGCGGGATATCCAGGCCTGGGAGTACCAGCCGCTGGGGCCGTTCTTGTCGAAAAGCTTTATCACCAGCATCTCGCCGTGGGTGGTGACTGCCGAAGCCCTGGAGCCCTTCCGCAAAGCCCAGCCGCCGCGCCCTGAAGGTGATCCGCAACCGCTGCCTTACCTGTTGGATAAGCGTGATCAGAACGCGGGCGCCTTTGATATCGAACTGGAAGTGCTGCTCACCACGGCCTCGATGCGTGAGCAAAACCTGCCCGCCCATCGCCTGACCCTGAGCAACACCGAGCATATGTACTGGACCGTGGCGCAAATGGTGGCGCACCACAGCGTCAATGGCTGCCAGTTGCAGGCCGGCGACCTGTTTGGTTCGGGCACGTTGTCTGGCCCGCAGCCGGGGCAGTTTGGCAGCCTGTTGGAGATTACCGAAGGCGGTAAAAAGCCGATTGAACTGGCTTCCGGCGAGGTGCGCAAATTCCTCGAGGATGGCGACGAAATCATTCTGCGTGCCCGTTGCAGCCGCGAGGGTTTTGCCTCTATCGGCTTCGGCGAATGCCGCGGTACCGTGGTCGCGGCGCGCTGAGAGGGCAGGGCCATGGAACTCTATACTTACTACCGTTCTACCGCGTCGTATCGAGTACGTATTGCCCTGGCCCTCAAAGGCCTGGATTTCACCGCGCTGCCGGTCAACCTGCTGGTGCCGGCAGGCGGCGCCAACCGCCAGCCTGAATACCTGGCGATCAACCCCCAAGGGCGGGTGCCGGCACTGCGTACTGATGAAGGGGCGTTGCTGATCCAGTCACAGGCGATCATTGAGTACCTGGAGGAGCGTTATCCCCAGGTGCCGTTGCTCTCCAAAGACCTGGTAGCGCGCGCTCATGAGCGGGCGGTGGCGTCGATCATCGCCTGTGATATCCACCCGTTGCATAACTCCAGTACCCAGAACTTGCTGCGCAAATGGGAGCACGATGAGGCGCAATTGCTGGAGTGGATCGGGCACTGGATCAGCCAGGGCCTGGGCGCGGTGGAGCAGTTGATTGGCGACACCGGGTTTTGCTTTGGCGAGCAGCCGGGCTTGGCCGATGCGTTTCTAATTCCACAGCTGTACGCGGCCGAGCGTTTCAAGGTGCCCTTGGCGGCGTACCCACGCATTGGGCGGGTGGCGGGGTTGGCGGCCCAACATCCAGCCTTCGTGCAGGCCCACCCCGCCAGTCAGCCTGACACACCCTAGGCCCCCTGTGGGAGGGGGGAAAGCCCCAATGCCGTTCAGTTAAGCGAGCGCAATGCTCACAGCCATGAAGATCAAATGTGGGAGCTGGCTTGCCTGCGAAAGCGTTAGTGCAGTAGCAGATGCGGTGACTGTCACACCGCCTTCGCGGGCAAGCCCGCTCCCACAGGGGATTCGCGCTTAACTGACTGGCATTGGGGTAAACCCCTCCCACATTTGATCGCGCCAACCTAACAAAAAATAAAGGTACCTTGCGATGCACAATCAGATTGCCAGCTTTCGTGCGGCACTCGACGCCCGTCCGGTGTCGCGCTACCAATGGTTGATTCTCCTGCTGCTGGCACTGCTACTGGTCACTGATGGCTACGACGCCCAGGTATTGGGCTATGTAGTGCCGGCGCTGGCTCAGGACTGGGGCCTGGAAAAATCCGCGTTTGGCCCCGTGTTCAGCGCCAACCTGCTGGGCCTCACCCTCGGCTCGCTGTTGGTGACGCCGCTGGCGGATCGGTTTGGCGTGCGACGTATCCTGCTGGCATGCGTGCTGATCTACGCCAGCCTCACGGTATTGATGGTGTTCGCCAATTCCCTGACCACGTTGATGGCGGCGCGTTTTATCTGCGGCATCGGCATGGGCGGTGCGATGCCCAGTGCCATGGCGTTGATGTCAGAGTATTCGCCGCCACGCCTGCGCACCTTGATGGTGACCCTGGCCGCCTGTGGCTTTTCGTTCGGCGGCGCGGCGGGTGGCTTCGTGGCGGCGGGGTTTATCGACAGCTTTGGCTGGCAGGCGGTGTTCCTGGCCGGCGGTGTGACGCCGTTGCTGCTGTTCCCGTTCCTGGTGTGGCTGTTGCCCGAATCCTTGCCGCGCCTGTTGCGCGATGCGCCGCCCTATCTGCGTTTGCGCAGAGTCACGGCGCGGATGCTGCCCGACTGGCAGCCACCGCCCGCGACCGAAGCGGAAAACTTGAAGGAGCAAGGCAGCAAACTGACGGTAGTGGAGCTGTTTCGCAACGGCTACGCGCGCCCGACGCTGCTGATCTGGGCGACTTTTTTCGTCAGCCTGATCCTGCTGTATTTCATGATCAGTTGGTTGCCGTCGCTATTGCTCGAAAGCGGCCTGGCGTTGAACGAAGCCAACCTGGTCACCTCCATGTTCCTGTTCGCCGGCACCTTGGGCGCCATTCTCATGGCCTGGTTTGCCGACCGCCTGAAAAGCAAAGTAAGGTTGCTGTCCGGCGTGCTGGCGGCGGCAGCGTTGTGCACCGTCCTGCTGGGCTTGAACCATGACAACCCACGCTACCTGGTGGCCTGCGTGTTCGCTGCCGGGTTCTGCATCATCGGCGGGCAACTGACCCTCAATGCCTTCGCGAGCAACTTCTACCCGGCGCACGTGCGCGCCACCGGCACAGGCTGGGCGTTGGGTGTGGGGCGATTCGGGTCGATTCTAGGGCCACTGTTTGGCAGCCTGTTGTTGGCGATGCATATACCGGTCGAGCAGATTTTCTTTTTTTGCGCGATTCCGGCGGTGATTGCAGCGTTGCTGATTATTCAAGTGCGGGCTCCTACAGTGGGGTCAGTGCACCACTGAGTTGGGCGGCAGATGCCCCAGCCGCTCGGTCAGGCGCAAGCGCTGGATCGGGTCGTCGCTGAGCAGCAGCGCGTGTTCCAGGTCGAAGCGTTCGGCGCTGGGGCAGTCCAGGCGTTGATACAGGCTGGCCCGCGCCAGGTAGTCGGAGGCGCTGGCGTTGCCCAGTTCCAGTACGCGCTCGGCGTCCACCAGGGCGGCCAGTGGCTCGTCGTTGGCAAGGTAGAGTTGGCGCAGGTTGCGCGACAGCCGTTGCAGGATGGCCCGTGGCTCGGCGGTCAGCAGGTGGTCGGCCTGCAATTTCAGCTTCGACCCATATTGGCGCGCCAGCAACTCCCGGCAGTCGTTGGGGTACAGGCGCCGGCCGCCGCAAGGGTCCAACAGGTGATCGGCTCCCGGTACCCGCAGCAGGAAGTGCCCAGGGAAGTTCACGCCGACCATGGGGATATCCAGGCGCCGTGCCATCTCCAGTGCGATCAGGCCCATGGCCAAGGGTTGCCCGCGTTTGCGTTGCAGCACTTTGTCCAGCAGCGCGGCGGCGGGGCGCAACGGCGTATGGTCATCCTGGGCAAACCCCAGGTCATTCATGCGCCGCAGTAGCGGCTGGCCGAGTTCATCCGCCGGTAGCAAGGGCATGCCCAGGCTCACCTGTTGTTGTAGCGCACCAAGGTCGTGCAGGATCAACGCGGGCTGCACGCTGGCGTCATGCTCGGCAGCAATCCACAACGCGGCTTCAAACAGCGCGGGGGGTGAACGGTCCAGGCAGGCGAAAAAGGCTGTGCGGGGATTCATTGAGTTCTCCGGCGTATGCCCCCGTTTTAGCCTTGCTGCGAATTTTCGTCCAGCATCTTGAGAGATATCCCAAACTCTTATGTCGTAGATCCCACGAAAACGCGCGGCTTATTCCAGCGCAATCCAGCAGTTTTCTGCCGCAAGCCTATACTTGGCCCACTACCAGAAGTGATTCGGGAGCTCATTGATGTTTGCGCTCATGCACAGCACCCGCCTTGAATCGCTGCACCTGAGCGTTGATCCGGTGACCGGCTTGAAGGCGATCATCGCCATCCACAACAGTCGCCTGGGCCCAGCGTTGGGTGGCTGTCGTTACCTGGCTTACCCTAATGATGAAACCGCCGTGGCCGATGCCGCGCGCCTGGCGCAAGGCATGAGCTACAAAGCGGCACTGGCCGGGCTGCCGGTGGGCGGCGGCACGGCGGTGATCATCCGCCCCGTGCACGTGGAAAGCCGTGCGGCGCTGTTCGAGGCGTTTGGCCGTTGTGTGGAAAAACTCGACGGCCGCTTCATCACCTCGATCGACAGCGGTACCTCAGTTGCCGACATGGACTGCATCGCCCAGAACACTCGCTTTGTCACCAGCACCACCGCCGCCGGAGACCCCGCCCCTCATGCTGCCATGGGGGTGTTTGCCGGTATCCGCACTACCGCCATGGCGCGCCTGGGCAGCGACAACCTCGAGGGCCTGCGCGTCGCGGTGCAAGGCCTGGGGAATGTCGGTTATGCCCTGGCCGAACAATTGCACGCCGCCGGTGCCGAACTGCTGGTCAGCGATATCGACCACGGCAAGGTGCAACTGGCCATGGAGCAACTGGGCGCCCACCCGATTGCCAACGACGCCTTGCTCAGCACCCCCTGCGATATCCTTGCACCGTGCGGCGTCGGCGCCGTGTTCAACCGTAACAGCGTCGGCCAGTTGCGTTGCGCCGCCGTGGCGGGTGCCGCCAGCGCACAACTGACCAACCTGGACATCGCCGACCAATTGGAAGGCCGCGGCATCCTCTACGCGCCAGACTACGTGATCAACTCTGGCGGGCTGATCTACGTCGCCCTCAAACACGCCGGCACCGACCTGCCTGGCATCACCGCACACCTGTCGAACATCGGCAGCCGCCTGACCGAAATCTTTGCCCACGCCCAAGCCGAAAAACGCTCCCCCGCGCGGGTGGCCGATGAACTGGCCGAACGCTTGCTGTACAAATAGGCCAGGCATTAAAAAGGCCCTGAATCCATGATTCAGGGCCTGTTCAATTCGGGCTTTACTCTGCTGCCGGGTTCAGCAACTCGGACAGCGCGTCCGGTTGGCTCTTGAACGCCTTGGCAAATACATCACGGTTCTTCGCCATGTAAATCCCGGCTTCCTCCACCTGCTGCTCGCTCAACGACGGCACGGCTTTTTGCAACACCTCTGCCAGCAACTCAGCGAGTTCAAGCATCTTGTCATGACGGTCAGCTTCGGCTTTATCCATGAACAAACGCTCCAGATCTCGGCTGCTGCGGTATACCACTTCGACGGCCATTCACCACCTCACATGCCTTCACGATAGTTGTCTTTTGCGACTACTGTATTTATATACAGCGAAAAGGATAAGCCAAACGCTGGGGTTTGGGTAGTAGGTTTTTAATGTAGTTGGGAAATGGGGGGCTGAACCGGAAATTTCGCACAGCACGCTTAGGTCGATCATTCCCACGCTCTGCGTGGGAATGCATCCCGTGACGCTCCGCGTCACCCACGAGCTGGTCTGCGGGACGCGCACTGTGGCGAGGGCTCGGATTTCTGTGCCTCATGCCACCGAGCCATCATCTCATGGCAGTGCTGGCCTTTTTTCTGCATGCAGAACAACCGTCACGTCCACCCCGCATTATCCGGTCGAGCCGACCTAAGGAAGCATCATCGTGAAAATCAATTGGGCCGAAAGGCTGCGTCAGCAAGTACATGGGCTGGCCGAGTCGCTGGGTAATTTGTTTGTCGAGTCGTTCCATTATCTGGCGCTGTTCGCCATTGGTGCGGTGACCGCCTGGGCAGCGGTGATGGAGTTCTTGGGGATGCTGGAGAATGGGCACATCAAGATCGATGACATCTTGCTGCTGTTCATCTACCTGGAATTGGGTGCCATGGTCGGGATTTACTTCAAGACCAACCACATGCCGGTGCGCTTCCTGATCTACGTGGCGATCACTGCGCTCACGCGTTTGCTGATCTCCAACGTGTCGCACCACAACCCGCCGGACGTGGGCATCATCTACCTGTGCGGCGGCATTTTGCTGTTGGCGTTTGCGATCCTGGTGGTGCGCTATGCGTCGTCGGCCTTCCCTTCGGTGAAGGTCGAAAGCCCGCGTCGCAAGGGCGAAGCGAGCCTTGAGACCGAGAAAGGCGAGCTTTAAAGCCCCACGCTGAAGGGCAGGGTGCGGGCGGGCGGTCGCTGCAGGAGTTTGTGGCTGTCGCCGTCCGTCATCAGCTCCAGGATTTCTACAGCGCTATGGCCTTGTTCGATGGCGATGCCGAACTGGATGCTTTGCACCAGGCGCTTGAGGCGTTGCGGGTCGTTGCGTTGTTCGGCGCTGATCATGCGCTTGGCCACTACGCCAGTCTCGTCAGACAGGGTGAGCATGATGCTGCCGTCCAGCCGTTGAATGCTCAGGTTGACGCGGTATTGGGGGCTGAACGTGTCGGTGATGATCTGAAAAGGATTGTCCATGGTGCGTTACCGCCTGATAAGAACATGCAGTCATTGACGGCCGGTGTCGGGATTAGTTCGCATTGCCTGACCACTGGCCAAATTCCGTTTTCCTCAAAAGCTCTACAGCAAAGGGCGTGCCGTACAGCGATTTACCCGGCACAGAAATCCAAATGTGGGAGCGGGCTTGCCCGCGATTGCGGTGTATCAGCCAATCAATAGTTGGCTGAATGATCGCTATCGCGGGCAAGCCCGCTCCCACATTGGATGTATGTCGTGAGCTAATTCAGGGCATTACGGAAAAAACGATCGCAGACAGCGCAATCAGGCCGATGACCACCACAAATACATTCGATACCTGACCTGAATACTGGCGCAAAGATGGCACGCGGCGAATCGCGTACATCGGCATCAGGAACAGCAGGCACGCGATGATCGGTCCGCCCATGGTTTCGATCATGCCCAGGATGCTTGGGTTGAAGGTGGCCACGGCCCAGCAGGTCAGCACCATGAACAACGCGGTGCAGCGTTCCAGCCATTTCGCCGACATCGAACGGTTGCGCCCGCGCAGGGATTTGACGATTAGCCCCTGGAAGCCTTCGCTGGCACCGATGTAGTGGCCCAGGAAGGATTTGGTGATCGCCACCAGTGCGATCAACGGTGCGGCGTAGGCGATTACCGGCGTCTGGAAGTGGTTGGCCAGGTACGACAGGATCGAAATGTTCTGCGCCTTGGCAGCGGCCAGGTCAGCCGGTGACAGCGCCAGCACGCAGCTGAAGCAGAAGAACATCACGGTCAGCACCATCATGCCGTGGGCGGTGGCCAGGATGCCGCAGCTTTTGCGCTCGGCCTGGGCGCCGTAGACGCGCTTCTGGTCCACGGCAAAGGCGGAGATGATCGGCGAATGGTTGAACGAGAACACCATTACCGGGATCGCCAGCCACAACGTCTTGAAGAACAGCGGCAACGGCATGCCTTCGCTGGCCGAGGCGAAGAACGCGCCGTTCCAGTTGGGAATCAGGCTGAACGCCAGCAGCAGCAAGGCGGCCACGAAGGGGTACACCAGCACGCTCATGGCCTTGACGATCACGCCCTGGCCGCAACGCACGATGGCCATCAGGCCGAGGATCAGCACCAGCGACAGAATCGCCCGGGGCGGGGGCGCCATGTGCAATTGGTGCTCCATGAAACTGCCGAGGGTGTTGGTCAGCGCCACGCTGTACACCAGCAGGATCGGGAAGATCGCAAAGAAATACAGCAGGGTGATCAGCTTGCCGGCGCCGACACCAAAGTGTTCCTCGACCACTTCGGTGATGTCGCCGGATTTGCCTGACAGCACAAAGCGCGTCAGCCCACGGTGGGCGAAGAAGGTCATCGGAAATGCCAGCAATGCCAGCACGATCAGCGGCCAGAAGCCGCCGACGCCGGCATTGATCGGCAGGAACAGGGTGCCCGCGCCGATGGCGGTGCCATAGAGGCCGAGCATCCAGGTGGTGTCGTGTTTGGTCCAGCCGGTGGTTACTGTGCTTTCTCTGACATCGGGATTTTCGGCAGCAGGTGTACGTACATCAGTCATCGGTATTGCCTCGTTATTATTTTTGCGCGGGCTCACGTTGGGGCGGGTAGCAGTGCTCCGATCAGCACTCCACCCAGCTGACCGCCAGGCCGCCCCGTGAAGTTTCTTTGTATTTGTCATGCATATCGGCGCCGGTATCGCGCATGGTGCGGATGACCCGGTCGAGGGAGATGAAGTGTTTGCCGTCGCCGCGCAGGGCCATCTGCGTGGCGTTGATCGCCTTGACCGCCGCAATGGCATTGCGCTCGATGCAGGGCACCTGTACCAGGCCACCGACCGGGTCGCAGGTCAGGCCGAGGTTGTGTTCCAGGCCGATTTCGGCGGCGTTTTCCAGTTGCTCCGGGGTGGCACCGAGGATATCGGCCAGGCCGGCAGCGGCCATGGCGCAGGCCGAGCCCACCTCGCCCTGGCAGCCGACTTCGGCGCCGGAGATGGAGGCGTTTTTCTTGCAGAGGATGCCGACGGCAGCGGCGGCCAGGAAGAAATTGACCACGTCGTCGTCAGACGCGTCGGCGTTGAATTTCATGTAGTAATGCAGCACTGCCGGGATAATTCCGGCCGCGCCGTTGGTCGGGGCGGTGACCATGCGTCCGCCGGCGGCGTTTTCTTCGTTGACGGCGAGGGCAAACAGGTTGACCCATTCCATCGCCGACAAGGTCGAGGTGATCACGTTGGGCTTGCCGATTTCCAACAGGCTGCGGTGCAGCTTCGCGGCGCGACGGGGCACATCCAGGCCACCGGGCAGGATGCCTTCATCGCGCAGGCCCTGTTCCACGCACTCGCGCATCACCGACCAGATATGCAGCAGGCCGCTGCGGATCTCTTCGTCGCTGCGCCACGCCCGTTCGTTGGCCATCATCAGTTCGGATACCCGCAGGCCGTGCTTGTTGCACAAGGCCAGCAGTTCCACCGCGCTGGAAAAATCATAGGGCAATTGCACATCGCTGGTGGGCGCAATGCCTGATGCAGCTTCGGCGGCTTCGATGATGAAACCACCGCCCACCGAGTAATAGGTTTGTTCGCTCAGCAGGCCGCTGTCGCCATAGGCGTGCAAGGACATGGCGTTGGGGTGGTACGGCAGGCTTTCGTCCAGCAGCAGCAAGTCGGTGTGCCAGTTGAAAGCAATTGCCTGAGAGCCCGCCAGCAGCAATTGGCCGGACTCGCGCAGTTGCTGGATACGCGCATTGATCGAGGTGGGGTCGACGCGGTCTGGCCATTCACCCATCAAGCCCATGACACAGGCGCGGTCGGTGGCATGGCCGACGCCGGTGGCGGACAGCGAGCCATACAGGCGCACTTCGACGCGACGGGTTTGGCTGAGCACATGCTGGTCGGTCAGGGCTTGGGCGAACGTCGCGGCAGCGCGCATCGGGCCGACGGTGTGGGAACTGGAAGGGCCGATGCCCACCTTGAATAGATCGAAAACACTGATAGCCATGCTAAAGCCTTACAAGCAATGGAGTAGAAATCGCTGCCATGTTTTGTAGAGCAGGCGGAATTGGCGCGATACTGAGCCTCTGGCTCGGCACTGACCAACGAATTATCCTAAGACACCCTTTAGCAGGACTAAACGCTATGACTCGCCCCCTCCACGGCCAGACCTATGTCTGGTTGCATGTGTTTTCCTGCGCCGCACGGCATCTGTCGTTCACCCGCTGCGCCGAAGAACTGCACATCACGCCCGGAGCGGTGAGCCAGCAAATTCGCCAACTGGAGGAGCGCCTGGGCTTTCGACTGTTTCATCGGCGTGCGCGAGGCGTTGAACTCAGCGCCGAGGGGCAGCGCCTGGCGGCCGTGGTGGGGGAGGCTTATGGCAGCATTGATGCCGAACTGCAGCGCCTGGACGCCGGGATGATCAGCGGCACCTTGCGCCTGCGTTCGATCCCCTCGTTTCTGGGCAAGTGGCTGACCCCGCGTCTGCCACGTTTTCAGCAGCGTTTTCCGGACATTCAACTGCGCATGGTCGCCGAAGACAGCAGCATCGCCCTGCATGAAGGCGACTTCGACCTGGCCATCGACCTGAACGACGGCAGCTACCCTGGGTTGTTATCCACAGCCCTGTTGGATGAACAGATATTCCCGGTGTGCGCCCCCAGCCTGTTGCGTGGCCGGCCGCCCTTGCATGGCCCGGCGGATCTGGCGCATTTCCCGCTGCTGCACGACATCACGGCCTGGCGTGGGAGTTATGAATATGCCGAGTGGGAGTTTTACCTCAATGCCATCGGCTACCACGGTGCCGACGTACGGCGCGGGCACACCTTCAACCGCAACCACTTGACCATCGAAGCCGCCATTGCCGGCATGGGCGTAGCGATTGCGCGGCGCACCTTGCTGAACGATGAGCTGGAGCGCGGCACCCTGATCGTGCCGTTCGGCCTTGCGGTGCCCAACCATAAACGCTATGTACTGCTGTATGCGCCGGGCGCGTTGAACCATCCGGGCGTGCGTGCGGTGCATGATTGGCTGGTGGAGGAAGCGGGGATTTTTCGCAGCTTGCACCCGTTGGGAGAGGAGCAATTGTGAGGAAAACAGGACGTAAGAAGTTGTAACTAACTCCCCACCCTACCAGCGTTTTTGCTCGTCGTCAGGGTTAATTTGTAATGTAGGATTTATCTTTGCAAAGGGGTTGAAATGTTTCAGCAGGTGCTCAATTGTGTAATCAAGAGGTCATGGTTTCACCACCCCGGTGTTGCAGTTTGTGACCTCTGGCGAGCTAGCTGAAATAAGGGAAGAACTATGCAAATCCAAGTCAATAGCGATAACCATATTGAAAGCAGCATCCGACTGGAGGAGTGGGTACGTACTACCATTGAGAGCACGCTCGAACGCTACGAAGAAGACCTGACCCGTGTAGAGGTCTACCTGCGAGACGAGAACGGCGACAAGCCCGGCCCTCACGATTTGAGTTGCCGTCTGGAAGCACGGCCAAAGGGCCATCAACCAGTTTCCGTGTGCCATAAAGCCGATACGCTGGAGCAAGCGATCGATGGCGCCGCAGTCAAGCTCGACCACGCACTGGAACATCTGTTTGGCAAACTGCAAGGCAAGCCGCGCGCTGCCGGTAAAAACCAGCCAATCAACAAAGTGAACGAAGACGCTTTGGAAGAGGAATTCCTGGAAAACGAAAACGCTGCTATTAACGGCTGATTGTTTTTTTATTCCCCCACTGAAAACGGGCCTGCACATGCAGGCCCGTTTTTCGTTCAGCGCTCACGCCGGAAGAAATGCCGGCTCAGCATCGCCAGCCCGCAGGCGCCCAACCCCGCAAACAACATGGCCCAGCCGGCGCCGCTGCGCAGCGCTGTTTGCGCATCCTGAACGGTCAGCCCCGGCGCATCCAGCTTGCCGGCGGCAATATGCTGGCTGAGTCTTGTCCACTCCAGTGTTGTGCTGTCAGGCAGCACGTGGGCCAGGTTGTGGCTGATCCCCAACAACAGCACCAGGCCCATCAGCGCGATATTGAGCGCGAGGGTGATCAGCCGTGCGCTGAAGTCGATGCCCGAGGCCATGCCTGCGCGGTCATTCGAGACGGAGCCGGTGGTGGTGTTGGTGGTCGGCGAATTGGTCAACGCCAGCCCGATACCGGCGATCACGCAACTGAGCAGCACCAGCGCGGTGCTGGGTTGTCCGGCGTAATTAACGGCGGCCATCCCCATGAACCCTGCGCCCATTGTCCCCAGGCCCAGGGGAATGATGCGTTCGGCGCCAAAGCGCAGGGCCAGGCGTTCGGCCAGCGGCGGCACCAGCAAAGTGGGCAAGGTATAGGCGAGCAGGGCGGCGCCGGTGGTCAGCGTGTCGTAACCCAGGCCTGCCTGGAAGTACAACGGCAGGTAAATCATGAACGGCCAGAAGCTGAAGTTCATGCCGATCGAGCCCATCAACGCGCCATTGAAGCGTTGGATGCGGAACACCGAGAAGTCGAACATCGGATGGGCGCTGCGCCGCTCAATCAAGATAAACAGCAGCAGCCCGAAGACCGCCAGGCCGGCCCAGCCGAGCATCGCCGGGGCGCCAAAGCCGATTTCGCTGCCCTGGGTGATGAAATAAACCAGCGCAAACACCGTGAGTGTCATGGTCAGCATGCCGGCGATGTCGAGGCGATGGTTGGCCGGGTCGCGGGATTCCTGCACGCTGATGTGCAACAACGCCAAGGTGAACAGGGTCAGCGGTACATGCACCAGGAACACCCAGCGCCAGTCCGCCACGGCCAGGATCAACGCTCCCACCATCGGTCCGAACCCCAGGCCCACGCCAGCGATCACGCCCCATATCGCAAAGGCCCGCGCACGCGTTGCCGGTTCGCGGAACTGATGGGACAAGATCGCGAACTGGCAAATCATCATGGCCCCGGCCCCAATGCCCTGGACGAACCGCGCCGCGATCAGTGTCGGCGCATCGTTGGCCAAGCCACAGGCCAGTGAGGCCAGGGCGAATACCCACAGACACACCACCAGCACACGCCGACGACCGAAGCGATCCGCCAGGGTCCCCGCCGCCATCAGCACGCTGGTGCAGGCCAGGGTGTAGGCATTCATGATCCATTGGGCGTCTTGAAAGCCCGTGCCCAGTTCCTGTTCCAGCGTCGGCAGGATGACCGGCACGCTGGAGATTTCCAGGCCGAACATCAGGGCCACCAGGCAGACGGCGGTGAGGGCCAGGCCGTTCCTGGCGGTGCGCGGGGGAGTGAGGGCCGAGAGTGCGGCGGCGCGGGACATACGACATTCCTTTCGAAAGCGGGAGGGGCTATTCTCTCGGGAATCAGGTTCTTTATTGGCGATAACTTTTCCGTAGACAAGGGAATACAAGGCGACAATTAAGCATGGCTACCCCACGTTTTGATGGTGTCGAACTCTTTCTGCAGATTGTTGAAAGCGGCAACCTCACCGAAGCCGCCGAGCGCCTGAACCTCACGCGTTCAGCGGTGGGCAAGGGCCTGGCGCGTCTGGAAGCGCGTTTGGGCACTTGCCTGTTACAGCGTTCCACCCGGCGCCAGCGGTTGACTGAGGATGGCCAGGCGTACTACGAGCATTGCTTGCGCGCATTGGCGGAGCTGGAAGCGGCAGAGTCCGTGCTGGAAAGCGGCCGTCAGCAACCCCGCGGGCGTTTGAGAGTGAGCGTGCCCCTGGCGTTTGGGCATCACTATGCCGCGCCAGCGTTGTGGGCCTTGCTGGATCGTTATCCGGAACTGGAAATCGACCTTTGTTTTTCCGACCGCATGATCGACTTGGTGCAGGAGGGCTTCGATATGGCCGTGCGCATCGGCCCGTTGCCCGACACCGACCGCCTGAGTGCACGGCGCCTGGGTCAGCAGGTCATGGGGCTGGCAGCGTCGCCTGCGTATTTGCAGCGCAAGGGTGCTATTGGCAGTATCGAAGACTTGGCCGCTCATCGTGGCATTGCCTACCGCAGCAACACCGCGCAGCGCTCGCGCCTGGCTTCGCCCTTGATCGTGGACGACCTCCAGGCGGTAGCCGATGCCGCTATCGCGGGCGTGGGCCTGGCCTGGTTGCCGAGTTGGTTGATTGCCCACTATGCGCTGCGCGGGCAGTTGCAGGCCGTGCTGCCCAGCTACCGTGAGCAACCTGCGCCGATCCATGTGATCTGGCCGACGGCGGCGCATATGCCGGCCAAGACGCGGTGTGCCATTGACGCTTTGGTGGCAGCCACCCCGAGTTGCCTGGCGGGCAGTTAGATCCTGAACATACTGAAAACCATCTGTAGGAGCGAGCTTGCTCGCGAAAAACGTCAACGATAACGCGTGTTTGCTGAATGAACGCGGCGCCTGTGAGTTTTTCGCGAGCAAGCTCGCTCCTACAAAATACAGTCAGAACGCGATAGAGGTTTGCACATACACCGTGCGCGGCTCACCCACGTACTTGCCCTTGTTGTTGTCGTCGAACGAGCGGGTGTAGTACTGCTTGTTGAAGATGTTCTTCACCCCCACCGCCACATTCAGATCCGACAACTGCGGGCCGAAGTCATAGGCTGCGCGGCTGCTGAACAGCATGTAGCCGGGGATGCGGCCATTGGCACCGTCGGCGCTTTCGGCCTGGGTGTTGGCGTTGTCGGCGAACTGGCTGCTCTGGTAGCTGCTGTCCACATTCAGCTTCCATGGGCCTTCGGTGTAACCCACGCCCAGGGTGCCTTTGTGCTTGGAGGAGAAGGGCACACGGTTGCCTTTGTTGGGGCCGTCTTCGCGGATGGTCGCATCCACATAGGCGTAGGTGGCGTACACATCGAAGCCGGCCAGTGCGGGGCTCAGGCCGTCGAGGGCGTAGTTGATGCTCGACTCGATGCCTTGGTGGCGAGTTTCACCGCGGGCGATCACGGTGTCGTTGGTCTGGTTGCTGTCGTACTGGTTGTCGAAGTTGATCAGGAACGCACCGATTTCCGCGCGCAGGTTGCCATTGTCATAGCGCGTGCCGAGTTCCCAGGTGCGGGCTTTTTCCGGTTTCACTTCGCCACTGTTCACACGGTTTGGCATCTGGCTGTACTGCACGCTGCCGAACGAGCCTTCGGTGTTGGCGTACAGGTTCCAGTCGTCGGTGAGGTGGTAAAGCACATTCAGCGCCGGCAGGGCAGTGTTGTAGTCGCCCTTGTATTTGACGTTGCTCAGGTTGTTGGTCTGCTGGGACTCGATCATCTCGTAGCGAATGCCAGGGGTGAGGGTCCACTTGCCGATGTCGATGCGGTCGTCGATGAAGAACGCATTGGCTTCGGTGCCGCCGCGCGTATCGCGGTCGTTGCGGCTGTTGGTGGTGGGGATTTGCTGGTTGGCGGCAATCGGCGTGCGGTAGCGCAGTTCGTGGCCGGCTTCATTGATGTAGCGGTAGCCCACACCCACTTCATGGCTGGTGGGGCCGAGGTCGAAGCCCTGGGCGAAGCGCGTTTCCAGGCCGCGTACCCAATATTCCCGTGGCGACAGCGACAGGAAGCTGCCTTGGTCCAGGTAGCCGCTGCGCAGGGTCTTGGTGAAGAAACTGTTGACCGTGAATTCGCGGCGGTCCTGCTCGTAGCGGTAGCCGACGTTGAACATCGTGCGGCGGCCCCAGAACTTGTCATACGGGCGGGTGGACTGGTACGGATCAGCCTTGTAGTCCTTGACGTTCAAACCGCCCGGCATATCGGCCTGGCCTTCGTAGTACTGTGCCATGGCGTTGAAGCTGTTGGCGTCGTCCAGTTGGTATTTGCCCTTGAGGATCAGGTCATCGATGCGCGTGTTGCTGTTTTCGCGCCAGTCGCCGCCGCGGGTGCCGGAGTACAGCAGCGCGCCCCCCAAGCCATTGTCGGCAGTGCCGCCGGCCAGCAAGTTGCCGGTGGTCTTGAAGCCGTCGTGGCTGGAGGAGGGGCTGGTCTCGGTCTGCAAACCGCCCTTGACCGTCGGCGCATCCGGGATGGCACGGGTGACGAAGTTGACGATGCCACCGACGTTCTGCGGGCCATAGCGCACCGCACCGCCGCCACGTACTACATCCACCGCGTCCATATTGCCCATGCTGATCGGCGCGAAGGAGAGTTGCGGCTGACCGTAAGGCGCGAAGGGCACCGGGATGCCATCCATCAGCACGGTGGAGCGCGACGCCAGGCGCGGGTTGAGCCCGCGAATGCCGAAGTTCAGCGCCATGTCGTGGCTACCGGTGCCGTTGTTGTCCGGGGCGTTGACGCCAGGGATGCGGTTGAGCACATCGCGAGCCTGAGTGGCGCCCTGGCGTTCGAATTCTTCGCGGCGGATCACATCACGGGCGCCGGGGTGCTCGAACACGTTGGTTTGCGCCGCGTCACCGAGCCAGTCGCCGACCACGTTGGAGGTCTGCAGCTCCAGGGTCGCAGGGGCGCCAGCCGGTTGCAGGCTGTAAGCGTTGTCACCCTCGGCGCGGGCTTGCAGGCCGGTGCCTTCCAGTAGTTTTTGCAAGCCCTCGGCAGCGCTGTAGCTGCCCGACAACCCAGGGCTTTGCATCCCGGCCGTCACGGCGGAACCGAAGGACACCAACACGCCGGCTTCGCGACCGAATTGATTCAGGGCCGCTTCCAGGGTAGTAGGTGCGATGTGGTACGCCTTGGCGTCGGCTGCCATCACCGCCGGCAGTGCGGTCAGGCTGAGGCTGGCACCGAGCAGGAGTTGGCGCAGTGTACGGGCGAGAAGCGTCGGGTGCTGGGGCATGAAGGGCGGTCCTGAGAAGGAAGGATCAAGGTGGCTTTCCTTCTCTGTCACGCCAGGTGCGGAAAACGGCTCACACAAAAGTAAAATAAATTCAGACCCGTGCCTGCACGGTCACCCAATAACGCGTAAAGCGCCGCACTTTCACCGGCAGGCTGATTTCCAGTAGGTCGAGGATGCGTTCGCTGTCGTCCAGCGGGTAGCTGCCGGACAGCAGCAGGTTGGCGACGTGTGGATCGCAATGGAGCTGGCCGCGACGGTAGCGTCCCAGTTCATTGAGGAAGTCTTCGAGGCGCATGTGTGCGGCCACCAGCATGCCGTCGGCCCAGGCGCCGCTGTTGGCGTCGGTGGGGCGTGGGGTGTCCCAGCCTTTGCGGGTGAAATTGACCTGCTGCGCGGCATCGACCCTCAGCGCCAAGCCGTTGTAGCGGTTGGGCATCACCTCGACCTGGCCGGCCAGTACCGCCAGGTGGGTGTGGTCGTTGAACTGGCGCACAGTCAAGCGCGCCGCCTGGCTGCTGAGCAGGCCCTGGCCGGTCAGCACGTGCAACGGCGCCTGGCCTGCACGGGCGGTGAGCAGGATTTCACCTTCAAGCAAGCGCACCAGGCGCTGCTGGCCGTCGAAATGCACATCCACCGCGCTGCCGGTGTTGAGCTGCAACTGGCTGCCGTCGGCCAGTTGTACTGTGCGGCGCTGGCCCACCGGGCTGCGATAGTCAGCCGTCAGCGGCGGCAGGATATGTTGCTGGCGCAGGCTCCAGGCGGCGGCCGAGCCGGCACCCACAATCAACAGTAATTTAAGCGCCTGACGCCGGCTGCGGGAGGTAGGCGCGTTCAACGCCGCGTGGGCCAGGGGGGAGGGCACGCCGCGCAGGCGTTGGTTGACGCTCTGGATCTGCTCCCACGCGCGTTGGTGTTCGCTGTGGGCATTCAACCATTGCTGCCAGGCCGCCTGCTGGCGTGGGTTGAGCGTGCCTTGCTGCATTTCCAGCAACCAGTGCACGGCTTGTTCGGCGACTTGGCTGGAGACGTTCATAGGGCGAAGTAGCAGCGCATGGCCGCTTTGGTCAGGTGGCGTTTGACGGTGGCGATGGAGATGCCCAGTTGCGCGCCGATTTGCGCGTAGGTCAGGCCGTCGAGTTGGGCCAGCAGGAAAGCGCGTTTGACCTGCTTGGGCAAGCCGTCGAGCAGTTGGTCCAGTTCCAGCAGGGTTTGCAGGATGATTGCGCGGTCTTCTTCCGACGGTGCCACGTGTTCGGGCATCTGCGCCAAGGCCTCGAGGTAGGCGCGCTCCAGGTCCTGGCGGCGGTAGAAGTTGAACAGCACGCGCTTGGCCACGGTGGTGAGGAAGGCGCGCGGCTCGATCAGCGTTGGCGCTTCCCGGGCACTGAGCACGCGGATAAAGGTGTCCTGAGCCAGGTCGGCGGCGTTTTCCGGGCAGCCGAGCTTGCGTCGCAACCAGCCGGTGAGCCAGTGGTGATGGTCGTTGTACAACACTTCGACGGGGTTGGACGGCTGCAACGCGATCACTCCGCAAGCATTCGACATGCTTTAGAGAACAAGAATTGTTCGCATTGTAGGGTGCATGACAAGGTTCGGCAATCGGCCAAGGCAGGTGATTCATCCGTTCTCTTTTGCTTGTGAGAATATTTATCATTAATATTGCGCGCTGATGAACCAGGCGCCTGCCGCATGAAAAGCAAAACCTCATTGCCCGTTTCCTACCGCCTCGCCGTCACCTCGCGCGTGCTGGCGGCGGTGATTGGCGGTTATCTGATGGCCTCCCTGGCCGCCATCTGCCTGGCGCTCTGGCTGCCCACCTCCCGTGCCGATGCGGTGGTCACCGGCATGATGAGTTCCTTTGTGTTCTACCTGCTGGCGGTGCTCTGGTGTTTTGCCTGCCGCACGGCATGGCGCGCCTGGGCAGGGGTGATGGTGCCGAGCGCACTCTTGGCCACCCTGGCCGGCATTGGTTTCTGGATGGCTCGCACATGAAAGAGGGCTTTCGCCAGGCCATGGCCTGGCTGCACACCTGGGCAGGCTTGATCTTCGGCTGGCTGCTGTTCGCGATTTTCCTGACCGGCACCCTGGCCTATTTCAAAGATGAAATAACCCACTGGATGCAGCCAGAAGTGCAGGCCCATCCCCTGGACGATGGGCGCAGCCTCGCCGTCGCGCAAAACTACCTGCAACAGCAGGCGCCTTCCGCCGCACGCTGGTTCATTACCTTGCCGAACCGCCGCGACCCCGGTTTGTCGGTGATGTGGCAAGACAAGCTCGAACCCGGCAAGCGCGGTACCTTCATCCAGAAAGTCCTCGACCCCGTCACCGGCCAACCGGTGCAGGCCCGCGACAGCAAGGGCGGCGAGTTCTTCTATCGTTTCCATTTCCAACTGCAAATGCCTTACCCGTGGGGCCGCTGGCTGTCGACCATCGCCGCCATGGTGATGTTCGTCGCGCTGATCACCGGCATCATCACCCACAAGAAAATCTTCAAGGACTTCTTCACCTTCCGCCCGGGCAAAGGCCAGCGCTCCTGGCTGGACGGGCACAACGCGGTGGGCGTGTTGGTGCTGCCGTTTCACCTGATGATCACCTACAGCAGCCTGGTGATTTTCATGAGCATGGTCATGCCTGCGCCCATCGTGGCGTCCTACGGCGACGACAGCCGGGCGTTTTTCAGTGAGCTGTTCCCCGCTACCGACAATGCGCCGGCCCTCGGCCAGCCGGGCAAACTGCTGCCGTTGATGCCGATGTACCAGCAGGCGCGGGAACAGTGGGCGGGCGGGCATGTGGGGCGTGTGGCGGTCAACAACCCCGGCGATGTCAACGCTTCGGTCAACGTGTCGCGCGCTGGCTCCGACAGCGTGGTGCATGCCTCCGGCAGTACGTTGTCGTTCAACGGCACCACCGGCGAGCTGTTGCGAGGCAGTGCCGAGCCGTCATTGGCGACGGCCATCGGTGGCAGTTTCTACGGTTTGCACATGGGCCATTTCGCCGGCCCGGTGCTGCGCTGGCTTTACTTTATCTGCGGCTTGGCGGGTACGGCGATGATCGGCACAGGCTTGGTGATCTGGCTGGGCAAGCGCCAGCTCAAGCATGCCAAGGCCTCGGTGATGCCCTTTGAACTGCGGTTGGTAGAAGTGCTGAATATTGCCGCCATGTCTGGCTTGATGATCGCCATCGCGGCGTTTTTCTGGGCTAACCGCCTGCTGCCGGTGAGCTTCACCGCGCGTTCCGACTGGGAAGTGCAGGCGTTCTTTATCGCCTGGGCCCTGAGCCTGTTGCACGCCTTGCTGCGGCGCGGTCGCCAGGGCTGGGTCGAGCAACTGAGCTTCGGCGCGCTGTTGTTTGCCGCCATTCCATTGCTCAACGCCATCACCACCTCGCATCACTTGGGTGTCTCTGTGCCAAGCGGCGACTGGGCGATGGCCGGCTTCGACCTCACCTGCCTGGCCAGTGGCGCGTTCCTCGCCTGGGCAGCCTGGAAGATGCACCACCGCAGCGCGCCGCTACCCAAGGCTGAGCGTGCCCGCGGGTTAACACTCAAGCAGCAGGCCAACTGATGCTTCTAGCGCTATTGATGTGCTACGCCGGGTTCATGGCACTGTGCTTGTCCACCGACCGTCACCACGGCGAATTGCTGCACAGCAAACCCACAGCCATTCGGCGCCTGGGGTTGCGGGTGGGCGGTTGGTTGTTGCTGGGCGTGTCGATCTGGCCCTCGGTGCTGGGCGCCGGTTGGAGTCAGGGCCTGGTGGAGTGGTGCGCGGTGTTGATGCTCAGCGCCTTGCTGCTGGTGTTGCTGTTGCCGTATCGGCCAAGGCTGGCCTTGATCCTGGCGGGGCTCGCCCTGTTGGCCAGCCCTGTTGCGGCGTTCGCCCTCTCTTGAGCCGGCCATGAGGAGCCATCGACCGCAATCTCCTCAGGACACTCCGCACGCGGATGCAGCGGGGGGACGCGCGCATTTCCTGCAGGTGTTTTTGTCCCAGCGCTCGCAAATGGAGGCGTTGGTCAGCCGCCGTGTGGGTTGCCGCGCCACGGCAGCCGACCTGGTGCAGGATTTGTTCCTGCGCTTCTGGCGTCGCCCGCTGGTGCAGGTCGAAGAATTGAGCACCTACCTGCTGCGCTGCGCCGGCAACATCGCCATCGACCACCTGCGCAGCGAAGGCGCGCGAGCACGCAGCAGCGAAGGCTGGCTGCCGGAACAATCTGACCACCAAGGCTGCGAACCCCAGGCAGCGTTGGAGGCGGGCAATGATCTGCGCCATGTGGAAGCCGCCTTGCGCAGCTTGCCCGAGCGCACCCGCCAGATTTTCCTGCTTAACCGCATCCACGGCCGCAAGTACGCCGAAATCGCCAAGGCCATGGGCCTGTCCCAAAGCGCCGTGGAAAAACATATGATGCGCGCCCTCGAAGCCTGCAAGGCCAGCCTTCGCGAACCACCGCCTCCATGCATGCCAGGGAAAGCCCCGTGAACCTCACGCCCACGCCCGCCCAGGAACAGGCCGCACTCGATTGGTTGTGCCTGCTGCATGACCAGCCCAGCAGCGGCGACCAGGCCACGTTCAGCCGCTGGTTACGTGCAGATCCCGCACACGTCGAGGCCTACTCCCAAGCCCAGGTGCTCTGGGAATTAAGCGAAGTACCGGCGCGCCAACTGGCCGATGAGGACGCGCTCGCCTTGCAGCGCTACCTCAATACGATCAACGCCTCCAAACGCTCCCGGGTAGCGCGTTGGTCTGGTGCCTTGGCCGTCGCCGCCTGCCTGCTGCTGATGGTGTCGATGGGCGCCGGTTGGCAGCCGTCACGCTGGGTCGATGAGTGGGGCGCCGATTATGTGACGGCGCCGGGTGAGGTAAAGACCTTCACCCTGGCCGATCAATCCAAGGTCACCCTCGACGCCGACAGCGCCATCTCTGTAGATTTCAGCCAGGGCGAACGGCACATCCAATTGCGCCGTGGTGCAGGTTTTTTCAGTGTGACCCACACCGGCCAACCCTTCGTGGTGGAGGCGAGCGGCGGTGAAACGCGGGTAATGGGAACGCAGTTTGAAGTGCGCCTGCAACCTGACGGCGCCGAGGTCACTGTGCTGTCCGGCCGTGTGGGCGTGACGCCCTCCAAACAGGGCCAGCAACAGGTGCTGACAGCGGGCCAGCAAGTGGCCTATGCCGACGGTATTGCCGACCCTTTGCATGGGGTCGACAGCGCCTCACGCCTGGCCTGGCGCGAAGGTTGGCTCAACTACTACAGGGCACCCCTGGCCGATGTGGTCCAGGACCTGAGGCGTTATTACCCCGGCCGAATTCTTCTGCTTAACGAAAACATGGCCGCCAAACGCGTCAGCGGCAGCTTTCCGAGCCAGGACCCTGTAGCGGTCTTGAACGCCTTGCAAGCGGTGTTGGGCTTTGAACAGCACAGCCTGTTGGGCCGCATGATTGTGGTGCGCTAGGCCCGCAGCGCCTTCATCGAACCTTCATCGCAATCGCCACAACCTGTCACCAAACGGTTACACGTGCCGTGGATCATCCCTGGGTTCCTGAACAAGTGGTCAGGAAGCTCGCATCTGCCCCATACAACACAACAATGTCAGTAAGGGATCTACACGTGAACCACAACACTCTTTATGCCCTGCTCCTCGCATCGGGCCTGGGCGGCTTTGCGCCGCTGGTTTTGGCCGATGATGCCCAGGATGTAGGCTCGGTGAACATCGCCGGCAAGCAAACCCTTGGCAGCGGCCACATGATTCTCGAAGAAAGTGCCAAGGCACGCTCGACGGTGACCAAGCAAGCCATGGACGAAATGTCGGCCACCGCCAACGCCATCGACAAGCTCAAGTACACGCCGGGCATCAACGTTTCCAGTGATGACGCCAGCGGCACCAGTGGCACCAGTTTTACCATGCGGGGCATGAGTTCCGACCAGGTCGGCGTCTCGGTGGACGGCGTGCCGATCAACGATTCGGGCAACTACAGTGTGTACTCCAACCAGTTGGGCGACCCGGAAAACCTGGCCGAAGTGTTCGCCACCCAAGGTTCCTCCGAGGCCGACGGCCCGCACATCGGCTCCAGCGGCGGCAACATTGGCATGATCACCATTCGCCCGACCAAGGACGCCGGGGTTTTCGCCAAACAGATCGTCGGTGCCAACGCCCTGCGCAAGACCTTCGTGCGAGCGAACACCGGGGATGTGGGGGGCCTGAAAACCTGGGTGTCGGCATCCCACCTGGAAGGTGACAAATGGCGCGGCAAGGGCACTCTGCGCAGCGACAAGATCGAGTGGAGCAGCCTGTTCGAAGGGGATAACGGCAACTCCACATTGGCCACGATCAAGTACAACAAGCAGGAAAACTACAACTACAACAGCCTTAGCAAGGCGCAGTTCGACACCGAAGGACGGCGTAAGGATTACGCGCAAAGCCCGGTGTACAAGGCTGGTTTGCTGTCGGCGTCCTACAAGCTCAACCGCAACCCGTTCGAAAGCGTCAACGCCACGCTGACCCAGCGCTGGCAACTGCAGGACAATTTGTCGCTGACGCTCACGCCGTATTACTACTGGGCCAACGGTGGCAGCTTCAGCGGCCAGACGGCTTCCAACCTGGGGCCAAAGTCCGACAAGGCCGGCAACTACGACCTGAGTAACCTGCAATCGGCCAACTATTACCGCCCTTCGTGGACCGAAACCTGGCGCCCTGGCTTCACGGCGAAAATGAAGTGGGACATCAACGAAGAACACAGCCTGGACTATGGCTACTGGTACGAACGCGCACGCCAGCGCCAGACCCAGCCCTTTATCGGCATTAACAACGAAGGTGCCCCCGACGATGTGTGGGGCGACTACAACAGCGGCGGCCAGGTGGTCGACAAAAACGGCGCTACGGTCCAGGGCCGCCACTACTACACCGTCACTCCCGCGCAGAAGCTCTGGGTACAGGACAACTGGCAAGCCACACCGGACCTGAGTTTTCTTGGCGGCGTGGCCTACCAATATGTCGAGCGTGACGGCAACAACCTCGGCAGCCTGTACGACACACCGGAGAAGCGTAACACCCGCTACCACCAGTTCCTGCCCAACTTCAGCGCCAAGTACCAGGTCGATGAAAGCAACCAGGCGTTCTACAACGTCACCCGCAATATGCGCACGCCGCCCAACTACGTACTGTACAACAAGGGCGACTCCGTCAGCCTCAAGTCCGAATTGAGCTGGAACCAGGAACTGGGCTGGCGCTACACCGAAGACGACATGGCCTTGAGTGCGACCCTGTTCTACATCAGCTTCAAGGATCGCCAGGTCTCGACCACCGACGCCAGCGGTGACTACATGGTGCTCAACGTCGGCACTGTCGATAACAAAGGCCTGGAGCTGGAATGGAGCGGCCTGTTGCCGCACAACTTCAATTACTACGCGTCCTATACCTACACCCAGTCTGAGCAGAAGGACGACTTGCTCAGCAAGAACGTGCTGCTACCAACCTCGGGCAAGCAATTGGCCAACGTGCCGGAAAACATGTTCAACCTGGTGTTCGGGTATGACGATTCGCGGTTCTACGGCAACATTGCAGGCAAATATGTCGGCAGTTTCTATGGCGATTTGACCAACAAGGAGAAGATTGAAGGCCGTACGGTGTTTGACCTGAACGCGGGTATTTATTTGCCGGTGGATAAGAAGGTCATCAAGTCGGCGGCACTGCGGTTTTCGATGCTCAACGTATTCGACAAGGAGTACTTGAGCTCGGCGCGTACGGTGGCGTTCAACTCGGCGCCGGTGAACGGGTTGGGGGCGAGCACGGCGTACTACAACGTGGGCGAAGAGCGCACCGCGATGGTGTCTCTGGAAGCCAACTTCTAAGGTCACCACACAACCCAATGTGCAGAGCTGACGTGTGTGGGAGCTGGCTTGCCTGCGATAGCGGTGTATCAGTCACAGGTATTGACCCTGTTACACCGCCATCGCAGGCAAGCCAGCTCCCACATTTGATTGCGTGTTACTTCAATGCGGCCATGATTGCTTCGGGGTCGTAGTCGCGAATCAAGGTGCCGTTCACGTCCACAAACGGAATCCCGCCACCGCCCAGCGCCTCATACGCCTTGCGCGCCTGGGCGTCCTGCTCGATATCGACGGCCCGGTACGGGATACCCTTCTGGTCGAGAAAACGCCGGATCTGCTTGCAGTACCCACACCACTCGGTGGCATAGAGCACCACCCGCGCCGAGGCGCGTACGTGCTCGGGCGCCACCTGGGACGGGTTGAACAGCCGTTCCACCTTGCCCCAGTTCTGGATCGCAACCACCACCAGCAACACCAGCAGGACTTTCTTGAGTACCCCGCCCAGCATCAGTTACGGCGCTTGAGCTGGTCGGTCAGTTGGGTCGGCAGGCCCTTGATGATCAAGGTGCCGGCGGCTTCGTCGTACTCGATCTTGTCGCCCAGCAGGTGCGCTTCAAAGCTGATGGACAGGCCCTCGGCCCGCCCGGTGAAGCGGCGGAACTGGTTGAGGGTGCGTTTGTCGGCCGGAATTTCCGGCGACAGGCCGTAATCCTTGTTGCGGATGTGGTCGTAGAAGGCTTTTGGCCGGTCTTCATCGATCAGGCCCGAGAGCTCTTCCAGGCCCATGGGTTCGCCGAGCTTCGCCTGGCTGCTGGCGTAGTCCACCAGGGTCTTGGTTTTCTCGCGGGCGGACTCGTCGGGCAAGTCTTCGCTTTCGACGAAGTCACTGAACGCCTTGAGCAGGGTGCGGGTTTCGCCCGGGCCATCCACGCCTTCCTGGCAGCCGATAAAGTCGCGGAAGTACTCCGAGACCTTCTTGCCGTTCTTGCCTTTGATGAAGGAGATGTACTGCTTGGACTGCTTGTTGTTCTGCCACTCGGAGACGTTGATACGCGCCGCCAGGTGCAACTGGCCCAGGTCCAGGTGGCGCGAGGGCGTCACGTCCAGCTCATCGGTCACCGCCACGCCTTCGCTGTGGTGCAGCAGGGCGATGGCCAGGTAGTCGGTCATGCCTTGCTGGTAATGGGCAAACAGCACATGGCCGCCGGTGGAGAGGTTGGATTCCTCCATCAGCTTCTGCAGGTGCTCTACCGCCGTGCGGCTGAAGCTGGTGAAGTCCTGGCCACCGTCAAAGTACTCCTTCAACCAACCGCTGAACGGGTGCGCGCCGGACTCGGCATGGAAGAAACCCCAGGCCTTGCCTTGTTTGGCGTTGTAGCTCTCGTTGAGGTCGGCAAGCATGTTCTCGATGGCGGCGGACTCGGCCAGTTCCGTGTCGCGGGCGTGAAGAACTGCGGGTGTGCCGTCGGGTTTTTTGTCGATCAGGTGGACGATGCAATGACGGATCGGCATAGGCTTCTCGGCTGGTTGAAGGGGGAGCGGTTGGCCTCCCCGAAAAGTCGCCCAGTGTACCGCACCCATTGGTCAAGACGTGCCCCGAACGGCATTTTGCACGCCCTGTGACTGGCCATATGCCTTTTTTTCACGGTTTAGAGCGATAAAGCTGACCAAATGGGTATGTTGAGGCGGATATTTCCCCGTCTCTGTGCTAGTTTTGCCCCGTCTTACGCCAAGTCTCGGCGTTAAGCGTGCATTCAGCATTTGTCAGGTCGAACCAATCCCCGTTTCAAGCATCTATAACCCCGATCTCCGTGGTTATGGCCGGGGATGCCAGGCCATGACGGTCGGGCTCGACGGCTGACACTGCACTCTGCAATCCATATGAATTTGATAGGGAAGGAACACCACAATGGCTATTACTAAAGACCAACTGATCGCTGACCTGGCTGAAGCAGTAGACGCACCGAAAACTACCGTGCGTGCTCTGCTGGACCAACTGAGCCAAGTTGTTGCTGATCAGCTGGAAAATGGCGGCGAAATCACTCTGCCAGGCGTTGGCAAACTGAAAGTGACCGAGCGTCCTGCCCGTACTGGCCGTAACCCTTCGACTGGCGCTGCCATCGAAATCGCTGCCAAGAAAGTTATCAAGCTGGTTGTGGCTAAAGGCCTGACCGACGCTGTTAACAAGTAAGACGCAGCAAAAAAACCGTGCTTCGGAGTGATCCGGGCACGGTTTTTTATTGCCTGCGTTTTTATTGTGTGGCGGGCTTATCGAACCCAGCGCTGGCGCCAGATCTGCTGCTCGTTCTTGGTCTGGAACGTCCAGGCCACAAAGCGGCTCTGCTTCTGCCCCTGGGACATCTCCACTACCTGGCTTTCCAGCACGCCGGCTTTTTTCAGCGCCGTTTCGATCGCCGGCAAGTTGGAGGCTTTGGACACCAGGGTGCTGAACCACAGCACTTTATGCGCAAAGTGCGCGCTTTCGGCGATCAACTGCGTCACAAACCGCGCTTCGCCACCTTCACACCACAGTTCGGCCGATTGACCACCGAAGTTAAGCACCGGCAACTTGCGTTTCGGGTCGGCCTTGCCCAAGGCGCGCCATTTACGCTCGCTGCCTTTGGTGGCTTCGTCCATGGATGCATGGAAGGGCGGATTGCACATCGTAAGGTCAAAGCGCTCACCCGGCTCCAGCAGGCCCAACAGGATCTGCTTGGGGTTGGGTTGCTGGCGCAGCTGGATGACCTTGCTCAGGTCGTTGGACTGCACGATGGCCTTGGCGGCGGCCACGGCGGTCGGGTCGACCTCCGAGCCCAGGAAGTTCCAGCGGTACTCCATATAGCCAATCAGCGGGTACACGCAGTTGGCGCCCATACCGATGTCCAGCACCTTGACGATCGAGCCTCGCGGGATTTTGCCGTCGTTGACGCTGGCCAGCAGGTCGGCGAGGAAATGCACATAGTCAGCACGCCCCGGCACTGGCGGGCACAGGTAGTCCGCCGGGATATCCCAATGCTGGATGCCATAGAACGACTTGAGCAGCGCCCGGTTGAACACCCGCACTGCATCCGGGCTGGCGAAGTCGATGCTCTCTTTGCCGTAGGGGTTGATGATCACGAATTTGGCCAGTTCAGGCGTGGTCTTGATCAGCGCCGGGAAGTCGTAACGGCCCGTGTGGCGGTTGCGCGGGTGCAGGGTGGCCTCTTTGCGTGGCGCGACGGATTTGGCCGTGGCGGCGGTTTTAGGCTTCTTGCGCGGAGGTTTGGGCGTAGTGGGGGCGGTCATGATGATTCTGGGTTTGGCTCAAAGTGGCGGTCATTGTCACACATTCCCGGGGACAACTCGGTCAAATGTGGGAGCTGGCTTGCCTGCGATGCAGGCGACTGGGTGTATCAGGCAGACTGAGGTGATGCTATCGCTGGCAAGCCAGCTCCCACAGGGATAGGGTTTTGATTGGGAAATGGTGTCGTTTTCCTGGACAAAAAAAGAGGCCCGAAGGCCTCTTTCTCTACATGGTTTCCCCTTACAGGCTGGAAATCCGCGCGTGTTGCTCCGCCAGCTTGCCCAAGGCCTGTTCAGCCTCGGCCAACTTGGCGCGTTCTTTCTCGATCACTTCAGCTGGCGCTTTGTCGACGAACGCCGCGTTGGACAGCTTGCCGCCCACTCGCTGCACTTCGCCTTGCAGGCGCGCAATTTCCTTGTCGAGGCGGGCAAGTTCCGCGCCCTTGTCGATCAGGCCGGCCATCGGTACCAGCACTTCCATATCACCCACCAACGCGGTGGCAGACAACGGTGCTTCGGCATCGGCAGCCAATACGGTGATCGACTCCAGCTTGGCCAGTTTCTTGAGCAGCGCATCGTTCTCGCTGAGGCGACGCTGGTCTTCGGCACTGGCGTTCTTGACGAACACGGCCAGCGGCTTGCCCGGCCCGATGTTCATCTCGGCGCGGATGTTGCGTGTGCCGAGCATCAGGGTCTTGAGCCATTCGATATCGCTTTCGGCGGCCTCATCGATGCGCGCTTCGTTGGCCACCGGCCAAGGTTGCAGCATGATGGTCTTGCCTTCGATACCGGCCAGCGGCGCCAGGCGCTGCCAGATTTCTTCGGTGATGAACGGCATGAACGGATGCGCCAGGCGCAGCGCCACTTCGAGCACGCGCACCAGGGTGCGACGGGTGCCGCGCTGGCGTTCGACCGGGGCGTTCTCGTCCCACAGCACCGGCTTGGACAGTTCCAGGTACCAGTCGCAATACTGGTTCCAGATGAACTCGTACAGGGCCTGTGCGGCCAGGTCGAAACGGAACTGGTCGAGCTGGCGGGTCACTTCGGCTTCGGTGCGCTGCAACTGCGAGATGATCCAGCGATCCGCCAGGCTCAGCTCATAGGCTTCGCCGTTCTGGCCGCAGTCTTCGCCTTTGTCCAGCACGTAGCGCGCCGCGTTCCAGATCTTGTTGCAGAAGTTGCGATAGCCTTCGACGCGGCCCATGTCGAACTTGATGTCGCGACCGGTGGAGGCCAGCGAGCAGAAGGTGAAGCGCAGGGCGTCGGTGCCGTAGCTGGCGATGCCGTCGGCGAATTCGTCGCGGGTCTGCTTCTCGATCTTTTTCGCCAGTTTCGGCTGCATCAGGCCCGAGGTGCGTTTCTGCACCAGGGTTTCCAGGTCGATGCCGTCGATGATGTCCAGCGGGTCCAGGACGTTACCCTTGGACTTGGACATCTTCTGGCCCTGGCCGTCGCGTACCAGGCCGTGTACGTACACGGTCTTGAACGGTACCTGCGGGGTGCCGTCTTCGTTCTTCACCAGGTGCATGGTGAGCATGATCATCCGGGCAACCCAGAAGAAAATGATGTCGAAGCCGGTGACCAGCACGTCGGTGGAGTGGAATTTCTTCAGGAACTCGGTCTGCTGCGGCCAGCCAAGGGTAGAGAAGGTCCACAGGCCCGAACTGAACCAGGTGTCCAGTACGTCGTTGTCCTGTTGCAGCGCGATGTCGGCGCCGAGGTTGTGCTTGGCACGCACTTCGGCTTCGTCGCGGCCTACATAAACCTTGCCCGATTCGTCATACCAGGCCGGAATACGGTGGCCCCACCACAGCTGACGGCTGATGCACCAGTCCTGGATGTCGCGCATCCACGAGAAGTACATGTTTTCGTACTGTTTGGGCACGAACTGGATGCGGCCATCTTCCACGGCGGCAATCGCAGGTTCTGCCAGCGGCTTGGTGGACACGTACCACTGATCGGTCAGCCACGGCTCGATCACGGTGCCGGAGCGGTCGCCCTTCGGCACTTTCAGGCCGTGGTCGTCGACGCTGACCAGCAAACCGGCGGCGTCGAAGGCAGCTACGATCTGCTTGCGCGCTTCAAAACGGTCCAGACCTGCGTATTCGGCGGGGATCTTGCCGTCGATGCTGTCGTTCAGCGAGCCGTCCAGGTTGAACACCTGGCAGGCCGGCAATACGGCGGCATTTTTGTCGAAGATGTTCAGCAGCGGCAGGTTGTGGCGCTTGCCGACTTCGTAGTCGTTGAAATCGTGGGCCGGGGTGATTTTCACGCAGCCGGTGCCGAACTCAGGGTCGCAATAGTCATCCGCGATGATCGGGATGCGGCGGCCAACCAGCGGCAGTTCGACAAACTTGCCGATCAGCGCCTGGTAGCGCTCGTCGTTCGGGTTAACAGCGACGGCGGCATCGCCGAGCATGGTTTCCGGACGGGTAGTGGCGACGATCAGGTAATCATTGCCTTCAGCGGTCTTGGCGCCGTCGGCCAGCGGGTACTTGAGGTTCCACAGGAAGCCTTTCTCGTCGTGGTTTTCCACTTCAAGGTCGGAAATCGCCGTGTGCAACTTGGTGTCCCAGTTGACCAGGCGCTTGCCGCGGTAGATCAGGCCGTCTTCGTGCAGGCGCACGAAGGCTTCCTTTACGGCTTCGGACAGGCCGTCGTCCATGGTGAAGCGCTCGCGGCTCCAGTCTACGGACGAACCCAGGCGACGGATCTGACGGCTGATATTGCCGCCGGACTGGTCTTTCCATTCCCAGACTTTCTCCAGGAATTTCTCGCGACCCAGGTCGTGACGGTTCTGGCCGGTGGCTTCCAGTTGGCGTTCCACCAGCATCTGGGTGGCGATGCCGGCGTGGTCGGTGCCCGGTTGCCACAGGGTGTCGCGACCCTGCATGCGGCGGAAGCGGATCAACGCATCCATGATCGCATTGTTGAAGCCATGGCCCATGTGCAGGCTGCCAGTGACGTTCGGTGGCGGAATCATGATGGTGTACGAGTCGCCCGCACCTTGTGGGGCGAAATAGTTCTCGGACTCCCAGGTGTTGTACCAGGAAGTTTCGATAGCGTGGGGCTGGTAGGTCTTATCCATGCGCGGCGGGACCCTAGTTGGCATTTATTCAGGAAAGCCGGCAAGTATAACGGGGGATAGGGGCGAGGGCGAGGCGAAGACGGTTAAGACCGATGCAGAATTAATGTGGGAGCTGGCTTGCCTGCGATGGCGGTGTTTCAGTCAGCATCTTCGGCGACTGAAGCGCCGCCATCGCAGGCAAGCCAGCTCCCACAAGGATGGGGGGGACTTTCAGTTCTGGTATTGGCTGAGCAACCGCTCCATCCGCGCATCCATCCGACGCTTGATCTCGGCTTCGATATGCGGCGCAAAGTCGTCGATCACATCCTGCATGATCAATTGCGCGGCGGCGCGCAGTTCGTTGTCCAGGTGCAGCAGCAGGGCATCGGGGGCTTTTTCGGCGGCTGGGGCGGGTTCAGCAACCACAGGTGCCGGCGCGGCAGGCTTGCCGCCGACCATGTCGAACAGCAGCGGGATCTGTACCTCGCCATCGGCCGTCTCGGTCAGCAGCGGCGGTTGCAGGTTGTCATCACCCAGCAACTGACGGATCGACTCCAGGTCATCCAGCAGGTGGTCGTCTTTTTTCAGCGGGTTTGGAGTGTCCATCATGTACTCAAAGTCGTTGTAGCCGGTGATCTTGCAGAGGATAGCCCTGTTCACGGTAGAAACGGAAACTCTCCCGCGCGGCCTGACGAATAGCCGGGTCTTCCACCACCACTTCCGCCACACGGGCGAACGCTTGGGCAAAGGCCGGTACTTTCAGGTCGAGGTTGACCAGCAAGTCATGGTGATCGCCGCAGTTGTCTCCCAAGCCCAGCACAACCAGGCTTTCAGGTTCGGATTCGGCGTGGCCGTGGGGCACGAAGCTTTCGCCCTTGAAGCGCCACAGACGGGCATCAAGTTCGTCACGTTGGGCGGCATCGCTGCAGTGCAGGTAGATGCGATGGCCCATACGCCAGGCTTTTTCGGTGAGTTTGCAGGCAAAGTCCAGGCGCGCGAGGGGATCGGCGCTGGGCAATATATAGAAGTCGACTTGGGGCATTGAAAATCCTGGGGTTGGCCTGATGGCCCCTCTGTAGGAGCAAGCTCGCTCCTACAGAGGGGCGCAGGGGCCGCTTAAGCCTTGGCGCGATCCAGCAGGTATTGGGTCAACAGGGGCACCGGACGGCCAGTGGCGCCCTTGTCCTTGCCGCCGCTGGTCCAGGCCGTGCCGGCGATGTCCAGGTGAGCCCAGTTGAAGTTCTTGGCAAAGCGCGACAGGAAGCAGGCCGCCGTGATGGTGCCGGCTTTCGGGCCACCGATGTTGGCGATGTCGGCGAACGGGCTGTCGAGTTGTTCCTGGTACTCATCGAACAGCGGCAGTTGCCAGGCGCGGTCGTCGGCGGCCTTGCCGGCGCTGAGCAGTTGCTCGATCAGTTCGTCGTTGTTGCCCAGCAGGCCCGAAGTGTGGGCGCCCAGGGCAACTACGCAGGCACCGGTCAAGGTAGCGATGTCGATCACGGCCTGGGGCTTGAAGCGCTCGGCGTAGGTCAGGGCGTCGCACAGCACCAGACGGCCTTCGGCGTCGGTGTTGAGGATCTCTACGGTCTGGCCGCTCATGGTGGTGACGATATCGCCCGGGCGAGCCGCGCCGCCGCTCGGCATGTTCTCGGCGCAGGCCAGGATGCACACCAGGTTGATCGGCAGCTTGAGTTCCAGCACGGCACGCAGGGTGCCGAACACGCTGGCGGCGCCGCCCATGTCGTACTTCATCTCGTCCATGCCGGCGCCCGGCTTGAGGCTGATGCCGCCGGTATCGAAGGTGATGCCTTTACCTACCAGGGCGTAAGGCTTCTCGGACTTCTTGCCGCCGTTGTATTGCATCACGATCAGGCGTGGCGGCTGGTCGCTGCCCTGGCCCACGGCATAGAACGAGCCCATGCCCAGGTCCTTGATCTTCTTCTCGTCCAGCACTTCAACCTTCAAGCCCTTGAACTCTTTGCCCAGTGCCTTGGCCTGTTCGCCCAGGAACGTCGGGTGGCAGATGTTCGGCGGCAGGTTGCCCAGGTCGCGAGTGAACGACATGCCGTTGGCGATGGCCTGGGCGTGGGTGACGGCGCGCTGGACTTCAGCCTGGGCAGCCTTGATGGTCAGCAGGGTGATTTTCTTCAGGGCGCGGGGTTCGGCTTTCTGGCTCTTGAACTGGTCGAAAATATAGCCGCCGTCCACCAGCGACTCAGCCAGCAGTCGGGTCTTGCCGTAGCTGTCGCGGCCCTTGACCACGATTTCATCGAGTGCCAGCACCGCATCGCTGCCGCCCAGGCCCTTGAGGGTGGTGAGGAGGCCGCTGACGATCTTGCGAAACGGACGGTCGCCCAGTTCGGCATCCTTGCCCACGCCCACCAGCAAAACGCGCTCGGCTTTAAGGTTGGGCAGGCTCTGCAGCAGCAGGCTCTGGCCGACCTTGCCGGCCAGGTCACCGCGCTTGAGCACTGCGCTGATAGCGCCGCCGCTCAGTTCGTCCAGTTGCTTGGCGGCGACGCCGAGTGTGCGGCCTTCGCCGACAGCGACCACGAGGGTGGCGGTTTTCAACGTTTCGGGGCTAACGCTTTTTACAACCAATTCCATTTTCGGGTCCCTTATCAAGGTCTGTGAGCCGGGAGCTTGTACTCCGGCTTTAAAGCTCGGCAGCGTTGTAAACCGCCAGCGACAAAGGCCGCAGTTTGAACCTCGCCAGCGGAGCCTGACAACCCTTGGCGCACGCTTTGTGCGTGCGCATGAGTAAGCTCCGTGACAGGCGCGGTCAATCACAGGATAATGCGCCATCTTTTTAGCCGGCCCGTGGTAAACGGGTCGACTCGGTATGCTTGCTTGTTTGGCCGCCTTAGCCTGACAACCCTGGAGTGTCTGGTTTGATTGTCTTCCGTTATCTGTCCCGCGAAGTCCTGTTGACCCTGAGTGCCGTGAGTGCGGTGTTGCTGGTCATCATCATGAGTGGTCGTTTCGTCAAGTTCCTGGCCCAAGCCGCCGCCGGCGCCCTGGATCCGGGCTCACTGTTCCTGATCATGGGCTACCGGATGCCCGGCATGCTGCAGTTGATCCTGCCGCTTGGCCTGTTTCTCGGCATATTGCTGGCCTATGGCCGGCTGTACCTGGAAAGCGAGATGACCGTGCTGTCGGCCACCGGCATGAGCCAGCAGCGCCTGCTGGCCATGACCATGGTGCCTGCCGCCGGTGTTGCTCTGGTGGTGGCCTGGTTGAGCATGAGCCTGGCGCCCCAGGGGGCCATGCAATTCCAGTTGCTGCTGAACAAGCAGGATGCGATGACGGAGTTCGACACCCTCGAGCCCGGTCGCTTCCAGGCGCTCAGCGACGGCTCGCGGGTGACCTACACCGAAACCATGACCGACGACCGTTCCAACCTCGGCGGCGTGTTCATTTCCCAGAAGAACCTCGGCCAGAACCAGAAAGACCGCGGCATTACCATCTTGGTGGCCGACAGCGGTCGCCAGGAAATCCGCCCCGATGGCAACCGCTACCTGATCCTGGAAAACGGCTACCGCTACGACGGCAGCCCTGGCCTGGCGGATTATCGGGCGATCAAGTACGACACCTACGGCGTCATGCTGCCCAAGGCCGAGATCAGTGACGAGGTCACCGACCGCGACGCACTGCCCACCTCATCGCTGTTCGGCAGCCCGGAGTTGCGCTCCATCGCCGAGTTGCAATGGCGCCTGTCCCTGCCGCTGCTGGTGTTTATCGTGACCTTGATGGCCGTGCCGCTGTCGCGCGTCAACCCGCGCCAAGGGCGTTTCCTCAAGTTGCTGCCGGCGATCCTGCTGTATATGGCCTACCTGACCATCCTGATTTCTGCCCGTGGTTCCCTGGAAAAGGGCAAGTTGCCGCCAGCGCTGGGCCTGTGGTGGGTGCACGGGGTTTTCCTGATGATCGGCCTGGGGCTGCTCTACTGGGAACCTATCCGTTTGAAAATGAAGAGCCGTCGTGGCCTGAAGGAGTTGGCCCGTGGCTAAGCTTGATCGCTACATCGGCATTAGCGTACTGATCGCCATCCTCGCGGTACTGGGCATCATCCTCGGCCTGGCCTTGTTGTTCGCCTTCATTGATGAAGTGGGCAACGTTACTGACACTTACACAGTCACGGACGTGCTGAGCTACGTCGCACTGACCGCGCCGCGTCGTCTCTACGACATGATGCCAATGGCCGCGCTGATTGGTTGCCTGATCGGCCTGGGTACCCTGGCCAGCAACAGCGAGCTGACCATCATGCGCGCCGCCGGGGTGTCTATCGGCCGTATCGTCTGGGCGGTGATGAAGCCGATGCTGCTGCTGATGGCGTGCAGCGTGCTGATCGGTGAGTACGTCGCGCCACCGGCCGAAGCCACCGCCCAGGCCAATCGCGCCCTGGCCCAGGGTTCGGGCGATGCGCAAAGCGCCAAGCATGGCCTGTGGCACCGCCAAGGTGACGAGTTCATCCACATCAATGCCGTGCAGCCGGGTGGCCTGTTGATCGGGGTGACCCGCTACACCTTCGACAAAGAACGGCACATGCTGTCGTCCAGCTTCGCCAAGCGCGCGCAGTACAGTGGCGAGCAATGGCAACTGAGCGACGTCACCACCACGCACTTCCGTAACGTGGGCCAGGGCACCCAGTCCAGCACCGAAGTGGTCAACGTGCCGACCGAACAGTGGGATATCGCCCTCAAGCCGGAATTGCTCAACACCGTGGTCATGGTGCCGGAAGCCCTGCCGATCTCCGGTTTGTGGAGCTATATCCACTACCTCAAGGAACAGGGTTTGAACAATGGCCGCTACTGGCTGGCGTTCTGGGTGAAAGTCTTGCAGCCGGTGGTTACCGCCGCCTTGGTGTTGATGGCGATTTCCTTCATTTTCGGGCCATTACGCTCCGTGACCCTGGGCCAACGGGTATTTACCGGCGTGCTGGTGGGCTTCACCTTCCGCATCGCCCAGGATTTGCTTGGGCCGTCGAGCCTGGTATTCGGCTTCTCGCCGCTGTTTGCGGTGCTGGTGCCTACGGCCATCTGTGCCGTGGCTGGGTTCTGGCTGCTGCGCCGGGCGGGTTGAAGCCGCGCTAACTGTAGGAGCGAGCTTGCTCGCGAAAATCTGCGAAACGCCGCGTTTATCCCGGATAAGCGCGTTATCGTTGACGATCTTCGCGAGCAAGCTCGCTCCTACAATTTTAAGCCCCATTAAGATGGGGCTTTTTTGTATTGGTCAGCAAAGATGACGTCTGGCCTGAGCATCAGGTACAATTCCCGGCTATTTTTCAGCGGGCAATCTGCCTGCAGCCTTTTTGAGTGTTGATCCGTGAGTGATTTGAGTCATATCCGCAATTTCTCCATCATCGCCCACATTGACCATGGCAAGTCGACGCTGGCCGATCGATTTATCCAGATGTGCGGCGGCCTTGCCGAGCGTGAAATGGAAGCCCAGGTACTGGATTCCATGGACCTCGAACGCGAGCGCGGGATCACCATCAAGGCCCACAGCGTCACGCTGTACTACAAGGCCAAAGACGGCATCACTTACCAGCTGAACTTCATTGATACCCCAGGCCACGTTGACTTCACCTATGAAGTCAGCCGTTCGCTGGCGGCCTGTGAAGGTGCGTTGCTGGTGGTCGATGCCGGCCAGGGCGTCGAGGCGCAGTCGGTTGCCAACTGCTACACCGCGATCGAGCAGGGCCTGGAAGTCATGCCCGTGCTCAACAAGATCGACCTGCCCCAGGCCGAGCCTGAGCGCGTCAAGGAAGAGATCGAGAAGATCATCGGCATCGATGCCACCGACGCCGTCACCTGCAGCGCCAAGACCGGCCTGGGTGTCGACGAAGTGCTCGAACGCCTGGTGCACACCATTCCCGCGCCGACCGGCAACTACGAAGATCCGCTGCAAGCGTTGATCATCGACTCCTGGTTCGACAACTACCTGGGCGTTGTGTCCCTGGTGCGCGTGCGCCATGGCCGTGTGAAGAAGGGCGACAAGATCCTGGTCAAGTCCACCGGCAAGATCCACCTGGTGGACAGCGTCGGTGTATTCAACCCCAAGCACACCGCTACCGTTGATCTGAAAGCCGGTGAAGTAGGCTTCATCATCGCAGGCATCAAGGACATTCATGGTGCGCCAGTGGGTGACACCCTGACCTTGAGCTCCACGCCAGACGTCGACGTGCTGCCCGGCTTCAAGCGCATCCAGCCACAGGTCTACGCCGGCCTGTTCCCGGTCAGCTCCGATGACTTCGAAGATTTCCGCGAAGCCCTGCAAAAACTGACCCTCAACGACTCGTCGTTGCAGTACACCCCGGAAAGCTCCGACGCCCTGGGCTTCGGCTTCCGTTGCGGGTTCCTGGGCATGCTGCACATGGAGATCATCCAGGAGCGCCTTGAGCGCGAGTACGACCTGGACCTGATCACCACCGCGCCAACCGTTATTTTTGAGTTGCTGCTCAAAACCGGTGAAACGATTTACGTCGACAACCCCTCCAAGCTTCCGGACCTGTCGGCCATCGAAGACATGCGCGAGCCGATCGTGCGGGCCAATATCCTGGTACCGCAGGAACACTTGGGCAACGTCATTACACTGTGTATCGAAAAGCGTGGCGTGCAGCGCGACATGCTGTTCCTCGGTACTCAGGTACAAGTGACCTACGATATGCCGATGAACGAAGTGGTCCTGGACTTCTTCGACCGTCTCAAGTCCACCAGTCGCGGCTATGCTTCGCTGGACTACCATTTCGATCGTTACCAATCGGCTAATCTGGTGAAACTGGATGTGCTGATCAACGGCGACAAGGTAGATGCCCTGGCACTGATCGTGCACAAGGACAACGCGCATTACAAAGGTCGCCAACTGACCGAGAAGATGAAAGAACTGATTCCGCGCCAGATGTTCGACGTCGCGATCCAGGCCGCCATCGGCGGGCAGATCATTGCACGGACCTCCGTCAAGGCTCTCAGAAAGAACGTACTGGCCAAATGCTACGGCGGTGACGTAAGCCGTAAGCGCAAACTGCTTGAGAAGCAAAAGGCCGGTAAAAAACGCATGAAGCAAGTAGGCAACGTGGAAGTTCCACAAGAAGCCTTCCTTGCGGTGCTCAGGTTGGATAGTTAGGTCCTATGTCACTAAATTTCCCGCTGTTGCTGGTCATTGCCGTTGCCGTCTGTGGTCTCCTGGCGTTGCTCGATCTGGTGTTCTTCGCCCCGCGTCGTCGGGCGGCCATTGCTTCCTATCAGGGCAGCGTCAGCCAGCCCGATGCGGTGGTGGTCGAGAAGCTGAACAAAGAGCCCTTGCTGGTTGAGTACGGCAAGTCGTTCTTCCCGGTGTTGTTCATCGTGCTGGTGTTGCGCTCGTTTCTGGTAGAGCCGTTCCAGATCCCTTCGGGGTCGATGAAACCGACCCTGGATGTGGGCGACTTCATCCTGGTGAACAAGTTTTCCTACGGCATTCGCCTACCGGTGATCGACAAAAAAGTCATCCCCGTGGGTGACCCGCAGCGCGGTGATGTGATGGTGTTCCGCTACCCAAGCGACCCTAACGTCAACTACATCAAACGTGTGGTCGGCCTGCCGGGCGACGTGGTGCGCTACACCAGCGACAAGCGCCTGTTCATCAACGGTGAGTCGGTGGCCGAGAAGCTGCTGGGCGCCGAGCCGAATACCCTGGGCAGCGCCGAGCTGTACCAGGAAAAACTCGGCGCGGTGGAGCACCAAATCCGCAAGGAAATGAGCCGCTACCGCGCGATGCCGGATGGCCAGTGGAAAGTGCCTGCCGGGCATTACTTCATGATGGGCGACAACCGCGACAACTCCAACGACAGCCGCTACTGGGATGACCCCAACATTCCCAAGGACCTGCTGGGCATGGTGCCCGACGAGAACATTGTCGGCAAAGCCTTCGCGGTCTGGATGAGTTGGCCGGAACCCAAGCTCAGCCACCTGCCGAACTTCTCGCGGGTCGGGCTGATCAAGTAATACAAGCGGCGCTGTGAACACAGCGCCGAATGCTTTTCTGGGGCTTGGACATTTTCCGATGCCCGGTACCCATCAGGATTTGAATTTGAACACTGCGTCAATCGTCGATGGCCGCCGGTGCCATCAACTAGATATGGATAAACCGTGACCGTTTCTCTAAGTCGTCTCGAGCGTCAGCTCGGCTACACCTTCAAGGACCAGGAATTGATGGTCCTTGCCCTCACACACCGCAGCTTTGCAGGGCGCAATAACGAGCGCCTGGAATTCCTCGGTGACGCTATCCTCAATTTCGCCGCCGGCGAGGCGCTGTTCGAGCGCTTCCCCCAAGCGCGAGAAGGCCAGCTGTCGCGCCTGCGCGCACGCCTTGTGAAAGGCGAGACCCTGGCTGTGCTGGCTCGAGGCTTTGGCCTGGGCGAGTACCTGCGGCTGGGTTCCGGTGAGTTGAAAAGCGGCGGTTTCCGTCGCGAGTCAATCCTGGCTGATGCCCTGGAAGCCTTGATCGGTGCGATCTACCTCGATGCCGGGATGGAGACGGCCAAGGAACGCGTTGTCGCCTGGCTGGCCTCGGAAATCGAAAGCCTGACGCTGGTAGACACCAACAAGGATCCCAAGACCCGCCTGCAAGAGTACCTGCAGTCCCGCGGTTGCGAACTGCCACGCTACGAAGTGGTGGATATCCAGGGCGAGCCCCATTGCCGGGTGTTCTTCGTGGAATGTGAAATCACTTTATTGAACGAAAAAAGCCGAGGTCAGGGTGTGAGCCGTCGTATTGCCGAACAGGTAGCGGCCGCTGCAGCACTGATTGCCCTGGGCGTGGAGAATGGCCATGACTGATTCAACCGCAACACGCTGTGGCTATGTTGCCATCGTCGGCCGCCCGAACGTGGGCAAGTCCACGCTGCTCAACCACATCCTCGGCCAGAAGCTCGCGATCACCTCGCGCAAGCCCCAGACCACCCGCCACAACATGCTGGGCATCAAGACCGAAGGCAACGTGCAAGCGGTGTATGTCGATACCCCTGGCATGCACAAAGGCGGCGAGAAAGCCCTGAACCGCTACATGAACAAGACCGCCTCGGCCGCGTTGAAAGACGTCGACGTGGTGATCTTCGTGGTTGACCGCACCAAGTGGACCGACGAAGACCAGATGGTCCTCGAGCGTGTGCAATACGTGACCGGCCCGTTGATCGTCGCGCTGAACAAGACCGACCGTATCGAAGACAAAGCCGAGCTGATGCCGCACCTGACCTGGTTGCAGGAGCAACTGCCGAACGCCCAGATCATGCCGATCTCGGCCCAGCACGGCCACAACCTCGAAGCCCTGGAGCGCGTGATCGCCGGTTACCTGCCAGAAAACGAGCACTTCTTCCCGGAAGACCAGATCACCGACCGCAGCAGCCGCTTCCTCGCCGCCGAACTGGTACGCGAGAAAATCATGCGCCAGATGGGCGCCGAGCTGCCGTACCAGATCACCGTCGAAATCGAAGAGTTCAAGCAGCAGGGCAAGACCTTGCACATTCATGCGCTGATCCTCGTCGAACGTGACGGCCAGAAGAAAATCATCATTGGCGACAAGGGCGAGCGTATCAAGCGCATCGGCACCGAAGCGCGCAAGGATATGGAGTTGCTGTTCGACTCCAAGATCATGCTCAACCTGTGGGTGAAGGTGAAGGGTGGCTGGTCCGATGATGAGCGTGCGTTGCGCTCCCTGGGCTACGGCGACCTGTAACGGGCCTCGAACACACTGCAAAACTTTGTGGGAGCGGGCTTGCCCGCGATGAGGATGTAACATTCGGCAGAGATGTTGACTGTGACGCCGCCATCGCGGGCAAGCCCGCTCCCACATTGGATCGGCGCTGTTTCACGTTCTGCGAGAGAGCCTCATGTCCGCCTCCCCCCCCAGCCAACTTGCCTATGTCCTGCACAGCCGCGCCTACCGCGAAACCAGTGCGCTGGTGGACTTCCTCACGCCCCAAGGCCGCCTGCGCGCGGTATTGCGCAGCGCGCGGGGCAAGGCGGGCACTTTGGCGCGGCCGTTCGTGGCGCTGGACGTGGAGTTTCGCGGCAAGGGCGAGCTGAAAAACGTCGGCCGCCTGGAAAGCGTTGGCACCTCGGCCTGGCTTAATGGCGATGCGTTATTCAGCGGCCTTTACCTCAATGAGCTGCTGATCCGCCTGCTGCCCGCCGAAGACCCGCACCCGGCAGTCTTTGATCACTACGCTGCCACCTTGCTGGCCCTCGCTGAAGGCCGTCCGCTGGAACCGCTGCTGCGCGCTTTCGAATGGCGTTTGCTCGACGACCTTGGCTACGGCTTCGAACTGGCCAACGACTTGCACGGAGAGCCCATCGCCGCCGATGGCATGTATCGCCTGCAAGTCGATGCGGGGCTTGAGCGCGTGTACCTGCTGCAGCCCGGCCTGTTTCAGGGCACCGAACTGCTGGCCATGAGTGAAGCCGACTGGCACGCTCCCGGTGCGCTGTCCGCCGCCAAGCGCCTGATGCGCCAGGCCCTGGCCGTGCACCTGGGCGGGCGTCCGCTGGTCAGTCGCGAGTTGTTTCGAAAGCCCTGACATCCCCGTGTATGCTGTGCACCGATTCTTTCCCTTTTCAGGAGCGCTTCCGTGACCACCAGCAATCGCATTCTTCTTGGCGTCAACATCGACCATGTCGCCACCCTGCGCCAGGCCCGGGGCACCCGTTACCCTGACCCGGTCAAGGCCGCGCTGGACGCCGAAGAAGCGGGCGCCGACGGCATCACCGTGCACCTGCGCGAAGACCGCCGTCACATCCAGGAGCGCGATGTGCTGCTGCTCAAGGACGTGCTGCAAACCCGCATGAACTTCGAAATGGGCGTCACCGAAGAAATGATGGCGTTCGCCGAGCGCATTCGCCCGGCGCATATCTGCCTGGTACCGGAAACTCGCCAGGAGCTGACCACCGAAGGCGGCCTCGACGTCGCCGGCCAGGAAGCGCGGATCAAGGCCGCGGTGGAGCGCCTGTCGCGGATCGGCAGCGAAGTCTCGCTGTTTATCGACGCCGACGAACGCCAGATCGAAGCCTCCCGCCGCGTCGGCGCCCCGGCGATCGAGCTGCACACTGGCCGTTATGCCGATGCCACCACGCCGACCGAAGTGGCCGACGAACTGCAACGCATCATCGACGGCGTGAACTGCGGGCTCAACGAAGGCTTGATCGTCAATGCCGGCCATGGCTTGCATTACCACAACGTCGAAGCCGTGGCTGCGATCAAGGGCATCAACGAACTGAACATCGGCCATGCGCTGGTCGCGCACGCGCTTTTCGTCGGTTTCAAAGGCGCCGTGGCCGAGATGAAAGCCCTGATTCTGGCCGCTGCCAAGGCCTGAGTGAACGCAGTCTAAAGAACACTGGGGACCAAAATGTGGGAGCTGGCTTGCTCGCGAATGCGGTGGGTCAGTTAAAGATGCATTTACTGAGACCCCGCATTCGCGAGCAAGCCCGCTCCCACATTTGATCTTCATCGGGTTTTACAATTGCGCCATGCGGCAATGCGAAGCCTTACTGTTTAGCCGACGCAGGTGTATCGTATCAGCCCTTTGCGGGCCCTTGGCCTGCGGCAGATACGCGAGGTTGTTGTGTCCCGATCCTTTTCCCGTCGACAAATCCTGGGTGGTCTTGCTGGCCTGGCCGTAGTAGGCGTCGGTGCCGGTGGTGGCTACCGCTACTGGCTGGGGAAAGTCGCTGAGTCCGAGGCGGGGCACGATTACGAGCTGATCGCCGCGCCCCTGGACGTAGAGTTGGTGCCGGGGCACAAAACCCCAGCCTGGGCGTTCGGCCCTTCGGCGCCAGGCACCGAGTTGCGGGTGCGCCAAGGCGAGTGGCTGCGGGTGCGCTTTATCAACCATCTTCCAGTCGCCACTACCATCCACTGGCACGGCATCCGCCTGCCGCTGGAAATGGACGGCGTGCCCTACGTCTCGCAATTGCCGGTGCTGCCTGGCGAATACTTCGACTATAAATTCCGCGTACCCGATGCCGGCAGCTACTGGTATCACCCTCACGTGAGCAGCAGCGAAGAACTCGGCCGTGGCCTGGTCGGCCCGTTGATCGTGGAAGAGCGCGAACCCACCGGTTTCAAGTACGAACGCACCTTGAGCCTGAAGAACTGGCACATCGACGAAGAGGGCGCGTTTGTCGAGTTCAGCATCCCCCGTGAAGCGGCGCGTGGCGGCACGGCCGGGCGCCTGTCGACCATCAATGGGGTGCCCCAGGCGGTCATCGACCTGCCGGCTGGGCAAATCACCCGCGTGCGCCTGCTCAACCTCGATAACACTGTGACCTATCGCCTCAATATTCCCGGGGTCGAAGCGCAGATCTACGCGTTGGACGGCAACCCCATCGAGCCGCGCCCGTTGGGCAAGGAATATTGGCTGGGCCCGGGCATGCGTATTTGCCTGGCGATCAAGGCGCCACCGGCGGGCGAAGAACTGTCGCTGCGCAACGGCCCGGTGCGCCTTGGCACCTTCCGCTCTGTCGCCAATACCGACGCGCCTACCGCATGGCCACCGGCATTGCCGGCCAACCCGGTTGCCGAGCCAGACCTGGCCAATGCCGAGAAACTCAACTTCAATTTCGAATGGGTCGGCTCAGTGTCGGTCAACGTCGAAAACGGCAAGCCGCCGAGCCTGTGGCAGATCAACGGCCAGGCCTGGGACATCACCGACAAGACCTGTGCCGACCGCCCGATTGCCAAGCTGGAGAAGGGCAAGAGCTACATTTTCGAATTGAAGAACATGACCCAATACCAGCACCCGATCCACCTGCACGGCATGAGCTTCAAGGTGCTTGCGTCCAACCGCCACAAGGTGATCCCGTATTTCACCGACACCTATCTGCTGGGCAAGAACGAACGCGCCCGCGTGGCCTTGGTGGCGGATAACCCAGGGGTGTGGATGTTCCATTGCCATGTGATCGACCACATGGAAACCGGCCTGATGGCCGCCATCGAGGTGGCGTGATGCGCCAGATTCGTCCCGCCGCGATTATCGACCGCAGCCGCGACCAGGACTTTATGCGCGAAGCCCTGGCGCTCGCCGCCCAAGGTGCTGCATTGGGCGAAGTGCCGGTGGGTGCGGTGCTGGTGCAGGGCGGTGAAATCATCGGCCGCGGCTTCAACTGCCCCATCAGTGGCAACGACCCCAGCGCCCATGCCGAAATGGTCGCGATCCGCGCTGCTGCACAAGCGATCAGTAACTATCGGCTGGTGGGCAGCACGCTGTACGTGACGCTGGAACCGTGCAGCATGTGTGCCGGGCTGATCGTGCATTCGCGGGTGGCGCGGGTGGTGTATGGCGCGTTGGAGCCGAAGGCGGGCATCGTGCAAAGCCAGGGGCAGTTTTTTACCCAGGGTTTTCTTAACCATCGGGTGTTGTTTGAGGGCGGGGTATTGGCCGAGGAGTGTGGGGCTGTCCTGAGCGAGTTCTTCAAGGCTCGCCGGGCCAAGCCACCTTCTAACTGACACTGAAAAAACCCATGTGGGAGCGGGCTTGCTCGCGAATGCGGTGTGTCAGTCACATTATCTTTGACTGACACACCGCATTCGCGAGCAAGCCCGCTCCCACAGTTTGATCTCCATTTATTCAAGAAGATCGGCGGGTTATTTGCGCGCGATGATCACCGCCCGCATCGGTGCCGGCAGCCCTTCAATGGTCTTGCTGTGATCCTCAGGGTCCAGGAAATCACTCAGCGACTGATACTTCATCCACTGCGTTCCACGCTGCTCCTCAACCGTGGTCACGCTCACATCCACGCACCGCACATCACTGAACCCGGCCCGGCGCAGCCACAGCATCAACGCCGGCACCGACGGCAAGAACCACACGTTGCGCATCTGGGCGTAACGGTCTTCTGGCACCAGCACTTGTTGTTGGTCGCCTTCCACCACCAATGTTTCCAACACCAACTCGCCGCCCTTGACCAGGGTGTCCTTCAACGCCAGTAGATGCTCGATGGGCGAGCGGCGGTGGTAGAACACGCCCATGGAAAATACCGTGTCAAAGCCTTCCAGGTTCGCCGGCAAGTCTTCGAACGGGAACGGCAGGTGCCAGGCCTTGGGCTCGGACAAGTAGCGCTGCACTGCCTGGAACTGGCAGAAGAACAGCCAGTTGGGGTCCACGCCAATCACGCTGTCGGCCCCGGCGCCGAGCATGCGCCACATGTAGTAGCCGTTGCCGCAGCCCACGTCGAGGATGCGCTTGCCTTTGAGGTTCAGGTGCGGCGCCACCCGCGACCACTTCCAGTCCGAACGCCACTCGGTGTCCACATGCACGCCGAACAGATGGAACGGGCCTTTGCGCCAGGGGCTCAGGCCCATCAGCGCCGTGTGCATCTGTTCGCGGGTGGCGTCGTCGCAATCGGTGTCCAGCACCAGGCCGTTGAGCAAATCTACGCTGTTGGGCTGGATCTTCGGCAGTGCATCCAAGGCGCTCTGCCAGCGCTCCAGGTCGCCATGGCCTTTTTCCATCTTGCTATCGAGCTGCGCTTGCAGGCCCTGGGCCCACACGGCCAGGGGAGTGCCGACCAGATGGCGGGCGAGGGGGGACAAATCAATCATGGCAAGGCAATCAACGAGGCAAAGTTAAGACACTGGAACCACGGCACGACTTTCGAGAACCCGGCCGCCAGCAGGCGTTCGCGGTGTTCTTCGAGGCTGTCGGGCTTCATGACGTTTTCGATGGCGCTGCGCTTCTGGGCGATTTCCAGTTCGCTGTAGCCGTTGGCGCGTTTGAAGGCGATATGCAGGTCGGTCAGCAGCGCGTGCTCTTCAACATCGTTAAAGCGCAGCTTTTCCGAGAGGATCAACGCCCCGCCCGGCAGCAGCGCCTGGCGAATGCGCCCCAGCAACGCCAGACGCTCCTGGGGGGCGATAAATTGCAGGGTGAAGTTCAGGGCCACCACCGAGGCGGGCTTGAATTGCAGGGCGAGGATGTCGCCCTCGATCACCTCCACCGGCAGCAACTCCTGGAACATCGAGTCCTGGCCATTGAGGTATTCGCGGCAGCGCTCGACCATCGCGGCGGAGTTATCCACGGCGATCACCCGGCAACCCTCGGTGCGTACATGGCGACGCAGGGCTTGGGTCACGGCGCCCAGGGAAGAGCCCAGGTCATACAGCACGCTACCCGGTTGGGCAAATTGCGCGGCCAGCACGCCGAGGTTTTCGACGATGGTGGGGTAGCCCGGCACCGAGCGCTTGATCATGTCCGGGAACACCCGCACCACATCCTCGTTAAAGGCGAAGTCCGGCACCTGGGGCAGGGGCTGGGCGAATAGGCGATCGGGTTCTTTGCTCACGGCTGTTCCGGCGACGATGGGGGAAAGGCCGGCATTTTAGCCAAGTTGCTCCTCGGATGCGCGGGTTGTCTGATGGAAAGCCGAGGCGGTGATGCCCCACTGCCCGAGCCAGTAGGTGGTGATCAGCAAATACGGCGCTGCCTCGAACGCCAGCACAAACCGGTTGATGCCGATCAGCGCGTCGGAAACCACAAACGACACCGCACCCACCGCCGCCAGCCACGCTGAACGTTTGGGCACCTCGCTGCCCAGTCGCGCCAAAGCACGCCAGAGCATGGCGCTGATCACCAGCGCGTAAACCACCACCGGTATCAGCAGTTCACCGAGGCCGTGGGAGATCAGGATGCTCAGCAAGATTGCGCCTACGCCGAGGGCCAGCACCAGCGGCAGCAGCGCCAAGCGCCGACAGTCACTGAAATAAGCTTTGAGATAAGCCAAATGCGCGAACAGAAACGCGCCCAGGCCAAAGATAAACAGGTCGCCTGGCCAGGCAAGTAACACGTCGCCCACCACGGAAAAAATCAACCCCAGGCTGATCCAGCGTCGATACTCGGTGGGCGGCGCGTCATGCAGCCAACCCAGCAGCGCCAGCACCGGCAGCGGCTTGACCAGCAGGCACAGCAGCGTTGCATGGGTCGCCAGGCCGTAGACAAAGGTGCCGGCGCCCATCAAGGCAAGGATCAGCCAGGGCATATCAGTTCACCGTAATGGCGCAGTCAAAGGTTTCGACAGGTTCGGCCTCCGGCTCCCAAGGTTGCTGGGATGTCAGGCGCAAACGCCCTTGCCCTGGGGCAAACGCCTGGAAGCGCCAGGTGGACTGGCCGCCCCCGCCGATCACGCCGGACTCGGTGCTGCTGTAGACCTCAGGGCTCAAGGCGCGCAACACGCCGCCCGCGGAGTCCTGGATGGCCCAGCGGTAACCGGTGGTGGGGTTGCTGGGCAGGGTGAGGATCAGGTTTTGCCCGTTTTTAAGCTGGAGCGGGCAGGCGCTCTGGTTGTCCACGCTGACGTTTTGCTTGGGGGCACTGGCGCATGCGGCCAGCAGGGCAAGGCTCAAGGGGAGAAACAGGCGGGCAGCGGTCATGAAGGCTCCGTTAATACACGACGAAGGGGGAGCATAACCGAAGATGAGACAAGGTGTGACAAGGTGGGTTTTTGCGTTGATCTGGCTGGCCTCTTCGCGAGCAAGCCCGCTCCCACATTTGGAATGCGATCAAATGTGGGAGCGGGCTTGCTCGCGAAAGGGCCAGCTCAGGCACTACATAACCGTCAGAAGAGCACCTTCGCCACATCCGCAAACCGCTTGGCAAAGTGCACCGTCATCCCTTCCTTCAAATAGTCCGGCAGCTCTTCAAAGCTGCCACGGTTGGGCTCCGGCAAGATCAACTCGTGAATCTTCTGGCGCCGCGCCGCGATCACCTTCTCGCGCACCCCGCCAATCGGCAGTACATGCCCGGTCAAGGTCAGTTCGCCGGTCATCGCCACGCCTTTTTTCGGCGGTTGGTTGCGGGCCAGGGACAGCAACGCACTGGCCATGGTCACGCCGGCACTCGGGCCGTCTTTCGGCGTGGCGCCTTCCGGCACGTGCAAGTGCACGAAGGCCTCGTCGAAGAATTTCGCATCGCCGCCAAACGACTTCAGGTTGGAACTGATGTAGCTGTAGGCGATTTCGGCGGACTCTTTCATCACTTCACCCAACTGCCCGGTGAGCTTGAAGCCGCGATTGAGCGTGTGGATGCGCGTCGCTTCGATCGGCAAGGTGGCGCCGCCCATGCTGGTCCAGGCCAGGCCGGTAATCACGCCGGTGCCGGACAGCACTTGCTCATTACGGAATACCGGCATGCCCAGGGAGCTTTCCAGGTCCTTGTTGCCGATCTTGATCACCGACTCCGGTTCATCCAGCAGCTTGACCACCGCCTTGCGCACCAGCTTGCCCAGTTGCTTCTCCAGTTGGCGCACGCCGGCTTCCCGAGCATAACCATCGATCAATGCGCGCAGGGCGCCGTCGGTGATGGTCAGGCTGTTTTTGGCCACGCCGGCTTTTTCCAACTGCTTGGGCCACAGGTGGCGCTTGGCGATGGCGACTTTTTCTTCGGTGATATAGCCCGACAGGCGAATTACTTCCATGCGGTCCAGCAACGGGCCCGGGATCGAGTCCAGGGTGTTGGCGGTGCACACAAACAGCACTTTGGACAGGTCCAGGCGCAGGTCCAGGTAATGGTCGAGGAATTCGACGTTCTGTTCCGGGTCCAGGGTTTCCAGCAACGCCGACGCCGGGTCGCCCTGGAAGCTCTGGCCCATCTTGTCGATTTCGTCGAGCATGATCACCGGGTTCATCACTTCCACGTCTTTCAACGCCTGCACCAGCTTGCCGGGCAGGGCGCCGATGTAGGTGCGCCGGTGGCCCTTGATCTCGGCCTCGTCGCGCATGCCGCCAACACTGAAGCGATAGAACGGCCGCCCCAGGGATTCGGCGATGGACTTGCCCACACTCGTCTTGCCCACGCCGGGCGGGCCCACCAGCAACACGATGGAACCGGCGACTTCGCCTTTGTAGGCGCCCACGGCGAGGAATTCGAGGATGCGGCTCTTGATGTCATCCAGGCCCGCATGGTGCTTGTCGAGCACTTTGCGCGCGTGCTTGAGGTCGAGTTTGTCTTCACCGTACACGCCCCACGGCACCGAGGTGGCCCAGTCCAGGTAGTTGCGCGTGACGGCGTATTCCGGCGAACCGGTTTCCAGGATCGACAGTTTGTTCAGTTCTTCATCAATGCGTTTTTTCGCTTGCGCCGGCAGCACTTTGCCTTGCAGGCGCTGTTCGAACTGTTCGACGTCGGCGCTGCGATCGTCCTTGGTCAGGCCCAGCTCCTGCTGGATGACCTTGAGTTGTTCCTTGAGGAAGAACTCACGCTGGTGCTCGCCGATCTTGCGGTTTACCTCGGCGGAGAGCTCTTTTTGCAGACGCGCGACTTCTACCTCTTTGCGCAGCATCGGCAGCACTTTTTCCATGCGTTTGAGCATGGGCACGCAGTCCAGCACTTCCTGCAGTTCATTACCTGTCGCCGAGGTGAGGGCGGCGGCAAAGTCGGTGAGCGGCGACGGGTCGTTGGGGCTGAAGCGGTTGAGGTAGTTCTTCAACTCTTCGCTGTACAGCGGGTTGAGGGGCAGCAGTTCCTTGATCGCATTGATCAGCGCCATGCCGTAGGCCTTGACCTCATCGGTCGGCTCGCTGGGCTGGTGCGGGTATTCGACTTCCACCAGGTACGGTGGGCGGTGGTGCTTGAGCCAGGTCTTGATGCGCACGCGGGTCAGGCCCTGGGCGACGAACTGCAGCTTGCCGTTCTCGCGGCTGGCGTGGTGCACCTTCACCAGGGTGCCGTACAGCGGCAGGGCGGAGGTGTCGAAGTGGCGTGGGTCTTCGGGCGGCGTGTCCATGAAAAACAGCGCAAGGGAGTGGTGGTCGGATTTGCTCACCAACTCCAGGGTTTCGGCCCAGGGCTCTTCATTGACGATCACCGGCAACACTTGGGCCGGGAAAAACGGCCGGTTGTGGATCGGGATGATGTAAACCTTGTCCGGCAGGTTTTGCCCAGGCAGCGCCAGGCCGGTGTTGGACGAGGAGGTTTCGGCGTTTTCGGGGTCGGCGTAATCGTTGAGGTCGTAATCTGGAAATTCTTGCTGGTCGCTCATGGGGCACCTGCATCAGTAAGTATGCAGGTTAGATGGGGCGGGGTTGCGGTGGTTTCAATGGGGCGGCGTCGTTAGCAACAATTTGCATGAAATAACGGGAGAGGTGGGGTCAACGTACTTTACCCCTCCGCTTCTCGAATTGATCGTCAATAATATGACAGTCAGGCCCAGCTTTTATTGGGTTTACTTATCCTCAGTCCCAGCTAACCTGCCTAAATAAAATAATCCATTAAAAAGGATGTTTTTTTGACGCCGGTTAGCAGTCGGCAGGGACGCGTATGACACAAGGAAAGCAGGGCCAAGAGCGACGAGCACGGCCCGAGGGCGCGGCCATGCATTGGCGCCACACGTTTCAGACCCGCATAGCCGGGGTGCTGGCGCTGTTGTTACTGGTGGTCGTGGCCGCCACCTATTTTGCCGTGAACGCTGCCACCACTCGGGCGGTGGAGAACCAGGCCGACGTACAGCTGAACACGGGGCGGCAGGTGTTCGAGCGCCTGCTGGACCTGCGCGGGCGGCGCTTGCAGTACGGGTTGGACTGGCTCACCGCCGATGGGCCGTTCAAGCAGGCGGTGGCCGGCGGCCGGACGCTGCCGATCCTGGAGGCCCTGGGCACCCATGGCACCGGGGTCAGTTCCAGCGAAGTGATGGTGCTGGGCCTGGATGACAGGGTCATGGTCAGCACCCTGCTGATGCAGACGCGCGGCCAGCTGTTCCCGTATGCCGATGCCTTGCGCAAGGCGCGGCGCAGCGGCCAGCAAATGTTGATCGTCGCCATGGCCGGGCGCCCCTATTTGCTGGTGCAAAAAGATGTGCTCGGGCCTGTGCCGATCGCACGCGTGGTCATGGGCTTTCCCATGGACACGCAATTCGCCCATGAACTGCGCTCCATGAGCAACCTGGAGGTGTCGTTCCTCAGTGTGCAGGACGGCCATCTCGGTCAGCTGTTCACCACCCACCCTGGCAATTGGCGCCCAAGCATCATCAGCCTCTTGCATGGCACGCAGGTCGATCCTGAGGCGAAGATCCAGCTGTTCCACGGCCAGCGTGTGCTCAGCCAAGTGTTGCCCTTGGCCAACAGCGGCGAAGGCGATGAAGTGCGCGTGTTGCTGCAAAGCCCGCTGGACCATGCGCTGGAATCCTTCGCGCCGCTGGACCGGCAGTTCATGGGGATTGCCCTGGCGGTGCTGCTGGTCTCGCTGGCGGTGGCATTATTCCTGGCGCGGCGAGTGTCACGCCCGCTCAATGCGCTGGTGCAAGCCGCTGAACGGATCGGGGCTGGTGACTACCGTACCCCGGTGCGGGTGCGTAGCCACGACGAGTTCGGCCTGCTGGCGCGTGCGTTCAATGCCATGCAAAGCGGCATCGCCCTGCGCGAGCGGCAACTGGCCCACAATGCCTTGCATGACCCGCTCACCGGCCTGCCCAACCGCGCCCTGGCCATGGAGCGCCTGGGCAGCGCGATCAGCGCACGGCGGCCGGTGGTGTTGCTGTACGTGGGGATTGAAAACTACCGGGTCATCAACGAAGGGTTTGGCCCCGAAGGTGTCGAGCACATGTTGTGCGAGGCCAGCCGCTGCTTGTCCAGCAGCCTGTTGGCCAGCGACACCGCCGCACGCATCGCCGGCAGTGAGTTTTTGTTGCTGCTGGAAAACACCGAGATCGACTCTGCCGTGGCCCGCGCCGACCAGTTGCATGGGGCGTTGACCGAACCCCTGCGCATCGGCAATGACGAAGTGCGCCATGAAGTGAGCATCGGCATCGCCGCATACCCTGCTGATGGGCAACAGGTGGAAGAATTGATCAACCGCGCGGCTATCGCCCGGCACGACGCGGCCAACCTGCCGGGGCATTTGCAGATCTACCAACCGGACCGCGACCTCGCCCACCAACGCCAGATCACCCTGATTCGCGACTTGCGCCGCGCCGTGATCGAAGGCGAGTTGTACCTGTGCTACCAGCCCAAGCTCGATCTGCGGCACGGCCATGTGAGCCAGGCTGAAGCCTTGCTGCGTTGGCAACACCCGACGCTGGGGCAAGTGTCCCCCGGGGAGTTCATTCCCCTGGCCGAACGCACCGGTAGCATGAGCGCGCTAACGCTGTGGGTGATCGAGGAAGCCATCCGCCAGATTGCCGAATGGGCGCAGCGTGGGCTGGTTATCCAACTGTCGGTGAATATCTCCGTGAACGACTTGGCGGATGATGACTTGGCGATTCGCGTCACTGCGCTATTGGCCCAATACCACGTGGACGCCGAGCATTTGATTTTTGAAATCACCGAGAGCGCCATCATGCACAACCCGCAGCAGGCCCTCAGCGTGCTGGAGCAGCTGCGCAATTGCGGAATCAGCCTGTCGGTGGATGATTTCGGCACCGGCTACTCGTCCCTCGCCCAATTGCAGCGCCTACCGGTGCAAGAGCTGAAGATCGACCAGTCCTTTGTGCGCAACCTCGACAGCACCAGCGGCGACGGCGTGATCGTGCGTTCCACCATCGAGATGAGTCATAGCCTGGGGCTCAAGGTGGTGGCCGAGGGCGTGGAGTTCGAGCACAGCCTCACCTTGCTCAAACGCTGGAACTGCGACACGGCCCAGGGCTACCTGATCAGCCGGCCGCTCAACGCCATGGCGTTCGAGCGGTGGTTGCGGCGTGAGCGGGTGCCTACTTAGACCAGTGTTTGCAACCGCGCCCACAACCTTTGAACATGCTGGCGTTCGGTGCCCAGCGCGCCGATGGACACCCTCACCATCCAGCGCTCATCGAGGAGGGCGGGGGTGACGTAGGCATCGCCTGACTGGTTGAGTTTTTCTGCCCAGGCTCGGGTGTGATGGTCCAGTGCCTGGCCTTGCAAACCCGGCGGCTCATGGCGAATGCACAAGGTTTGCAAGGCGGGCGTGGCCACCAGCGTCCAGTGTTCGCTGGCTTCGATCTGCTCTGCCAGCCAGCGCGCATTGGCCAGGTCTCGCCGCAACCGCGCTTGCAGGCCGCTGACGCCTTGCTCGCGTATCAGGAACCACAACTTCAAAGCGCGGAAACGGCTGCCCAGAGAGATCCGCCAGTCACGGTAGTTTCGCACTTGGCCGTCTGCGCTGGACTGCAGGTAACTCGGGTTGGTGGTCATGATGCGAATCAAATGCTCGGGGTCGCGCACGAAATACACCGAGCAATCGAAGGCCGCGCCCAGCCATTTGTGCGGGTTGAGCACTAGGGAGTCAGCCTTTTCGATGCCATGCCACAAGGCCCGGCATTCTGGCAGGATCATCGCGGCGCCAGCCATGGCCGAGTCTACATGCAGCCACAGGCCGTGGCGTAGGGTCAGGTCGCCAATGGCCGCCAGAGGGTCGATCGCCATGGCGGCCGTGGTGCCGGTGGTGGCAATCACCACGCAGGGCGTGTTGCCGGCGGTCAGGTCCTGTTCGATGGCGTGCGCCAGTGCCAGGGGCGACATTGCATTGTGTGCATCGGTGGCGATGGTGCGGATATGGTTCTGGCCGAATCCGGCCAGGATCGCCGCCTTGTTGACCGAGCTGTGGGCATGGGCTGAGGTGTAGACGATCAGGGGCGCGCCGCTGTTTTGCAGGCCGTTGTGCATCAGCGCGTAATCGGAGCTGCGTTCCCGGGCGCTGATAAGCGCCACCAGCGTGGACGTGGACGCAGAGTCCTGGATCACACCGCTCCACGTGCTGCCCAGGCCGAGCATGTCGCGCAGCCAATCGGTGGTGACTTCTTCGATTTCGGTGAGGGCCGGGCTGGATTGCCAGGACAACCCAATCACACCCAGGCCGGTGCTCAGGCAATCGCCCAGCACTGAGGACAGTTCCACATTGGAAGGGAAGAACCCGAAGAAACTGGGATGCTGCCAATGCAGCAAGCCGGGCATGATCAGTTTTTCGACATCGCCCATGATCTGTTCGAACGGTTCGGCGGTTTCAGGCGGGCTGACCGGCAGGGCGGCTTTGATCTCGCCAGGTTGGGTGGTGGGCTGCACGCCGCGTTGTTCGATGTTCTGTCGGTAGTCTGCAATCAGGTCGATCATGGCATAGCCATGTTGGCGGAATTCTTCGGGGGTCATAGATAAACGTCCATGTGCACGAGCAATAAAAGTATTAGCACCAGAAGTAAAACGGTTCGCCGGCGTTATAGCCAATAAACGACTGCATGCTGACGCGTTTTCCCGAATCGAACCCACAGATGGCGTGGGGGCGGCGGGTATTGATGAGCACCAGTTCGTTCTGGCGTGGGCGGATGCGCAGCGGTTTTTGTAAACACTGTTCGGGCAGTTGGGCCCCCTCGAAGCGCTTGACCTCCTCATAGCCAAAGGCTTGGGTATCCCAGATGACCAACTCGCCCCCCGAAGGCGGTGTTTGCAGGTAGATATTGGCGCTGAATTGATGCTGCAGTTCAGCGACTGTGCGGGGCAGGCAATCCACATGGGGCACCGTTTCCGAGAGGTGCGCCGTCTCCGGGAACATGACGCGGATGATCCCGCAAAACATTGGGCGGCCCTGGAACGCAGCGGCTGTTGCACCTTGCGGCCAGAGCGCCTGGAACTGTTCCATCAGCTGTTGAATGGGCGGCGTTTGCGGCGCACAGAGGCTGTCGATAAGGCCGCGCATACGGGCCGCGTCTGCATAATATTTTTCTTGGGCGTCACCGCCGGCGGCCTTGCCGTACGTGGAGTTGAACGGCGTGCCCCAGCGATGCACACCGTAGAAGTGCTGAACGACGCGCCCCTCTTCGTAGGTTTCATGGCCGTAGTGTTCCAGGGTGGCGGTATCGTCGATGGCCTGAATCAACCGTGCGCTGGTGGTTGCGTTGGCAAATTCAGGTACCCGAATGGCAAGCACTTCGCCACTGATGAGTTTTTTCAAACTGGCAGTATTGAGGTGTTCAAGCTCCAGGATTTTTGTGGGGGTGGAAAGCATCGGTTTTGTAGCGACATGGTCCGTCATGCAGTGAAGCTCCCTTTAAAGTTTTATCCGTACGCCTTTTGTATTACGCAGGGCGTGCGCACTAAATTAGTTTTAAAGGGCTGAGGGGAAACGCTGGGGCATTTTCGGCAGGCAAAAAAAAGCGGCTGCCCATTCGGGCCGCCGCTTTTTTGTACCGCCAGCGTTGCTTAATCCGGCAGTTTGAACGCCATTACATAGTCACCCTGCTTGGTCCCCAGGGAGCCGTGACCGCCCGCCATGACCAGCACGTATTGCTTGCCGTCCTTGCCGGTGTAGGTCATCGGGGTGGTTTGCGCGCCTGCAGGCAGGCGGCCTTCCCACAGTTGCTTGCCGTTTTTCACGTCATAGGCACGCAGGTACTGGTCCAGGGTGCCGCTGAGGAACGCGACGCCACCGGCGGTGGTGAACGTACCGCCCAGGCTAGGCACGCCCATGGTCAGTGGGATTGGAACCGGCGAGCTATCACGCACGGTGCCGTTCTTGTGCATCCAGATGGTCTGGTGGGTGGTCAGGTCGACCGCCGCCACGTAGCCCCAGGCCGGTGCCTGACACGGCAGGCCCATCGGCGACAGCAGCGCTTCAAGGATCACACCATACGGAGCGCCTTTGTTCGGCTGCACGCCTTCGGTTTCGCTGACGCGTGGGCCTTGCTTGGCAATGTCGGCAGCCGGGATCAGCTTCGATTTGAACGCCATGTAGCTTGGGTTCACGAAGGCGATCTGGCGCACCGGGTCAACTGAGATGCCGCCCCAGTCGAACACGCCGAAGTTGCCTGGGTACACGATCGAACCTTGCAGGGACGGCGGTGTGAACGGGCCGTCGTAGCGCATGGATTTGAAGTCGATCCGGCACAGCATCTGGTCGAACGGGGTCACGCCCCACATGTCGCGTTCTTTCAACGGCGGCGGCATGAAGTTCAGGTCGGACTTGGGTTGGGTAGGGGAGGTGCGGTCGCCCGCCACTGCGCCTTGTGGCACCGGGATTTCATTGACGGGCACCACTGGCTGGCCAGTGGCGCGGTCCAGCACGTAGATGCTGCCTTGCTTGGTCGACGCCATCACTGCCTGCTTCACGCCCGCAGCGGTCTTGATGTCGATCAGCGAAGGCTGGCCGCCCACGTCCATGTCCCACAGGTCGTGGTGGGTGAACTGGAAGGTCCACTTCACGTGGCCGGTGTCGATGTCCAGGGCGGTCAGGCCAGCGGCGTACTTCTCGGACTCATCGGTACGGTCGCCGCCGTACTGGTCGGGCATCTGGTTGCCCATCGGCAGGTAGAGCATGCCGAGTTTTTCATCCACGGCGAACATGGACCACATGTTCGGCGAGTTGCGGGTGTAGGTCTTGCCCTCGGCCAACGGGGTGGTGTCGTCCGGGTTGCCGCTGTCCCAGTTCCACACCAGCTTGCCGGTGTGCACGTCGAACGCGCGGATCACGCCGCTTGGCTCGTCGATGGAAACGTTGTCGGTCACGTGACCGCCGATCACGACCAGGTTCTTGGTCACGGCCGGTGGCGACGTGGAGTAGTAACCGCCTGGGGCGAAGCTACCGATGTTGGCACGCAGGTCGACCTGACCTTTGTCACCGAAGTCTTCGCACATCTTGCCGGTGTCGGCGTTCAGGGCGATCAGACGGGTATCGGCGGTCGGCACGAAGATGCGTTTCGGGCAGGCATTCGGAGCGGCGGCCGGGCTGGCAGTGCCCGTCGGGCTCTGCTCGGAAGCGTAGGCGGCGTCATCGTGGTACGACACGCCACGGCAGGTCATGTGCGCCCAACCTTTGAAGCTCTCAGCACCCTGGGTGGTGATCTTCGGGTCGAAACGCCAGATTTCCTTGCCGGTATCCGGGTCCAGGGCAATCACTTGGCTGTGCGGTGTGCACACGTAGAGCATGCCATTGACTTTCAGCGGGGTATTTTCCGCGGTGGTTTCACCGGGATCGCCTGGGCCAGGGATGTCGCCCGTGCGATAAGTCCACGCCGGCACCAGCTTATGGGCGTTCTCCGGGGTGATCTGTGCCAGTGGCGAGTAACGGTCACCGAAGGCCGAGCGGCCATAGGAGTTCCAGTCGCCATCGGCCTGGGTTGGCGCAGCGCTGGCCATACCCGGCACCGCGTCGCGGTCCAGTTGGCCGGTCTTGACCATTTCACCTGGGTTGGTGAATTGGCTGGCCAGGGCGGTCGCGCCCGCCAGCACCACGGCAACGCTCAGCGCGCCGGTACCCAGCGGGGCCGCTTGGCCACGCAGCAACGGACGACGAAACCACGGCAACAGCATGACGATGCCCAAGGCGAACAGCAGGGCCAGGCGCGGCACCAACTGCCACCAGTCCAGGCCGACTTCCCACAAGGCCCACACGGTGCTGGCGAACAACACCAGTGCGTACAAGCCCAGCGCGGCGCGGCGGGTGGCCAGCAGCAACACGCCGGTCAGGGTGATGCCGATACCGGCGAGCAGGTAGTACAGCGACCCGCCGAGCATGCTCAGCTTGACGCCGCCAGCCAGCAAGGCCAGCCCCATGATCAGCAGCAAGACGCCTAGCAGCCTGGGCAACAGGCGGCTTGGGCTTGAGGCACCATCAGTGCTCATAGTGTGTTTCTCCGTTACGTTGGAATTATGTAACCCCGTGCTTCACTCACTGTAGATGACGATTCGGCTCGGGCTTGGTTCATCGTTATTTTTGGTTTTTTCTGTGGGTAACCGGGTTATCCACAGGCAGGCAATAAACTCCCGAGCGCAGGTCGGATTAAGACAGCGCTGTCTTTGAGCAAAAAGAGATTCGGCAAAAGGAGTCGACCGGGAGCTGAAGCGTTTCAGATTGTTGCGAAGGATAATGCGGCGGGGCGTTTTGAGAAAGGGTGAATCGCAAGATGCATCATTTCAGTTTTGGTAACAGTGACAGATAGTCGCCCCAATACCGATCAGTCAAGCGAACGCAATGCTCAACGCAACGACGTTCAAATGTGGGAGCTGGCTTGCCTGCGAAGACGTCGGCCCAGCAAACATTGATGTTGACTGACCCAACGCTTTCGCGAGCAAGCCCGCTCCCACAGGGGATTTTCGGTGATGATTAGAAGGTAGTGCGAACGCCGAACTGCACGCTTCTACCTGGCGCCGGCGCGATATCGCGCAGGATCGAGCTGGCATAGCGCACGGTCTGGTTGGTCAGGTTTTCTCCGTTGACGAAGGCCAGCCACTGGCTGCCGCCCACATTGAAGCGATACCCCGCGCTGGCGCCGAGGGTGGTGTAGCCGTCGGTGCCGCTTTCGTTATCCGGCACGCGCCCTTGGCCTGCGGCATGTTCCACATCGATACGTGCCTGCCAGCGATCCAGTTCCCACAGCAAGCCGCTGTTCAAACGCAGGGGCGCAATGCGCGGCAAGGCTTCGCCGGTGTCCAGGTTGGTGGCGCGGGTGTAATCGCCCGACAGTTCCAGCGCGAACTTGCCGTAGGCGCCTTCGCCGAGCTTCCAGTGATCCTGGGCTTCGAAGCCGGCGAAGCGTGCTCGTACGCCAGAATATTCGTACTCGGGAATACCGCCCGCGTCCTCTTCACCTTCGTCGTTTAGCGTACGGCCAGTGCCGAGCAAACCGATGTAATTGGAGAAGCGGCTATAGAACACGCCAAAGCTGCCCTTGTGGGTGCCGTTGTCAAAGCGCAGCGCCAGGTCGCTGGACACGGCTTTTTCTTTCTTCAGGTTGGCATCGCCCAACTCGTAGGTGCCGGTGGCGACGTGGGCGCCGTTGGCATACAGCTCGTAGAAGGTCGGTGCGCGTTCGGTGTAGCCCAGGGTGGCGGCCAGGGACCAGACCGGCGTAAGGGTGTAGACAGCGCCAGACGACAAGCTGCCGGCGGTGAAGTTATTGCTCTTGTCGGCATTGGCAAAACGCTCGTTGCCTTTGGCGTTCGGGTCGACGCTGGTGTGTTCCACGCGTGCGCCGAGGCTGAGTTTCAGGCGTTCAGTGGCTTGCATTTCTTCGAGGATAAACAGCGCGCCGGCGTTGGTGTCGCTCTGTGGCACGAAAGCTTCTTCGCCCAGGGCCGAGAATTCGTTGCGCGTCACTTGGGCGCCGACCACGCCATCGAACGGGCCAATCGGCTGGTGTCGGGCTTCAACGCGGGCTTCATAGCCTTTGTTCTTGAAGGTGGTGCCGGTTTCGCCGCCTTCGATTTCCCGGTGTTCGTAGTCGGTGTAACCGGCGTCTATTTTCACCGAGGTAAACGGCCCTTGCAGGTTGCGGATCTCGGACGCAAAGGCGTAGTGGTCCTGTTTCATGCGGATGCGCACATCCTGCTCGGCGGGTGAGCCGTAGTTACTGTCGTAATTGCTGTAGGACAGCCCGGCATAACCATCGTCCCAAGTGTAGGAACCGCCCACCGCACCGCCGTCCTGGCGCCCATTGCTGTTACCCAGGCGCCCGTTTTTGCCGGGGCCGTTCTCGCTCTCCGGTGCATGCCGGCTGCGGGCATAGCCTGGGATTTTAAGGTCGTTGAATTCGCGCCCATTGGCATCCAGGTGCAGGGCGAAGGTACCGTTGCCGGCCTCCAACTTGCCCGCGCTGCTGCGGGTGGTGTCGGCACCGCCGTAGCGCAACTCGCCAGCGCCATGGATGCCTTCGATGGCCTCGGTGGGGATGCGATTGTCGAAGGTGTTGACCACCCCACCGATGGCGCTGCCGCCGTACAGTAAGGCGGCCGGGCCCCGCACGATTTCAATGCGGTCAACGTTGATCGGGTCCAGCGGTACCGCGTGGTCGTAGGACAGCGACGAGGCATCCAGTGCCCCCACACCGTTGCGCAGGATACGAATGCGGTCGCCGTCCTGGCCGCGAATGATCGGGCGGCTGGCCCCCGGGCCAAAGTACGAAGACGATACGCCCGGCTGCTTGTTCAGGGTTTCACCGAGGCTGCCTTTTTGTTGCAGGGTCAGGTCATCGCCTTCCAGCACAGTAGTGGGCGAGGCCAGCTGTTCGCTGCCCAGCGGGTTGCCAGTGACCACTTGGGGTGGCAGTTCCAGGGCATGGGCCTGGGAGCCAATCAACAGGGCGGCGGCGAGGGGCGACAAGCGCCAGAGAGAAGGCAGCGACATCGGAGATTCCTGGACAAAATGACTGATAATTTAAGTTACAATATAACATCTCTTTTTTGGTGGGGGAGGGGAACTTTTCCTGGCGGGCTATATTCAATGCGATGCTTCCACCTGCACGCCCCGTCGGCTAAGGTGCGCGGCTGTGTTTCCTCTTTTTGCAAAAGGCCTGGCATGACCGCGACAAGCAACGACCCGCTCCACGGTGTGACCCTGCAACACGTGCTCACCACCCTGGTGGAGCATTACGAGTGGAGCGGCTTGGCCGAGCGCATTGATATCCGCTGCTTCAAGAGTGACCCGAGCATCAAGTCGAGCCTGACTTTCCTGCGCAAAACCCCGTGGGCGCGGGAAAAGGTCGAAGGTTTGTACGTCAAGCTGATGCGTACCAAGCGCCCAATGGATTAAAGGCATGAAGCGCTTTGTCGCAGCGGCAGCCTTGGCGGGTTGGGTGGGGTTGGCGATCCAGCAATACCTGATTCTCTATTCGCGCTGGACCAGTGGCGCGAGCTTGCTGGGCGGCCTGGTCAGTTTCTTCAGCTTCTTCACCGTGCTGACCAATACCCTGGTGGTCGTGGTGTTCAGCTACGCGCTGGTCAAGCGCGACTCTGCCGCCAAACGGTTTTTCCTCGCGCCCCGCATCAGTAGCGCGATTGCCGCGAGCATCGTGGTGGTGAGCCTGGCCTACAACCTGCTGCTGCGGCATCTGTGGAGCCCGCAAGGCTTTCAATTTATCGCCGATGAATTGTTGCACGACGTCATGCCGCTGTTGTTTGTGGTGTATTGGTGGCGGTGTGTGCCCAAGGGTACGTTGCGGCTCAAACACATTGCCGGCTGGGTGATCTACCCATTGGTGTACTTCGGTTATGTGCTGCTGCGGGGGCATATGCTCGGGCAGTATCAGTACCCGTTCATGGATGTGGACAGCCTCGGTTATCCACAGGTGTTTGTGAATGCCGCAGGGATTTTGGTAGGGTTTATAGTGATCGCTTTGGCGATGGTGGGGCTGGATAGGCGCCTGAAATCATCCTCGTCTTAAAGTGAGCACCGTCAATGTGGGAGCGGGCTTGCTCGCGAAGGCGATGGGGCAACCAGTACATCTGCTGCCTGATACTCCGTCTTCGCGAGCAAGCCCGCTCCCACAGTATGAGTTGAGTCAGCTCTGTTCTTCGTCGCTGCCCTCAGCACGCCAGTAACCCACGGCCTTGAGGTATTCCTCGTTGACCTTGTGCGTGTCCAGCAGTACCCGCCGTACCTGGCGCGACAGCTTGGTTTCGGTGGCGACGAAGCTGTACAACGCCCCGCTGGGCAGCGTCAGGTTGCGCACTACATCGAGCAGGTCATCGTGGCCGCGCAGAACCCAGATCACCTCGACTTCGGCTGCGCTGCCGAGCACCTGTTGTTCCGCCGCATCGGCGATTTCAATCACCGCCAGCACCTTGCGCCCGGCCGGTAATTCTTCCAGGCGTCGACCGATGGCGGGCAGGGCGGTTTCATCACCGATCAGCAGGTAGCTGTCGAAGATGTCCGGCACGATCATCGAACCCCTTGGCCCACCGATATAAAGATGCTGGCCGACCTGTACCTGCTCGGCCCAGGTGGAGGCAGGGCCATCGCCGTGCAGCACGAAGTCGATGTCCAGCTCGCCGATGTCCAGGTCGTAACGCCGTGGCGTGTAGTCGCGCATGGCGGGTTGCGGGCCGTCGCCCTTGATGGCGAACGTCGGGCTTTCCAGCGCCGCTTGTTCGGCGGCGTTCTGCGGGAACAGCAGTTTGATGTGATCGTCGCTGCCCAGGCTGATGAAACCTGCCAGTTCCGGCCCACCCAAGGTGATACGGCGCATACGCGGGGTGATATCCACCACCCGCAGTACTTGCAGGCGGCGGCGTTTGATGTCGTGGGTCACGCGATGGATGGCTTGTGTGTTCATTGATCTCTCCCGTCGGCAATAGCTTGGGCGGTGCCGTTGAGCAGCGCCGCGACACGAACGATTTCTTCCGGGCTCCAGTGCCCGTGGTGTGAGTGCAAGGCATGGCGCAGGTTGTGCACCGCCTCGTGGATCTCGGGTGGGCGGTCGTGCCCGCGCAGCGAGCGCTTGCTGACATCGATACGCATGCGCACGCCGTCCAGGGCAACGGCTTGCTCGCTTAAGAAGAGACGACCGGCGTCGGTGATTGTGTAGCGCTTTTTTCCGCCATCGGCGTCGCCGCTGATCAACTCGCTCTCTTCAAGAAAGGTCAGGGTGGGGTAGATCACGCCGGGGCTGGGGCTGTAGGCGCCGTCGAACAAGCCTTCGATGCGGCGGATCAGGTCGTAGCCGTGGCAGGGCTGTTCAGCGATGAGGGCTAATAGCAGCAGCTTGAGGTCGCCTGGGGCGAACACCCGGGGGCCACGGCCACCCCGTTTTTCAAATTCGCCGCGATGATCATGCTTCATGTAGGGCTTCTCTGCTCAGGTTTAGATATAACGTAAGATATATCTTATGTCGTTGGTAGACTATGGCGACCAACGGTCGTGGCAGCGTGAGACGCAGCCGGAAATCGGAATATGTGAATAGACGAATAGCGTCTTTAGAGTTATAACTTTAATTAGAGTTGGCGCTCCAATTCGAGCTAAGTGTCGTGAGTTTTTAATCGAGTGTATGTATGGTGTAGTCCAGTTCTTACAGTAGTTTTCAGGTTATGCTTTTACTGCCGTGTAGCCTGTTTCTTACAGCGGATTTTAAAGTTTGGTCAAAGTGCCATGTTTTTCCCGCACGCCCTGATTACAAGGGCTACGAGCGTGTGAGAAGAAGACTGCATACCTGCTTTTAATTTTATTGAATGATTGTTTGGCGTTGTGTGGTTCAACTAACCAGCGGCGTAATTCGTTGTTGAGGTGGTACTTGGCAACGAACCAATCAATGTTAATAAATGCAGGTACTGATCATGTTCAAGAAGTTTGCTGTTGCTGTTCCCCTGGCTGTTTTGGCTTTGTCTTCCTCGGTAACAGCTATCGCTGCAGGTGAAGCCAGTCACACCGTCAACCTCAAGGCAAACATCCCGACCACCGTGTTCCACGCACAACCGCGTGACCCGAACTGGGGCCGTGACGAAACCATGAGCTACAACCTGGTCAGCGGCGAGTTGGCTCCGTTGAGCGCCATCTACGATCTCAAGAACACCAACGGTTCGGTACACGCTTACATCGAAGGTGGCCCGGCTGTGTTGTTCAACGGTGACGCGGCGCAGAACATCCCGCTCACCACCAGCCTCAATGGCGTCACGCTGACCGGCACCCCCCAGGAAGTGGTCAATGAAGCCGATTCCACCCCTGGCGTGGGTGCAGAAATGCGCATCGTCGCAGCCAAGCCATCTGCCACACAGCGCGGCTCTTACACCGCTGTGATGCCGGTGGTGTTCGACGCGGTATTGCCAACGCCTTGAAACCTGTAAATGCCCGCAACGCACGGGCATTACTTGCATGACTTGCAGGTCGGCTGATTTTCCCTCCTCGGTCTGCCGACCTGATTTTCATTTTTGGCCCTGGCATTCCGAGTATTCCGTTCATGTTTCCGATGACGCCTATCGCGGCAGCGCTTGCGCTGTTGATGTGTACGAGTGCCCTGGCAGCGCCCGCCACTTCTGGCGCTGCCACCCCCGGCAGCCTGATTTCTCAGGCCCAAGGCTTGCCCGCAGGGTTTGCCGACCATTTTTTTGATGTGCCGCTGGCGGTGCGTGTGGACCTGGACCAACAACTGCTCGGCGAAGCCTTGATCGTGTTGTCTCAAGACGACCGCGTGACCCTTCTGGAATTTACCGATACCGGTGACAGTAAAGTCCCGGCGGCCACCCGCGACACCTGGCAGGCCGTGCTGGAACAAGGCGTGGCGCTGGGCGCCTGCACCCAGTCCTGCCCGCAAAAAATGATCTCGGCGTACTACAACCTCGAAAGCTCGCAGTTGTCGATCCTGACGCAAAACGTCGAATTGGCAGACGACACCCCGCGTTTCTATGACCAACCGGAAGGCGGCAGCCTGGGGTTGATCATCAATAACCAGCTCAATCTCAATGGCAGCCAGCAAGACAGCCTGGGTGGACGCTATGGCCTGCAAGCCAGCTCCAGCGTGGGTAACTGGAGCCAGGTGTTCAACCTGCAGTTGGCCCGCCAGAGTGGCGATGAGGCGCAAATGCGCCATGCGATCCACGAGCTGTACACCCAGCGCGAACTGCAAGGGCAGTTTTTCCGCCTGGGCCATTTCACCCCCAATTCCGATGGCCTCACCCGTCAACTGCGCAGCTTCGGCGCCAGCCCCGATACGGCGCTGGGTGTGATGTATGGCAGTTCCGACACGTTGGCGATCAATGACGCCAAGCCCAGCGTGTATCCGATCTACGTCACCGCCAGTCGGCAGGCGGCGGTAGAGATTTATCGCAATGGCTTGTTGATCAACACCCAGTCGGTGACGGCCGGCCTGCAAACCCTGGACACCCGGCCACTGCCGGGCGGCATCTATGAGGTCGAAGTGCGCCTGGTGGAAGATGGTCTCACCACCAGCACCAGCCAGGAACTGGTGTACAAGCCCAGCAACTGGCGCAACGCCGACGACCCGTGGCGCTACAACCTGTTTGCCGGGCGCGAGACCAAGCTGTTCAGCAACTGGGATGAGCAGGCCTCCGGCGCGATCACCGCCGGTGCGTCACTCAACTACCTGGTGCATCCGCGCGTGATCCTCGGCCTGTCTGCTCGCCAGGTGCGCGAGCAACTGCAGTACGGCGGCTCGGTGGATTGGACCGTGGCCGGCAATACCAGCCTCTACGCCAACCTGTATCAAACCCAGGAACATGGCACTGGCATGGACCTGCAAGGGCTTTACAGTTTCGGTGCGACCAACCTGGTGTTCAGCCATAACCGCAGTTGGCTCGACACTCGCGACACTTACGAAACCCTGCCCGACGGTACACGCCTGCGGCGCAACACCTTCGTCGGCCAGGCGAGCAATTCTGCCCTGTCGGTCAACCACCGCCTCGACGCACAAAACACCTTGAACCTGCGGGTTTCCCACAGCCAAGGCAATGTGGAAGGGGCAGGCGTGGACTTGGGTTGGAGCCGCCACGACAAACTGTTCGGCAGTGATGCCAACTGGCGTTTCTCGGTATTCGACCGACCGGGCAGCAGCGGCACCAACGATCAACGCAACCGTGGCGTGGACGTGACCCTGAGCATGAACCTGGGCACAGACGGCCGGCAGATTTCCGGCAGCGTCGGCACCCGCACCGCCCGCGATGGTGGGCGTGACAACAACGCCTCGCTGACGATTCGCCAGGACCTCACCGACCACGTGCTGCAAAGCGTCTCGGCCACAGCCATAACCGACACCTACGGCGTCGGCTTGTCGAGTATGGCCAGCTTCAGTACCGATGCGGTCAGTGGTGACGGCTTTGTGCAGCGCAGCTCCTTCAACGGTGATTTCAGCGGTGGCTTGAACCTCAACAGCACGTTCGTCGCGGGCGCCGGCAAGATGTTGCTGAGCAGCCAGTACCAGGGCAATGGGGCAGGCATGATCATCGATGTGGAAACCGACCTCGACGAAATTGCCCTGCGCGCCGACGACCTGGGCGGCGGCAGTGCCGTGTTGCGGCCAGGGCGCAACTATGTGCCGGTCTCGGCCTACAAGAGCAGCAGCGTGAGCTTCGACTTCGAAGGCAATCACCCGCCGGCGGCCAATATCCAGCCCACCCGTTCCAGTTACCACTTGAACAAGGGCGGTGTGGACTACCGCAAGGTCACCGTGATGAAAACCGTCACCGTACTCGGTCGCCTGCTGGATGGGCGAGGCGCGCCGCTCAAGGGGCATCACGTGATCAACCACGCCAGCCGTGGCGTCAGCGAAGTGGACGGGTTTTTCTCCATGGAGATGAGTTCCAGTTCACCGACCCTGCAAGTGCGCTACCAGAACCAGTTGCTCTGCCAGTTCCGCCTCGACCCGAGGCATACGACCAATGAAAACGATGTGTTGATGATCGGTGATCTGCGTTGCACGCCGGACACACTGGCTGAAGCTAACCACAAGGCCGACACCGCCGGTTGACGGCGGCTTGGATGGGATTCGATGACTTTTATCACTGCAATAAAAACACTGTTGAGGCCGTTGCCCCTGGCACTCGCCCTCGGCTGTACGAGCTTGACGGCGCAGGCGTTCGTTGAGGACATCACCGCCGTGTTTCGCCCTGATCCGACGAACCCGATGAGTAACAAGTTCAAGAATACGACGGTGCACAGTGGCGTATGTGCTTGGCACCGGCCGGACCGGTGTGAGGCCCTGAATATCTTCAGTATTCGTAACGAAGGCTTCAGCGCCGCCTCTGCTGGGCCGATTACGGCCGGTCATACGGACCCGCGTCAAGGTGCCTATTTCCAGGTGCCGTCATCCTGGCGCGATGTGCAGGTGACCCACACTGACACTGGCGAAATAGAAACCGTGCAGATGCGCATCGCTGGCATCGGCACCCGCTGGGATGTGGCTTACCCTCCAGGTGTAAGCGCATGGGTCAGCCCCGGCAAGGATTGGGCGTACTATTGGGGCACTGGCGCACCGCCTTGCCAGGGTCTGAATTACTTGGCGGCATCAGCCTCCTTCGCATTGTTTTTCTGGGTTGTTCCTGAGGGGGCGGGCGCCTGCAGCGTCACCGCGGGCTACGATATTCCGTGGATGCAATACAGGCATCTTGAATACGCCTATGAACTCAAGACCCCCAACCCGCTGACCATGGCTGCGGGTGAGTACCGTGGAAGTGTGAATTACAGCATCGGGCCAGGCGGTGATTTTGACTTGGGTGATGTGATGGTTGTTGACGACAACGTTGCCACGTTCAATTTCACCCTTCAGGTAGAACACATCCTCAAGGTCACCCTACCTCCGGGCGGCAACCGTGTCGAACTGCTCCCCGAAGGCGGCTGGCAAGCCTGGCTCAACCGCGGGCGGCAACCCTCGCGATTGTCCCGTGATCAGACCTTCAGCATTTTCTCCAGTGGGCGTTTCAAGATGACCCTTGAATGCGGCCTGGCGATCGGCAACACCTGCGGCCTGCGCAACGGCGCGGGCGATGAGGTGCCGTTGCAGGTCGCGGTCAGTTTGCCGTTTGGCCTGCACAACCAGCGCGACGAGCCCGTAAACCGGCAGCCGTTACGCCGGGATGGGGTAGGCACCGAGTTGATCCAGTCCGTGCACTACGTCAACAACCGCCCCGGCACGCTGCACTTTCAAGTCGACAAAGAAGACGTGAGCGACATGCTCAAGGCGCCCGGCAGCACTTATTCAGGCGTGGTCACCGTGGTCTGGGATTCTGAGGTCTAGGCGGGTTTTGCCCGCACATAGGCCCGCTGTCGTGGCGGGCCGCGTTCAATCAACAAGGCGTAATCAACTATGAAACATGCAGTGCTATGGGCCGGGCTTTTCCTGATGTCGTTGACAGCGCAGGCGGGGCCGGCAATCAACGTCGGCGTCGTGTACGACTACCTGGAAGGCGACCGCAGCTCCTACCTCAAGCGGGTATTCAACGGCGGCACCAGTACCGCGTTCATCAAGGTCAATGTGCTGGAGATTATCTATAACGCCGACGGTACCTCTCGGGAAGTGCCGGTCGCCTCGATGACCGACGCCAAGGGCAGCACCACCAATCGCGACGGCCTGATGGCCAGCCCGGCGCGCCTGATCGTGCCGGCCGGCGGACGCCAGGGCACTCGTCTGTTGTACATGGGCCAGCGTGACAAGGAGCGTTACTTTCGTGTGCGCTTTATCCCCGTCGTGCCGGAAAAGGAAGATGACTTTTCGGTCACCGACGCAGAGCGCAGCGAATACAAAAAAGACCTGGCAGCCGGGGTCAACGTCATGGCGGGCTATGGCACGGTGTTCTTCGTGCGCCCCAAGGATACCCGCTTCGATACGCAGATCAGCGAGACCGCCAGCCAGTACACCCTGCGCAATGCCGGCAACAGTACGGTCGTGCTCGATGAGTTCAGGGACTGTTCAGTGGCAAAGAAAACCGACTGTGAACCCACCACCAAGCACCACATCTTGCCTGGCCGCCAGCTGGTATTCGAGAAGAAAGTCGAACGTCAATTCAGCTTCCAGTTGGTTGAAGGCCGGGACAAAAAACCGATGAAGGTCACCCGATGATATTTAGACAATTGACGCGACTGGCGGCGCTGATGGTGCCGTTGACCCTGGGCGGGCAAGCGATGGCGTTTCAGGAACGCCAGAGCTTTGATGTGTCGGTGACCATCCCGATCCACGAAGCCTATGTGTTGCCTTCCGAACCCGACTGGATGGGGCAGGATCAGCTGCTGGCCTGGGACTTGGCGACCTCCCGGCTCGGCCGCCTGCGCAAGAACTTCGACGTCAAGAATCTCAATGGCGGCGTTGCGGCACGCCTGGGAGACGTGCCCTATCTGTTGAGCGGCAATGACCGTATCGATTTGCGCGTGCTGTTCAACCGGGTGCCCCTGACCCTGGACTCGACCCAGGTACTCAGCGCTGACGAAGCGGGCATGGGCCGGCGCGTCGAGCTGGATATTTCGGCGATCGAGCCGCAGGGGGGGTACCAGGGCGGGGCCTACTACGGCACGGTGCATCTGATGTTTGATTTTCTTGCGCCTTGAACGCCAGGGCCGCATCAAGCTCGGTTTTTACGTGCTCCGGCCCGGTTCAGCGCAACACGCGTCAGATCTCGCAGCCACTGATTGTGCCGGTACCCCAGCTCATTGAGTGCTGTGTCGTACTGTGTTGAACTCATAGGGTTGCCGGATAACACGCTGTCTTCGTCCAATCCCAGGGCTTGCGCCAGGCCGCGCAGTTTTACCCGCTGGGCTTGCCGATCAATCTCCGGCAGCTCCTGTGACTGCGCGTATTGCGCTTGCAGTGCTTGTAATTCATCGAGTTGGAGGTACTTCAAGTCGAAGGCTGTGTCATTGTTCCATTTGGCGGTGGGGTTGTGCTGCTCAAGGTAACGCTCCCAACCTTTGTCCAACAGCATCTGGTTCACCAGCCCGTCACCCTCTTCCAACCTGGCTACTGCGGCGGCCACCTTTTCGATCTGCGCGGGGGTTACATCGGCGAGTGTGCGGTAAGTCATATGGGTCGATAGCCACGGCAGGTCCAGCCGGTCTGCCAGGGTGCTGCGATAGGCTAAGTGAATGCCGGCCTCGTCGACCTCGCCATGCTCGCCGTCGATGACCTGCGACCATAGCCGTTGCCCCAGCCCGCCCTGATCTTTGGGTTTGAGGCGGTGGGCGATGTCTTCACCAATGGCTTTGCCCATATAGGCATCGCGCGCGGCTCCGCGGGCCAGCACCACCAGCCTGGCCTCGAGTTCTGCCGGTGTGGTGCTGGTTCGATAGGCTTCGCTGGCGAGTACTTCGACGCCCAGTTTCTGGAATATCAGCGCGCCGGCGTCGGGGCACAAGCCGGGGTAGCGAGTATCCTTGAACACGCGCTCGCGCAGGTTGCTGTCGGCTTCGACCGCCCTCAGCAGGCGCCATACCCTCTGGCTCAGCTCAGGCCGGTTGTTCTGATAGGCCAGGCGGTCTTCCTCGGCCTGGAACTCGTCCGGCTCTTCGAGCGATTTGATCACCTCAAACAGACCCTGAGAGCCGGGTTCCTTTTCAATCGCGTCCCACAGCTGCCGGTGCTGCTCATGCTCCTCAGGCTTGATGTCACTCAGCCAGGGTGCGCTTTCACCTCTAGGCGCGTAGAAGCGCAGCGGGTCCAGCCCCACAGACTCGCGGTATTCAGCGAGCAAGTCCTGAAAGTCCGAGGTGAGCCTGCTCTGGTCCAGGCGGGTACGGGCAATGATGTCGGCATCATCCGAACCTGGGGCGACATGGGGTAACTGGGTGATCGGGTTCTCGCTCAGGTCCAGTTGGAACCCGCGCGCGCGTGAGCGACCGACGAGCCCGACGGGCCAGTCCTTTATTTGCGTATTGCGCAGGTTCAGCAAGGTCAAGGCCGGCATTTGGCTGATATCCGGTGTTTGCCCCAGTGGGTTGCCGGCCATCTCAAGCTGTTTGAGACGCTTGAGCCGTCCAAGTGTTGCAATGGCGGCATCGTCCAGAACCAGGGCATTTGCTTCCAGATGCAAGCGTCGAAGACGTTTGAGCTTGCCCAGGGTCGCAGGTAACTGGGTGAGCTGGTTGTGACTCAGATCGAGGTCGCGCAGATGCGGAAAATTGTCTAGAAAGGCGGCGTGGTGATCGGAAAAATCACAACCGCGCAGGTCCAGGTCGCTGATGTGATTCAGTGGCACGTTAAGGGTGGGCAGTTCGTCGGGCATGGGCGTATTGAACAAGTCCAGAGCGATACCGCCGCGGTGTTCGAAGCTTTCGTCCAGATGCACCGTCAGGCCATTGCTCCAGCCATCATAGAGGCGGGTCGCGACTTGCGCCCGGCGTTTGCGGACTTCGGGCTCCAACAGCGTGCCCGCCCTGGGCGTTGGACCCTTTATGTAGGCGTCGAGCTGATTGAACAACTGCCGTTTTTGCGACTCCATCTGCATCAGCGTTTGCTCGCCTTCGGCTGTGCTCATCGTGATTGATAAGCGTCGAACGCTGTCGTTGCTCATCGCGGGCAGTAACTGTTTGATGCGTTCTTCAATGGTTTTGGGTTGCATGTCATAGCTGTCGACCCGGGACATTTTGCAGGATGCGCCTCCGCCCAGCAGCACCTCGGTCTCGGGAGCGGGCCGCATGCGTAAGGGCGGCTCAGCCAATGCCAGGCGTCGCTCGGCCGGTGCATGGTTATGTTCGATCACCCACTGCCTGAGCTGTTCACCTTCGCCGACGGTGTAGGGCGGGGAGCGCTGCGGATCCTGCGCCAGGGTCCAGAGCAGGGACTCGTACAGCGTGGTGGCTGGGTTGAGTGGGTTGGCATCGGCGTCGAACACGGTGTAGGTCCCGTCTGCGCTGCGTGCCAGTGTGCGGGCCTGCGGCGCGTCGGGTTCACCGACACTGCAGCGCAACGGGCCGGTGGGGCTGTTGTCCCGGATGTCGATGTTCAGATGGCTGAACACGTCGCTGTGCAGGCGCAGGGTATTGAGCACCAACCGTTCGCTGTGCGCCGAGGGTTGCCGGGGAGGGTAAAGCCCTTCGACAGCGCGGCTGGCCTGATGGTCGAAGTCCAACTCCCGTGCCAGGCTTTTGAGGCGCAGGGGCAGGCGCTGTGTGTCGTTCATCACCGTTGTTTCTTCAGGCCAGGCCTGCTTGAGCAACGCGTTCGCACTGCTCAGCGCCAGCTCGGGAAAGTCCTGGCGCAACAGGGCCACGTGTGGGTCGCTGCTGGCTTGGCCCAATTGGTAATGACTTTTGGCGACATGCCCGCCATAGCCCTCTACGTAGTTCGCCAGTTTATTGCGCAGTGCCTGGGCCTGTTGAGCCTGGGGCAAGGTTTCACCCAACAATGTATTGACCTGATGCTCGTCCAGAAAGCCCAGCACGCGCTCGGGCAGCCTGGCAGCCATCACGTCAGCCAGGCTGATGCGCAGAGTATCGGCGGGCGCGGCGTGGGTATCGCCGTATTTGCGCGACTCGCCGCTCAGATCGCTGTTGTGAAACACCTCCAGGGCTTTGCTCGGCGGCCAGCCGGGGAGGTCGGTAACGGCTTGTTCGAACCAGTAGGAATAGGGGGCGAGTGTCTGGCCCGTACGTATTTTCTGGACCGACGCTTGGGCGAATCGATCTGCGCTAAAGCGTTCGATGCTGTCGGCCAGCAGCGGCGGGGACGGCTGGTTGCGCGCATACATGTGGCGCAAATGGTCTGGCTCGCTGCCGCTGATGATACGGATCTGTTCAAGCTGCTCGTTGGTGAGCGCCTGGGTAGCCGGGCTGATGCGGCGCATCAGCGTGTGATCGTCCCAGCTGCGCGGTTGTTCGCCTTCATGTACCCAGGCGCCGTGACCATTGAAGCGCACTTTCGGTTGATAGGCGTGTGGCCGGCGGGGGTGCACGATTCGGTGATGAGGCAACTGCGGGTCCGGTTCTACCTGGTAGTGATGGTCGGCATGGGCCAGCCAGTGTTTCTGGGCATGCTGATACAAACCCTGTGTATCAGCGGCGATGCCTTGGGGCAGGCTGATGGTCTGCTGGTAAGGCGAAAGATCGGGGTTCCACAAGCGCTTTTCACCGCCATCCAGCGTCACCGGGTGCAGGCCCTCGACGAAGGGCGACAGCTTGAGGGTGACAGCCTGGCCGACAGTACCGGCCCCCGCCCAAATGCCTAGTTGCACCACCGTTTCCACCACGTCCATGACATGCCCGATGGCTTCCAGTCCGTTGCCTTGCGCCCAGTCAACAATACCTTCGAACACATCGCTGGCCACCTGGTAGGCGGTGTAGGCGAGCATCAACTCCCCCAGGAACGGCACGAAGGGGGTGACCACCAGGAGCGCCGCATTGAAAATATCCGAGAGAATCTTGCCCAGGTTATCCCACCAGGCCCAGCGCGCCATCAAGTCGGCGTAAGCGGTGCTGATCGCCACTTCCCGGGTATCGTTGACAATTTTATTGACGTTGACCCGGTACAGGTAGTGCCACAGCGTGTCAGGCTCCGAATGCCCGGAAGGCGCTCGGTTCTCGTGGTCGTCAAAAATGTTTTGCACGCTGAAGTGCAACCGCGGCGTGTCCACCGCGATGGTTTGCCAACTGGGGCCACTATCGGTGCGCTTCTTTTCGTGCCACTGCACCTTGAACAGGCGGCTTTGCAGCTCGGCAAAAAAATGCCCGCGTTGTTTATGGTCGACAAATCGACTGAAAAACTGACGGTAGGTGGTCTTTGCAGGCGCTTGGCCGTGGGCATCCAGGGTGGCGGTGCTGTCGCGCAGTTGGCGCGTCAACTCATTCATGAATTCAATCGGCGAGGGGTACTCCTTCAACGGATGCTCCGGGTCTTCAGGAACATAGGCAATCAGGCGTTCGATGTGTTTGTCGCTGCCCTGTGGCGCGGCAATCAGCACGATACCGCTGAGCCGGGCATCCAGCAGGCTGAGGTTGTAGTACTCCACCGGTATGCCGTCCAACGCTGGGTCGGGCTTGTCCTCGACAATATCGAACAGCAGACGTCGGGCGTCCTCCTGGATATGCTGCTGCGGCCAGGCGATGCAGGCGGCGTTTTTCAGCGTGGCCTTGTCGCAGGCAATCACTTTGCGCCGTAGCGTATCGGCCTGGACTTGATTGCCGAAGCCAAGGGTGCGCAATAACCGTGTCTGGTATTGGCGGCCCATATCCAGGGTGCGGCACAGATTTTTGAATACTTGCGCGGTCAGGGGCTGGCCGCTGGTATTGGAGGTGAACGTCAGGAAGGGCTGCTGGCCACGGGCGTCGGGCTTGGACAAGAACCCATAGTCGGCAAACTGCTCGCTGGCGGAAAAGTTATGCAGAGCGGCGTCCAGTAACGTTACGGTCCGGCTGGTTACGCCTTTGCGAACGCCAATGACCCACCAGCTTTTTTCGGCGGGGGCATACAGGCGAATGAACGTGTTTTTTACATCAATGTCGCCGTATTCACGCAAGGCCTTTTTGAGCAGAGGCTCTGCGAATGAGTACACGTCCTTGATGTATTTGAAGTGTTCATCCAAGGCATTCCTGGCGGTCCACTGCTCGGCCATGGCCTCTGTGGAAACCGTATCTGCGCGCGTGTCGAGCGACTTGAGTCGGGTGTAGACAAAAGGGCTTGCGGCTTTCAGTGCGCGAGCGCGTGTCAGCGTGGTCGCGCTGAGCCAATGTGGAATGGAGCGCTGGATGACATCAAAGTGCATGCCCTTGTGGGCATGGCTCGCAGCCTGTGGGTAGGGGCGTTCGAAGAACATGGTTGTGTTGCCTTGAGATGAGTAGTGGGGTGGTCAACCCGATCTACACTAATCACCCTCATGAAAAGTCCAGGCATACATAACCACTACTTAGCCCCTCCCATATTCACACCGCGACCATCAGTTGGATACTTATCAGTTGTCAGGCCGTCACGGGAGCAAGCGCCCTCGCCACAGGTTCGGCGGCGCACACAACGTTAGGCAGGGCCGCGCATCGTGTGCCTGCTTACGAAGCGCGGTTGCTACGCCCCGTGTCACGGGCGAGGGCCTGGCGGGTCAGTTGGCGCAGCCATTCCTTTTCCTTGTACCCCAGGTCGTTGAGCAGCCCGTTATACACCTCATCGGACATGGGCTCGTCGGCAAATACCACACTGTCCGGGGCCTGGAGCGCTTCGCCCAGCGTGCGCAATGTGTCGCGCAGCAGGGCTTTTTTTTCCGCTGTCAGCTCGTCTGCTCGCGCCCATTGGGCCTGCGCGGTTTGCAGGTCATCGAGTTGCAGAAAACGTGTGGAATACAGCTGGTCATTGTCGCGCAATGCCTGGTCGTGGCTGTTGCGCAGATACTGTTCCCAATAAGGTTCCAGCAACATTTGATTGACCAATCCGTCGCCTTCACTCAGCGCCAGCACCTGGGTGTAGGCGTGGTTGATTTGCTCCTCGCTGACGTTGGCCGTTGCGCGATACAGCATGTGGTTGGAGATCCAGGGCAAATCCAGCCTGGCCGCCAGGTCGGTCTGGTAGGCCAGATGCACATCGACTTCGTCGACCTCTCCTGGCACGCCGTCGCGTACATCCGACCTGAACCGTTGTCCCTGCCCGCCTTCGCTCACCGGTCGCACGCGTTGGGCGATGTCTTCACCAGCCACCTTGCCCAACAGCTTGAGGCGCGCACTGCCTTTGGCCAGGGTCACGAGTTTTTCTTCACACTCGGCGGCGTCTTGTGAGTAACGCAAGGCTTCACTGGCCATGACCTCGATCCCCATCTCATTGAAGATCTGCGCACCGGCGTCGGCGCACAGGCCTGGGAAACTGGACATCTTGAACAGTCGTTCGCGCAACGGGGTGTCTTCATGGGCGGCGCGTATCAGTCGCCAGACTCTTTGCGTCATGGCCCTGCGGTTGTTGTCGTAGCGCAGGCGGTCCTCGGCCTGTTCAAAGAACTCGGGAAGTTCAAGGTAGCGGATGACTTCGAAGAAACCCTGGGATCCATGCTCGTGTTCAACCGCATTCCATACCTGCTCGGCGATGGGGCGGGTTTGCGCGTCAGCCTCCAGCATCCATGGGCCGCTGTTGCCCATGGGTTCGTAGGTGCGGTTGGGGTCCAGGCCGGCAGCGGTCCGGTAGTGTTCGTAACGGGTAAGCGCCTCGACCGTCAGGGCGTTTCGATCCAGGCGTGCGCGGGCAATCACACGAGCCTCGGGCGTGCCTGCGGTGGCGTCCGGTAGCGCGTCGATGGGATTGGCGCGCAGATCGAGCAAAAATTCGTCAACACGAGGTTGTGCAAACAGGCCGCGTGGCCATTGGGTGATCGCCGTGCGGCTCAAGCCCAGGTGGCGCAGCGCAGGCATCAGGCTGATGTCGGGTGCGAGTACCAGCGGGTTGTTGCTCAGTTCAAGACGTTCCAGGCGACGGGCTTTCCTCAGGCTGCGAATATCGTCGGGGCTGAACGTCAGGTCATTGCCGCTCAAGTCGAGGTCTTTGAGCAAACGCATGTGCACCAGCGCCGGCGGAAGATCCATGAGCTTGTTGTCGTGCAAGTCCAGGCTGCGCAGGGTGGGGAAGTGTTTGAGAAAGTCGCTGTGTGCTGGGCCAAATTCGGTATTGCTCAGGTTCAGGGCGGTCACATGTTCGAAATTGGCGGTCAGTCGAGGCAGTGTCGATGGCAAGGGCCAATGGTGCAGATCCAGGCGGGCACCGCTTTGAGGGTGGCCGTAAGCATCGGTGTGTTGTGCAAATCGATCGCCCCAGCATCGCTCGATGGCCACGGCTAAATGTCTTCTCCTGGCTCGTTGCACACGGTCATCTCGACTGCCTCTGGCGTGTTGTGTCGGGCTGTCTTTCCAGGTTTGCAGCTCGACATGCAGGCGTTGTTTTTCTTCGGTCAGCTCGTTGAGCAGATTGCGCAGGTGTCGAGGAGGGACGCTGTCGATAAACAGCTCAAGGCGCTGTTCGTCGAGTGTGGGAAACAGCAGCTGCAACGTTTGCCGGGCATGTTGAGCGTAGGTTTCGACAGGGGGCTCGGCGCAGCGGCTCACACCGCCGCCGCCCAGCAGTTGCACGGTTTCTCGGTCGGCCCGACGGTAGGTCGGAGGCTCGGCCAGCACCACACGCCGTTCGGCCAGTGATGCGACCTGGTCCATCAGCCACTGTTTGAGTTGCGCGCCTTGGCCTGGGTGGTAACCCAGCGCCTGGGCTTTATCGGCGGGTAATGTACCGAGCACCGCCTCATACAGGTCTGTGTGGGAGGACAGCCGCGTGCCCGCTTCATCGAACAGGTCATAGCCACGTACGGTCGGCACCAGGACTCGTCGAATCGTCGCTTCGACAGGGCCGGCCTCACAACGCAAGGTGCCGGTGGGCGTCTGCTCGCGGATTTGAAGGTGCAGGTCGGCAAAGCTGTCGCTGTGAACCTTGAGGGTGTTCAGGGCCATCCGCTCGGTGGTGACCGGCAAGGGCGGTGCCGCATAAAACCCTTCGAAGGCCTGCACCGACTGCGCGGCCACGTCCAGTTCACGGGCCTGGTTATGCAGGCGCAAGGGCAAGCGTTGCTCTGCCATGCTTGTATGCTCTTCGCTGCTGGCAGTACTGAGCAGGCGTGTCTGCATGGCCGTATCCAGATGTGGGAAGGATTGGCGCAACAGCAAGTGCTCCGGGTCGTCCGTCATTTCCCATACCTGCCGGTACACGTTGTCGGTGAAATCCCGGCGCCAGTGCAACACGTGATCTGCCAGTAGATCTCGCAGGTGTTGCACCCGTTGCGATTGAGCAATGTCGCCACCCAGCAGTCGGCGGCTCGCTTCTTCATCGAGAAAGCCCAGGACATGTTCGGGCAACTGTCCCGACATCACTTGAGCAAAACTGAGGGGCAAGGTGTCTGCCGAGGCTGCGTCGGGGTTACCGACTTTGATGCTGCGTCCCGACAAGTCGGGGTTGAGGAACACTTCGATGGCTTTGTCAGAGGGCCAGCCGTCCAGCTCGGTGACCGTTTGTATGAACCAGTCTGATGAAGGGTCCGACGCCAGCGGTTGGCCGGTGCGGATTCTTTCGCTGGCAATGGCCGGATAAGCCTGAGCCTCGAAGCGCCTGAGCGTGCCCGCCAACAGCGGCGGCATGGGCTCGTGGTACAGATGCATGGCGCGCAACACGGCCTCGTCGGTGCCGCTGGCCCGGCGCATTTGTTCCAGCTGCTGATCGGTGAAACCTTCGACCCGATGTCCCAGGCGACGCATCAGGGTGGCGCTGTCCCAGGTTTGCGGCTGCTCTCCTTCATGCAATACCGCGCCGTCACCGTTGAGAAATACCTGCGGGCGATAAGCATCCGTGCGTGTTGGGTGGTTGATCCGATGCTCTTCGGTATCGGCGTCGGGCAACACCTCATAGTGCTCGCCGTTCAGTGCCAGCAGATGCTTGCCTTGATGCTCATGCAGGCCCGACGGCGACGGCAGCGAGTCGGCAGGCAGGCCATGCGCCTGTTGCGCGTAGGGGCGCAGGTCCGGGTTCCATAATTTGAGTTGGCCGTCGGGCACGCGCACCGGGTGCAGGCCGTCGACAAACGACGAAGGCTTGAGCTGGATGACCTCACCGAGTTTTCCCGCGCCGGCAAAGAGCGCTGCCTGGATCAGGTTCTGCGCCACGTCGAGCAGGTGTTGTGCCGCTTCCGTGCGCTGGCCTTGAGACCAGTCGACAATGCCTTCAAACACCTCATCGAGCACTTGATAGGCGGTGTAGGCCAACATCAGTTCTCCCACCAGGGGCACAAAGGGGGTGATCAGCAGTAGGCTGGCATTGAGCAAGTCCGACAGCACCTGCTGCAAGTTATCCCACCAGGCCCAGCGGGCCAGGTGATCGACGTAGGCTGTGGACACTGCCATGTCCCTGGCGTCATTGACGATCTTGTTCAGTTGGACACGGTACAGGTAACGCCACAGGTTGTCGGCGGCCGGGTCGTCCGAGCGGTTCTGATAATCCTCGGTGATGTCCTGCAGGCGAAATTGCAGGGTGGGCCGTTCGGTCTTCTGGCTGAGTCGCGCATTGAGCTGTGCGAAAAACCGGCCGCGCAATTGGTGAGGGACAAACTGGCTGAAAAACTGCGGGTAGGGGCCAGTGGTTTGCATGGAGCTGCCCTTCAACTGGCGGGTCAGTTCTCGTACAAAAGCGATGGGGTCGGGGTATTCCTTGACGGGGTGTTCAGGGTCTCCCGGTACATACGCAATGAGCCGGCCACTGGCGGGTTGTGCCATGAACAGCAGGATGCCCGTGAGTGGGCAATCCAGCAGGCTCAGGTTGTAACTGTTGATGGGCAGGCCATCGAGCCGCACGTCGGCGCGTTCTTCGATCAAGCCCCGCACGGTCTCCAGTGCATCGGCGCGCAGATCGCCTTTGAGTTGCGCCAGATGGGCCGCGCTCTTGAGGGCGGCCTTGTGGGCGCTGACAGCCTCATCGCGCACGGCGACTGCAACGGGTGGGTTATCGAACCCCAGTCGTTGCCGGAGGCTGGCCTGGTAACGAGCGCCGATGTCCAGGCTTCGGCAGATGTCTTTGAAGGTGTCTGCGTCAAGTCGAACGCCCGTGCGGCGATGGGGGAAATGCAGGATGTCTTGTTGCCCACGTGGGTCTTGTGCGCTGAGAAAGGCAAAATCGACAAAACGGTCTTTCGCGGAAAAGTTACTCAGGGCGGCATCCAGCAACGACAGGGTTTTGCTGTGTACCCCTCGTGTGACATTGACCGTCCACCAGGCCAGGGCGGCATCGGTATACAGGCGCAAAAAGATGTTCTTGACGTCAATGTCGCCGTAGTCAGTGAACAAAGCCGCTTTGAGTAACGGCTCGGCAAACGCGTAGAGATCGTTGATATCCCCCAGGCGTTTGTCCAGGGTGTTCTGGGCCCGCCAATGCTCGGCAATGGCCTGTTTGAGTGGTGAGTGAGCCTCGGTGGGAGCGTGCGGATAAGGTCGCGCCAAGGGCAGTTTTGCGGTTCTGAACGTGTTGATACGCGCCAGGGACGCGCCTGTGAGCCAGTCGGGCACGGCGTTTTTCAGGTGTTCGATATGGCGGCCCTGAAAACTGTCCGTCGTGGCTGGGGGGAGCAAAATGGGCATTTCTTTTAACCTGAATAGTCCTTTAAAGGCTTTGGAGTCTATTCAGCTGAATGCTTGAAAATAAGCTTGAAAAATAAAACCCAGGGCCCTGGAAGCGGGCGTTTTGGATCAATAAACCAGGAGTAAGCTACAGCGGGTTACCACCCTGGTGCGGCTGTCATCAAGGCAGGCATGCGCTCTGACTCTCGCCTTGCAGATAAGGCATCAATAGCGGTGCCATGCCTTTGAGCACTTGTACCGGCAACGCCGAGGTGAACTTGAAGCCCTGCGCCGAACTGCCTGGTACGAACGCGGTGAGTGTGCCGAAATGCCGCTCGCCGATGTAGAACACGAAGGTGGCGGTGCGGTTGATCGCCTTGGAACTGATGATGCGTCCGCCCGAACCGATCGCTTCGATGCGGTTGTCGCCGGTGCCGGTCTTGCCGCCCATGGCCAGTGGTGTGCCGTCGGCCTGTTTGAAACTGCCGGCGACGCGTTTTGCAGTGCCGGCGTCCACCACTTGGGATAACGCGCCGCGCAAGGCCGTGGCAACTTCGGAGGGCATGACACGATGCGCCCGGTCGGGGTCGTTGATCACGCGGGTGTCGTACGGTGTACCGGCGGCAAAGTGCAGGCTGTCGATGCGCAGTACGGGGATGCGCACGCCGTCGTTGAGGATGATGCCCATCAACTCGGCCAGCGCGGCAGGGCGGTCGCCGGAGCTGCCGATGGCGGTCGCCAGGGACGGCACCAGATGATCGAAGGGGTAGCCTACGTCCTTCCAGCGTTGATGAATCTCCAGGAACGCTTCGATCTCCAGCATGGTGCGGATACGGCTGTCGCGTGCGCTCTGGTGGCGGCTCTTGAATAGCCAGCTGTACACCTCCTGGCGCTCGAACTGGCTGGCCTTGACGACTTCGCTGAACGTCGCTTCCGGGTGGTTGATCAGGTAGCCCAGCAACCACAGGTCCAGTGGGTGCACCTTGGCGATATAGCCCTGGTCGGGCAGGTCGTAGGCGCCGGGGCCGTAGCTGTCATAGAGTGCATCGAGGCGCTGGTCGGTCAGCCTTTGCTCGCCCTTGGTGCCGGCCAGGCGCGCGCGCACGAAGCTGTTGAAGCTGTCGCGGCTGGCCTCTGGCAGCAGATAGCGGTGGACCGCGGCCAGGCGGATCGCCGTGGGATGCAGGCTGTCGAGGAAGGTTTCCAGGCGCGCCTGGGTGTCTTTCTTCTGGTATTTCTTCCAGAACTTGAGCAGGAACGTGGTGCCTTCGCGGTCGGCGAATTGCGCCAGGTATTCCTGACGGCGCGGCTCGTTGTCGTCCTTGAGCAAATGCGCGCTGTTGTTGGCACTGGTGTAGGTGGTGTAGCGCACCAGATCGCGCATCAGGCGGATAAAGGGCAGGTTGATCGATTCACGCAGGGCGTCGCGCAGGGTCGGGTTGCGGCCATTGTCTTCGTTGCGAAAGTTATGGAAGCGGTGCAGGCCACCACCGGTGAAAAAGCTCTCGCCCGGGCTTGCCGAATAGGTGCGGTCAAGCGCAGCGTCGAGCATGTCGGCCAGGGATCTGCCGGGGTTTTGTAGCAGGTAATCGACGGCCCAACGGCTGATGCGGTCCTGCTCCGCAACCTCGATTTTTTTCAGTGCCGCAGGTGTTGCGGCGCCGTAGCGCTCATGCAGTTCGGCGACGATTTGCAGGTAAGTGGTGAGCACCCGCAGCTTGGCGGTGGAGCCCAGTTCCAGTTTGCTGCCGTTGTTGATGTCGAAGGGTTGGTCCGTGTTGTCGGTCTGCACCCGTACCCGTGCGCCATCATCGGTGCGCTCGAACAAGGTGAAGCTGTAGCGTACCTGCGGGGTACTCGCCGGGGTGAGCAAGCGCTCGCCGAGTAACCCGACTTCGGCGGCATAGTCAGGGGAGGCAAGGCGTTTAAGGTAGGCGGTGACTTGCTCTTGCAACTGGCCCTGCAAAGTACTGGTGGCCGACAGGTCCAGGCGGTCCAGGTCGTACAGTGGGCGGTCGAGCAGGGCGGCCAGGCGGCTGCGCGCGACGCTGATACCTTTGTTGGTCTCGACTTTCTGCAGGGTTGGCTGCTGCTGCCAATCACGGTAGCTGACCTTGCTTGCCAGCGCCGCCGTCACCCATTCGGCCGGCACCACACCATTTTGCGCCAGCAACCGCAAGTGGCTGTCGGTCAGTTGCACCAGGTCGTCACGGCCCTTGGTCAAGTAATAGGAGGGGCGGCGCTGGGCGATGATCAGCGAGAGCACTTGGCGCAACGCCAGGCCGCGCGCTGCGAGGCTGGCCGGGGTTTGTGCGGTGTCGTTCAAGGCCCGGTTGACCTGGGCAAACTCGGCGCCGTACCACACCCGCAACCCCTCGGCGATGCCATGCACTTCGCCGTGCCCAGGGACCGCCGACAGGGGCACGCTGTTGAGGTAGTCGCGCACTACGTTTTGCCGTGCGGTGAGGGTGTCGGGCCCGTTCTGGTAGGCGCGTACGCTGGCGGACAGCATCTGGCGGATCTTTTCGCTGCCCGACAGGGTCAAGCCGTCCGGGGAGTGACGGTACTTCTCCAATTGCGTCGCCAGGGTGCTGCCGCCCGCCGATTGCCCTGGCAGGTGCAACTGACGGGCGACTTGCGACCAGGCAGCCTTGGCAAAGCGCGGCCAGTCCACGGCGGGGTTCGCCTGGGGCGGGTCAGGGTCGAGCAATTGGCGGTTTTCAATGAACAGCAGGCTGTGGACCATCAGCGCTGGCACCTCGTTGAAGTGCTTATACAGCTGAGGCGGATAGTTGAATTGATAAAGCGGTGCGGCGCGGCAGTCGGTGATGGTCAATCCGGCTTGCAGCTTTTCGGCATAGAGAATGAACAGGCCGTGGCGGCTGTAGTCCATCAGCGCGTCGGAAAAGCGCGCCTGGGATTCGATCAGATAGTTGCGCTTGAGCAGGCGCGGCAGGAACTCGCCCAGGGCGCTGTAGCCCAGGCGCCGATCGAACGGACCGTCGCCGGGGTACATCATGGCATCGCTGGCGCCGGGGGCCACCGTGTAGGTCAGTTGGGCCGCCCACTGGCTGAATGTGCGGGCTTGCCAGTGGGCCGTGTGCATTTCACGGGTGGCGGCAAACCCCAGGGCGATCAGGGCCATTAACAGAATCATCCAGTAGAGCCGGCGCCACGACTGGGCGGGTTTGAGTTTTTTTGCCAGCGGCGTGGCTGACGGGCTGTCAGCTTGCGCCTGGTGTGAGTCGGTTTGCCACAGTGCGCCCATAGTCGATTGACCATTCTTATAGATTGATCGGACTTGTCTGAAGCGTAGACGCTGATTGACTGCACTACGAAGTTTGTAGGGCGCTAAAGATCGAGTCGTCAGACGGGAGGGTAGATAACTACCGCGTCGCCAGGATGGCAGCGGGTAGCGTTCGTGATTTAAACCATCATAGAGCTCTGCCATGACCCTTTCCGACACCGCTTCAGGCTCGCCGCGCCAAGCCACCATTGAGCAAATCCAAACCTTGTTCGGCGAGCCGCCGAGCCTGCTCACAGTCGCGAACGACAGTGTCCAGGCTTATCTGGACGAGCATTTGGGCGCGGGAAAATGGCAGGTTGGCTTGATTTACATCGCCACCCCGACCGATGACGACGACGCGCTGGCCTACCGGTCTTTGCCCGAGTGGGTGCTGCAACGCTTGGCCAGCAGCAAGCCCTTGCTGTTGGTGGCGGACTATCACGTCGTGGTGCAGCGCGTGCGGGAAGTGTTTGTGGTCGGTGGCCCGACCCTCAGCGAGCTGGAGCCGCTGCTCAATCGCTGCGGCGCGGGGTTGTTGGGGGCGTATGCACAGCGCTTGCAAGCCTGGTGGCGTGAGGCGTTGCCGGTGGAGATGACGCGTTGGGGCTACCTGTCGGATGATCTGCTGACGTTGCTGTACGATGCCGGCAAACCACCTGGTTTCAATGACGAGGGGTTTGCCCGGCTGTTCCCCAAGACCCTGCTGCACCCGACGCGGCCCGACCGCGAGTGGAGCGCCCACGGTGAGGCGTTGCGTGTACAGGCGGTGTTCCTGGCCGGCGCGACGCCGTTGATGTTGCCGTTGCTGATCCTCAGCCACGGGCAACAGACATTGCTGTTCAGCCCGGCCAGCGGTGTTCATCCATTGGGCAGCATCGACGATGTGGCGGCGTTGTTACCGGCCTATGTGCCCGAAGACGCCGACACTGAGCAGTGGTTTGCCCAGGACGTGGAAAGCGATCCCTTCGATGCGTTGGCCGCCAGTTACCTGGCGCTGCAGCTGCGGGAAATCGATCGCATCGACCGCAACCTGCCCCTCGCGCCGGGCCAGCACCAAGCGTTGCTTGCGTACATCACCAACCCCCACCGCTGGTTTGTTGCGCATCTGAGTGCAGGCCAGCGCAAGCTGCGTGAGGCCCTGCCGTTGTGGCTGGTCCATGCAAACCGTGACGACAGCATCACCTACGCACGTCTGGTCCAGGCGCTGGTGCTGGCCCGTGAGCACAGTGGCGGGCAACATTTTCTGGACGGGATTGATTCAATCCAGGTGTTTGCCGACCGGGCCTTGCGCACCTGCCTGCAAGCCGAACCCGCCGCCAAAACAATGCGGCCCGCCGACGTTCAGTTGACCTTCAACCGCGTGATTGCCGCGGCGATTCCGGTTTCCGGGGGCTTTGTCGCCGGTGAAGTCGACACGGTCACAGTGAGCCTGACCGAGTTGGCCCTGGAAAACCTGGCCGGCTTCCCCCACACCGTCACCGAGATCACCCTCAAGGGTGCCCAAGCCCCCAAGTGGTTGACCTATGGCCTGCTTCAAGGTTGTGTGGAAAAAGCCGATGTGGGCCAGGCCTACCCGGACCTATTGAAGAAAAAGCTGCTGGATGACCCGTTGGAGCGCAGTCGTCGCTCAGGGTTGTTCACACGCCAGTTACGGGTGCAACTGCCGATGCTGGCGCTGGAACTGAAACTCAAAGGTGAGCACGGCCTGACTCAGGAAGGTGTCGACCGCCTACAGGCCGCGTTGCAAGCCAGCCTTGCCGAGCGCAAGGTGCAAGGCCAGGCGATGACGTTGTGGCCGCTGGCATTCAAGGCTTCGCCTGAAGCTGCGCAGGATGTGGTCACTAATCACTTCATCATTGGGCCGGCTACCGGGAGCGCTGGCGTTCATCTGCTGTACCGGCCCTTGCTCAAGCCGATGTTGCAAGGGTTCGAGTCGATCAAGGCTTTGTTTGACGCCATCAAGGCTAACGGCCCGCTGCAGGATGAGGTGCTGACGTGGCTCGCCCCGGCACGCCAGGCGGTGTATGCCAACGGCGGCTTCCTTGAACCGCATATCCGCCGCTTTTTACCCGGTGATGAATTTACGCTGTACGAGAAACCTGCCCCGGTCCAGCTCAGCAAACAATTGAACGACGAGGACGCTTGCAGCCTGGTCTTTGAGGGCACGGCCCAGGCCCTGGTGGCTCTGGCTGACCGGCAATCGGTATCGAATGCCGAGCAGCGCTGGGCCAGGCTCAAAGAGGTGGGGTGGCTGCTGTTCGGCAGCGTCCTGCCGTTTGCCAGCGGGCCCTTGCAACTGGGGGGGTGGCTGGTGCAACTGATCGACAGCCTGCAGCAAGACATTCAGGACTTGGCCAGCCAGGATGAACAGATCAGGAACAAAGCGGTCATGGACGTGTTAAGCAATCTGATGGTTGTCCTTGCCCATCAAGCCACGCCCCATGATCCTTTACCGCCACTGCAGCTGGAGCATCCGGTGTTCGCCCCCCTGGCCCGAGCCACTGCCACCACCAGGGTGCCCACACGTGGCGCACCGCCCGCGACGTTCAGCTCACCGACCCGTTGGAGTAACGCCCGCGATACCCTGACCGCCGCGCAACATGCACGGGCCCGTGACTTGAGTCTGGGCACGTTCTCAGGCGGCTGGGACCACGCCGAGTCAAGCGGCCCGCGCCGTGGCTTGTTGCGTGACACCGCTTATTCGCCGCCGCAATGGCGAGCCTTGGTGCGTGGGCATCTTTATCGGGTGGTGGACGAGTCGGGCGCGTGGCGGGTGATCAGCGCCGATGGTGCCCAGAAAGGGCCGTGGCTCAAGCCGTTGGGGGACGGGCATTGGGATTTCGATGGGCGCTTGCGCTTGGTCGGCGGCAATGCCGATGCGGCGATGGAGGCTCAGTTGCAGGCGCTGGAGCTTTCACTGCCACGCCTTGAAGAACAGTACCGTGAGGCTGGACGTTCGCGTGCCAAAGCGGCTGCCGCCATGCAGGTGGCGCGCAAGCTGGTGGTTGAGTCCAAAGATAAAATCGACGCCCAACAGCTTGCCAGGCTTGAGCAGCGTTACCAGCAGGAACTGCGCAACAAGGTCGAGTTTTCCGAGAAGGAACTGCAACTGCTCATGCGTCTGCGGGCAATCAAGCCCCGTCCCCGTTACGAGGAAAATCTGTGTGAAATACTCGAGTCGCTGATTCTCACCTTGCGATTGATGGACGCTGACACCCGTGAGCGCATGATCCAGATCAATCGGCGGATCAAACCTTTGTTGGATCTGCTGCAAGACGAAACCGATGACGAAGCCGGCTCCGACCTTAACCGTCAGGCCCATGCCAACCTGGAAAAAAACATGCGCGAACAGGTGGCGGCCGAGGACGCAGCTATCAGCAATCGCAAGTTGGAAAGCGCCTATATGGAGCAGTTGAACAGCGTTCCGCGCCTGGGCCGTGACAAAGCCCGGGCGCTGGACGCACAGCTGCCTTCGCGCCCCTCCATTCTGGATTTGCAGGCGTTGCAGGTCACCACGCTGTGGGGCATCACCATCGACATTGAAGGGCCGCCCCTGGAAGTGGAGTTTTTCGACAGCTTGAACCAGGTGATCAATCGTGCTCGTTGGGCCAGCCGCTCCCTGGCCGAATTGGAGAACCTGACCACCACGGTTGAGGAGCGTATCGAACTGCTTAAAAGCCTCAGTCATGTCTACGCGGTGACCGACGACCATATTCAGTTCTGGCGAGCCGTGGCACCGGATACGTTCGACTTGCCCAACCTGGAAAAGCTGCAGGCGCTGTTGGCCGACCTGCACCAGCAAGTCGATGGGCAACTGGCTGATCTGCTGGCACCGTTGCCTGGCGGCAGACAATCCAGGCAACCGAGGCCGCCCAGCGCAGCAGGGGCGCGGGTCAAAAAGATCATCCGCACCCGTAACCGGGATGTTTATGTGGCACGCATCAAGACGCCAGCGGGTACGGCAGAGCTGGTGGATGACAAAGGCAGTGTGCTTGCCACCTTCACCGAGGCTGAAGACGGCATATGGGAGCCGGTTGAGCCTGCGGCCCGGCGCACGGCCAACCCACAATTGGGCGCGCTGCTGAACAAGGGCCAGCGTTTGTTGGCGGATGTAGATATCGCCATCCTCAAGGTGCAGGCGTTATCCAGCCAATGTGAGCCTTCCTCTCTGCAAGCTTTGCTGGCGGCACAAGCCAACAGCCGACGGATGGTTGCCGCAGATATCGATAAAAAGCTGCGCAGCCTGAACTTGTCACGGCTGGCGGCGACCCAGTTGAACAATGCCAGGGTACGCGCCAGCGACCTGCGTGCCGCTGCGACACGTCTGGAAGCCGCTGGGGTGGAAGCCCGCGTGCGAGCAAGCAAGTTGAAGTTGAGTCGCGCCGAAGATGTGGACTTCCTGCATGGGCTCAATGAAATTCGCATCATCCGCGAGGGCGGGCGTGTGCCCGTCAAGGATAAGCCTCGGGACTTTATGCAGGTGTACGCGGTATTGGATGCACACAGTGAGCAACCTCTGTGTTACGCGCATTTTCACTATGAAAACCGCGAGGGGCCGGACGACCACTACACCGCTGCCCACCTCAAGAGCCCTGAACAGGAACGCCTCGGGCGCCAGGCCCAGGCCCAGGCCGAAGCCCAGGCGTTCGCGCGGATTCGCACCGGCCAGACCGGCCGTGTACAGCAGACCCTGGAGATCGAACGGACGAGCATTTCGAGGCTGTTGGCCAGGCGCTTGTTCTTTAGTGTTGATTGATTGTAGGGGTCAGTTCGCTCATGCCTGCGGTGGATGAGCGAGCCTAACCCGTAACAGGTTATGCAATACTCTGCGCCGTTTTACCCTGGGAAGGCCGGTCTAGAGGCCTGGTACTTCCCCCGTCCAAGGACTTTTTTACGGGGCATATCGCCAAATTTGTGTGTTTATAGAGTGAAATATCCTACCGCTTGCTTTTTATACTGACGCCCCGCTGACCTGGCCGCCTACGCCCGCCAGGCGGGTTTGCCCACGAGGCAGACCCGGTCAAGCCGGTGTATCGGCCTACACGCTGCTGCACCACAGGCTCGGTGGCTTAATCCAATAACAAAATGAGGTTGTATCCCTATGCCTGTCGGCAAACCACTGCCCCCTGGCGAGACCGCTCAAGGCGGACCGCTCAAACGCGAACTCGGTGAACGGCATATTCGCCTGATGGCGCTTGGCGCCTGCATCGGTGTGGGCCTGTTCCTGGGTTCGGCCAAGGCGATTGAAATGGCCGGCCCGGCGATCATGCTCTCGTACATCATCGGTGGCCTGGCCATTCTGGTGATCATGCGCGCCCTCGGTGAAATGGCGGTACACAACCCCGTGGCCGGTTCGTTCAGCCGCTATGCCCAGGATTACCTCGGGCCGTTGGCGGGTTTTCTCACCGGCTGGAACTACTGGTTCCTGTGGCTGGTGACCTGCGTCGCGGAAATCACCGCCGTAGCGGTGTACATGGGCGTCTGGTTCCCCGACACGCCGCGTTGGATCTGGGCCCTGGCGGCACTGATCAGCATGGGCACCATCAACCTGATCGCGGTAAAGGCTTTCGGTGAGTTCGAATTCTGGTTTGCACTGATCAAGATCGTCACCATCATTGCGATGGTAATCGGCGGCGTCGGCATCATTGCCTTCGGCTTCGGCAATGACGGCGTTGCACTGGGCATTTCCAACCTGTGGGCCCATGGCGGCTTCATGCCCAATGGCGTGCAGGGCGTGCTGATGTCATTGCAGATGGTGATGTTCGCCTACCTGGGCGTCGAGATGATCGGCCTCACCGCCGGTGAGGCGCGCAACCCGCAGAAGACCATCCCCAGCGCCATTGGCTCGGTGTTCTGGCGCATCCTGTTGTTCTACGTCGGCGCGTTGTTCGTGATCCTGTCGATCTACCCGTGGAATGAAATCGGCACCCAGGGCAGTCCGTTCGTGATGACCTTCGAGCGCCTTGGCATCAAGACTGCTGCCGGCATCATCAACTTCGTAGTGATCACCGCCGCGCTGTCCTCCTGCAACGGCGGTATCTTCAGCACAGGGCGCATGCTCTATAGCCTGGCGCAGAACGGCCAGGCGCCAGCTACCTTTGGCCAGACCTCCAGCAATGGCGTGCCGCGCAAGGCGCTGCTGTTGTCAATCTTTGCCTTGCTGCTCGGCGTATTGCTCAACTATCTGGTACCGGACCAGGTGTTCGTCTGGGTGACCTCCATCGCCACCTTCGGCGCGATCTGGACCTGGCTGATGATCCTGCTGGCTCAGCTCAAGTTCCGCAAAGGTTTGAGCCCTGCCGAGCAGGCAGGCCTCAAGTACCGCATGTGGCTGTACCCGGTCAGCTCCTACCTGGCGCTGGCGTTCCTGGTACTGGTGGTGGGCCTGATGGCGTACTTCCCGGACACCCGCGTGGCCTTGTATGTGGGGCCTGCGTTCCTGGTATTGCTGACTGTGCTTTACCATGTGTTCAAATTGCAGCCAACGGCTACCCATAGCACTGCAACGCGCTCGGTTTAACCTGTTGCAACGGCCTGCCGCAGCAGGCGGGCCGTTTTCTTTCAGGGCCGGGTGATTGACGCCCGTATGGCTTGCGTCAGTTGTCGCAGCAGCGAGGCCAACTCCTCCTTTTCATCGTCGATGATTGCCTGGCGCCGGTCCAGGTAGGCGTCCGAGCGTCTGTCCAATTCCTCCCGATTAAGCCTTTCGATTTTGTGGCGCGTGGTGTCCCGAATGGCCGTGAATGGCTCTGGCAGGTGGCGCGTCATGAACTCGATCCAGAAGGGTTCGGTCATCAGCGCTTCGTACGCGGCGTCGGTGTTCTTGAGCGCTTGCAGCCGCTGGCGAGCGCGGGTGACGTCTGCGGCGCTGACCCAGCTGTCGACCGAGTACAGCATTTCCTCGCGACCTACCGGCAGGCTGAACTCCTGAGCCAGCGCTATGCGCAAGTAAAGCTTGATTTCAACGTCGTCCGGGTTTTTGTCAGCGGCACGCAGCGCCAGAATATGTTCCTCGGCGAATTGGTCCAGTTCACGCAGGAAGAATACGCTGATGCTCAGTTCCATCAGTTCGCGGCTGGCTTGCAGAGTGGCGGGTTGCACCTTGGCCTGGTGACGCCGGTGCGCGATTTCCATATCAATGAAGGTCAACAGCGCACCGTCGCCGCAGGTGCCTGCCAGGTAGGTGTTGAGGAAGATTTCATTGCGCAATTCAGTGGAGTCGCCCATGGCCTCCATCAGTTTCCAGACGCGTTTGGTCAATGCTGGGCGCAAATGCGTATTGCGATAGGCATAAGCGCTGGTCAAATCCCGGAACACCCGAAAGGCGTCATCGGGCCTGGGCTCTTCGATCTGCAGCAGTTGGTCCCAGAGGGTGCGGCGTTGTGCGTGTTCAGCCTGCGGTATGCCGCTCAACCAATCGGAACAATCTGCCGGGAGCAGTTGATGGACAATTCCGGGTAGTGGCCCACCGGCGGTGTTCCCGGTGCGCAGGCGGTATTCACCTATCAATGCCAGGGACTCGGCATTCAGCGGGTTGTCATGCAAATTGATATTGCGGCTGGAGCGGACCCTTCGATCGGATTGGAACAGCGTCGGCGGCAACGTCGTCAGTTGATTCTCCTGGAGCAGCAGTTGGGTCAGGAGAGGCCTGCTTTCAGCCCCGGCGGGCCATTGATCGAGCTGGGTGTTACGCAGGTTGAGGATTCGTAAACGCTCCATGGCGCTGACGTCCGGAGCCAGGCGCAACGGGTTGTCGTTCAGGTTCAACTCCTGCAACGCCGTCATTTGCCCCAAGCGTTGGCGAGCCTCCTCGGTCAAGGTGATGTTGTTGCCACCCAGGTTCAGAATTTGCAGCTGGCGCATCTGGGTGATTTCGACGGGCAGCTCGTTGAGCAGGCAATCGATATTCAGCGTACGCAGATTGGAAAAGCGACTCAGAAAGGCGTTGCCGGTGGGCGGGAAAGCATTGCCCGAGATGTTCAGGTATTCAATGTGTTCAAAGCCCCGTGTTCCCAGGATGAAGTCGGCGTCGGGCAGGTTGTTGTCATCCAGACGCAGGATCATACAGTGGGTATCGAACTGGCCGTGGATATGGCCGCGCCAGGTTTCCCGGCGCCAGGCCCGACGAATGTGCTGGGCCAGGTGGCGCCGCCGGCCCATGTTCAGCCCCAAGGGGTCGGTGGCAGAGTCGTCAATGGGCTGCGGGGTTTCTGCCCACCGGGTCAAACCGTAATCCAGGCTGGCGTATTCGACTCTGCGCCGTTCCAGTTCCAGCAGCAGGGCGGGTTGTGACAGGCCCAGTGAGTCGATCAGATCACCGGCGTGCATCGCATTGAGGCTGGGGTAGAGCGCCTGGACTTTGCTGATCAGGTCTGGCGACCGAAGGGGGCGGGCGGGCCACAGGTTTTGCAGCGAAAGCGGGTACACCACGAACGAGCTGTTTACCTGCATGGGCGGCTGCAGCCATGGCGGAATATGGGGCAGGTCGAGCAACCGTTTGATCGACACCCGCTGGTTGAGCGCCAGGTCGACGATACGCGCCTGCAGCGCCGTTAGGTCCAGCCGGTCAGCCACGCCCAAGGCCTCGCATTCGCGTGTCGACAGCAGCAGGATAATCGCGCTCAACAGGTCACAGGTACTGTCTGCCGGATCGTTGAGTGAACGGCCTTGTGCGTCGAGCGCACGGTAACGCCCACCCTCCCGGATAAGTGAGCGGCGATCGGTGCCGTTCAGATTACCGCCGCTCTCGAGCAGGCGCCCCGGGTCGCGTTCAGAGTGAACATCCAGGCGCAATTGTGCAGGCCAGCCCGGAAGGGTTTTGAGCAAGTGCAGGATGATGGAGTCGCTGTCGGGGTTCATCAGGGTGGTCAGGTACAGGCCTTCATACGCACGGTTGAGGCGCAGGTCGTTGGCGGTCAGCCGGGCTTGTTCGGCCAGGCGCAGGCCGACCTGATCCTTGTCCTGGAGCTGGCGCTGTTCTTTGAGTGTGGCCTGGCCGAGGATGGCCCTGACGGCACTGACGGGCAGATGGGGATGTTGAGCTTTCAGGCGCGTCTCCAGAAGTGTGCCGGGCTGTTCGCTTTGCGTGTAAAACTGCTCGAACAACTGGGCCCGTTCCTGGTAGGCGTACTCGGCGATTTTCTTTGCCAACTTGAACTGGCGTTCTTGCACGGTGCCTGGCAGTTCCCCCAGCAGCGCCTGGACCAGGGTGTCATTGAGTGCCGCATCGTGCAGCGGCGTCGGCCCTCGGGCGTCGGCTTCTGAAATCAAGATCTTCTCTATGGGGTTTTTGACCCTGGCCGGGTATTGCGCCAGTACTTGGCGTTGTCTGCCCACCACTTGCAACACATGGGTCTCAGGCCAGCCCGGCAGCAGGCTCAGCAACATCAATTGCAGGGTCGGGCGGGCGTTGTGGCGGGCTGACGCCGTGCGCATGGCCTCGATGAAGTGCAGGATTTGCCGCTCGATAGCCACCCGCTTACGGGTATCGGCAAGCAGCGGCGGTGGCGGCAGGCCGGCGCTGTGCACTTCACGCAGGGCCCGAGCCGGGGTATCGGTGATGGCGAGGATGCGTGCCGAGGTTGGCCGGTCGATGTGGAGCTCTTGCGGGCCCAGGCGATAGAGCAATGCATGGTCATCCCAGCTAAGCGGGTCTTCGCTGGCCAAGCGCCAGGCGCCGTGGCAATTGTGTTCGAGCCGTGGTGTATCGACGCCGACTTTCTGCGGATGCTTGAGCCGCCACTTGAGCACTTGTTGATCGAATGTGATCGGATACAGCGAGCCGTAGAGGGCAATCAACTGCTGGTCTCGCCATTGATAGATGCCCTCGGCATTCGCCTGCACGTGCGCCGGCAGCAGCACATTCTGTTCGTACTGCCCCAGAGAACCGTTGAGCAGGCTGACACCTTCGGGGCCGCGCCGTTCGCTCATCAGGTCGCCCAGGGTTTTGCGCAGGCCCTTGGCGTCGGTGTCGGCGGTCATGCCCAATTGGGTGCGTTCGTGAGGTTGCAGCACCGAGGCAATGGCCAGGTAAAAACTGTCGGTGGTGGGCGATACAGGAATGGTGCCGCCGTTGCGCATGTCATACGCCTCGTAGCGGCCTTCGCCGTAATGGCGCAGTTCAACCGTGGTGTCATCGGGCCCCGTCGAGACATAGGGCCGGGTGATGACGCCATCGACGACCTCGGTCACCACGAAAGCGCGGTTGAGCCGCGTGCGTAGCAGGCTGGATGCAAACTCCCGGGCCCACTGGTCGTTGTCTGGATTGAACGGGCGCGGATGGTACAGGCCGTCGATGGCGGCATCGAGACGCAACGCGATGCGGTGTTGTTCCAGCCCTTGATGGACTGTGGGTGGCAGGGTGGCGTCCTGTAAAAAGCGTGCTTGCTGCTCTGAGGTCAGTGGGTGTTGCTCAAGCAATTGTGCCAGGTTGGCTGGCGTGAGCGGGGGATAGCGTTCGTGCAGTTTTCGCAGCAATGGCGTGATCGCTACCAGCGGTTGAGCCACCCTGGTGGGTACAAGCGAACGGGCCGGATGGTCCGCAGGCATTTCGTGGCGGGCGTAACCGGCGAAACGAGTCATGGCGTTGAACAGGTCGGCACGTCGGGCCTGGGCCAGGGCGCTGATTTGCAGGCGCAAGCGGGCGATACGCTGGGTATTGTTGAGCAGCGGGCTGCCGGCCTTGCCCAATACGGAACCGGCGGGTTGCTGGCGCAGGATCAGCTCAAACAGTGCCTGCCTCGTCGTTTCGCTGTCAGCAGGATCATCAAGCCCCGCGTAGCGGCCATCGTCGCGCCGCTTGATATTGATGGCCGTGGTTGTCTGCTCACTGGCGCTGTAGGTTTCGCTCAGATTGCCTTGGCCGTCATACACATTGATTGCCGCGCCCGCCGGCCACTCCGGTAATTGAGTCAGCAGGCACAGCACGGCACCGTCGGCGTGGGGCGGCATGTGCCCGCGTCGATGAAAGGTGTGGATGAGTTGTTCGATCACACGGTCGGCCTGCAGTCGACGCACCCCTTCGGTAAGGTTGACCGGCGTCGGCTGGCCTGCCCAGATACCATCCAGGGTACTGCGGCTGGTGGCCGTGCTGCGCAGCAGGTTTTCCATGGACTCAATGGGCACGGCGGCAGCGCCATTGGGCAGCATGCGTTCGGCCAATTGCACGTTGGACAGGGTGTGTGCGTTTTGCAGGTCCAGCGTCCACGCGTCCAGGTGCGGGGCGAACACAATCGGTGGGGCAAAGCCGCCCTGGTGGTCGTTCTTGAGCACAAAGCGCATCAGGCGGTTGTCGTAGCCCACCTCCACCACGTGTTTTTGCTCGGCCGCTTGAAGCCACACGTACTGTTTGCCCCTGAGCGAATAGATCCCCTGGGCATTGGCTATCTGGCCGTTGAGCAGATGCTGGTCGAGGATCGCGTAAGGGCTGATGTCGGGTTTCCACAGCGCAGGGCTGCCATCGTTGCGCGTGACTTTGCGCGGGTTGCCCAGTTGCTGGAGCAACTGGTTCATGCGGCGACGATGTACTCGGCCGGCGGTAGAGATCAGCAGGCCGCTGATTGCCAGGTCGGCGACGTCACCTATCGCGGCGGCAAAGGTACTGGCCTCGCCCTTGAGCGCTTCGTTGACGCCCTGCGTGACGCTGTGGGCCAGGCTGCCGAATACCGCCACTTGCATGACCCGGTTCAAGCCGGTGACGCCGCCCGGTACAGGCGTCAGCAACAATTCCAGGACTTCGGCGGCAATCGCGGCGGCGCCATCGATGACGGCTTGCACGTCGCGGTCCGTACGGGTATTGGCCAATGTGGCCAGGTTGGACTGCAATTGTTGCACCATCGAGGCGGTCAAGGTGTCGACCACTGAAACGGGACGCGGGCTCTTGGGCACGGGTGTGAAGCGCAGGTCAGCCAGCGTGCGCTCGGGGAACAGGTAGTGCAGGCTGTCGTACAGAAAAGCGGCAGCGGCAGACAATCCCTCGGGGCGCTCTTGCGCGTACAGCAGGCGTTTGAACTCGTTGAGTTCGGCGATCGGCAACTGGCGAGAAAACCAGCCCAGGTCGTGTTTGCGATGGCTTTCTTTGAGTTGCGCCAGAAATTGGGCATGGGCGCTGCGTGCATCGGGATGGAAACGCAGCGCGCCACCGGGGCGGAAAGGGAAGTAGGAGACCACTCCAAGGCTGGCGACCGGAATCAGCAGCAGCGGTAATGGAACAGCGCTGGCGGGCGGCGTGAGGGTGACCTGCGGAAACGCACCTGACGGTTTGCTCAGCGCCAATTGCTCAATGTGCTGGACCGTTTCATCCTTGTCGATGGCCTCGATCAACGTGTTGTAAAGCCCAAGGGTCAGGCCAGAGCTGCGGCGATTGCGATAGGCCTCTAGGGCCTCGAAGCGCAGGCAGGCGCGTGCACTGGTGCGCAACAGGGCATGCAGGTTGCCGCCCGGGCGCAACTGCGCATTGAGGGTTGCTTGCAGCGCGCCGCCCAGGTCCAGCTCGCGGGTGATAGCGATAAACGACTCCACCGTCAGCGACTTGTCGTGGCTGCCGGACAGGTAGGAAGCGTCGACGAATGTGTGGCCGGAAGCCTGGCGCGTCTGGGTGGCGAAACTGAAGTTCAGGCACGCGGCTTCCCACAATGACATCGTCGACAGGTGCGGCCGGTATTTCCATTCGTCATACGCCCTGCGAAAGCGCTTGGGGTTCAGGCCGTTGACCGTGCTGGCACGGGGCTCCCACGGGAGGGGCGGCGAGACCGGTTCCAGATAGCGTGTGTGCAGGTAGATTTTTTCTGGATCCTGGCCGCCGACCTTCGCCCTCAGGCGTGCCAGGCCCTGCGCCTTGAAGGTGCTGATCAGGGTGTTGTTGGCGGCTTCCACCGCCATGAGTGCGCGATGTGCCTCGCGCTGCAGCTTCACATACTCACGTTGTTGGGTGGGCGTGAGGCTGGCCAGGGTTTGGGCGACGGTGTCGCGGATCATTGCCAGGGCTTGTTGCCGGTTCCAGGACTCGCTGTCTTGCAAGGTCCCGGATAAACCGTTGAGCAGTAACTGGGTGGGCATGGCGCCATTTCCTTTCACGGTGAGGTGGAAGGGCAATGGAACCATCCTGCTGATGGGCGCCGTGGCTAACTATGTAGCGATGCGGCGCGGGCGGCGGCGCGTTGGTTCAGTTGCTTGTTGACGTCCAGCCACCCCGCGAGTGCCGCCATCAGCGCCGCCCCTGCCAGGGCCGTGGTCAGTTTGATCGCCAGGGAGTCGCCGGCCATGGCATTGAGCATATCGGCCAACGGTGCCAACACCACCCCCAGGCAAAACACTTCCAGGGAATAACGCCCCATCCGCGCTAGTTGTCGGGCCAGCCACTGTTGCGTCCAGCCGACATCGGGAAGGAGTTTGACGGTGACGTAGGCCAAGGCCAGGAAGTGCAGCAGGCGCACGGGGGACAGGTCAGTCTTGCTGATGGGGTACAGCCATTCGCCAATCGCCCTCGGCATCCAGGCGTCGTGCACCTCGGGCCAGCGCCACGACAAGGTGATCACGCAGGTCACCAACACGTAGACCGCAGCGGCCACCAATAGCGGTTGGCGCAGCAGCGGGCGTGCATCGACCGGGCCTGGCGAACGCAAGGCCGACGCACCGCCGAGGATAAACAGGCATTGCCAGGTGACAGGGTTGAAGTACCACACGCCGCCGTTGCTGGCCGGCAGGTTCCAGCCTTGCCAAGGCGCCAGCAGATACACCGCTAACGATATCGCCACCATCAGCGTGGGCGCTCGCACCAGCAGCGGCAGGGTAATGGGCAGGCTCATCATCAGCACGATATACAGCGGCAATGGGTCGGTCAGGTTGGGTTTGAAGCGCAGCAACAGCTCATCGAGCAGGGCCTGCTGGGTGTGAGTGAGGAAATACTCGAGGCCCATCTCCTGCACCAGATCGCGGGTTTCGATATGGCTGTTGGCAAAAATCACGATGCCCATCAACAACGCCAACAGGAAAATATGCACCACGTAAAGCGTCCATACCCGGCGCAGGATCTTCACGCAGGCAAACACGTAGCCGTCGCGCAGCAGGATCCTGCCGTAGGCCAGCACCGCCGCGTAGCCGGCCAGGAACACGAAGATTTCGGCGGCGTCACTGAAGCCGAGGTTCTGCACGGTGACATTGGCCAGGGGGTTGTGAGGCACGTGATCCCAGAAAATGAAGATCAACGCCAGGCCCCGAAAAAAATCGATGCGCGGGTCGCGTCCGTTCAGCATGGCAGCGGGCTCTTGAACAAGTAGTTGATTGACGATAGGTGAGCGTGGACGTCGCCGCACGTCGGGCGGGCGCAGGTTGGCGGTATTTGTAAGCAATTGCAAAGGCTGGGTATTACTGAATGTCTCTAGAGATCAATGATCACCAGGGTGCCCTGGCTGCCTATGAGCACACCGTGGGCAGTGCCGGCTTCCACGAGGTACATCTGGCCGGCGTCCACCCTGATGGCTTGATCACCGATGCGCAGGTGCAAGTACCCGCTGATCACCAACAACCCTTCGTTGTAGTCGTGGGTCTCTTGCTCGTACGCCTGTTCATCCATGCGCAGTACTTTGATCCGCGCCGGGCCAACCTGGCCCAGACGTGTGGATGTCCAACTGTCGGGCAGTTGCGCGGCGATAGCGACGAAGTCCAATAACGGCATGTGAATCTCCTTGTTTCAACGATGCCGTCGGTGGTCCGGTTCAGCAGGCGGTGGGTCAGAAAGCGTCCATCAACAAGACCCGGCATGGCTTGGCTTGATGCTCATTGATCTGGGGCACCAACCGGGTGAAGTGCTCGGTCTGGCAGTGCGCATCCAGCGCCGCCTGATCGGGCCATTGCTCGATAAAAATGAAGTGCCCGGGGTCTTTTTGATCGACAAACAAGTCGTAGGCAATGCACAGCGGTTCCTGGCGGGTTTTTTCCACCAGTTCGGCGTACCAGGGGCGCACGGTTTCCAGGTGTTCGGGCTTGATAAAGTCTTCGGCGATGACTTTCAACATGCTAGGTGTCCTTTAGGCGGCAGCAATTTCATGCGGCTCAAAACTGTCCGCCCGCGCCATCTGCCACATCCGCGAATAAAACTCGCCGTTCACTTCCCCGGTGAGCAACTCCCCAGGCTTCAGGAATACATGCAACTGCGAAAACAGTTTGATCTCGGTCGCCGACATGCGTCGCACCAAGTGCTTGGCCGACAACTGCGACGGGTGATCGAGCCCGGCGGCGGCGAGCATTTCGGCCAAAGCGTGCAGCGTGTTGCGGTGGAAGTTGAATACCCGCTGGGCCTTGTCCGGCACCACCAGAGCACGTTGACGCAGTGGGTCTTGCGTCGCCACGCCGGTCGGGCATTTGTTGGTGTGGCATGACTGCGACTGGATGCAGCCAATGGCGAACATGAAACCACGCGCCGAGTTGGCCCAGTCGGCGCCGATGGCCAGGACGCTGGCGATGTCGAACGCACTGACAATCTTGCCGCTGGCACCCAGCTTGATCTTGTCGCGCAGGTTCAGGCCCACCAGGGTGTTGTGCACGAACAGCAAGCCTTCACGCAGTGGCACGCCAATATGGTCGGTGAACTCCACGGGGGCGGCGCCGGTGCCCCCTTCCTTGCCGTCCACCACGATAAAATCCGGAAGGATGCCGGTTTCGAGCATTGCCTTGGCGATGCCCATGAATTCCCACGGGTGGCCCAGGCAGAACTTGAAGCCCACCGGTTTGCCGCCGGACAGTTCGCGCAATTGGGCGATGAATTGCATCAGCTCGATGGGCGTGGAGAACGCACTGTGGCGTGACGGTGATATGCAGTCTTCGCCCATCATGATGCCGCGCGTATCGGCGATTTCCTGGGTGACCTTGTGCTTGGGAAGGATCCCGCCATGGCCGGGCTTGGCACCTTGGCTCATCTTGATTTCGATCATGCGCACTTGCGGGTTCTGGGCCTGCACGGCGAAGCGTTCGGGGTCGAAACGGCCGTCGCTGGTGCGGCAACCGAAGTAACCGCTGCCCAGTTCCCAGGTAAGGTCGCCGCCGTTTTCTCGGTGATAGGGGCTGATGCTGCCTTCGCCGGTGTCATGGGCAAAGTTGCCGAGCTTGGCGCCGTGGTTGAGTGCCCGGATCGCGTTGGCGCTCAATGAGCCGAAACTCATGGCCGAGATATTGAACACCGACGCCGAGTATGGCTGTGCACACTGCGGGCCGCCGACCATCACGCGAAAGCTGCTGGGGTCGCTCAGTGGCGCAGGGCGCATGGAGTGGCCGATAAATTCGAAGCCTGACTGGTACACGTCAATCAGGGTGCCGAAGGGTTTGTCTGCCGTTTCGTTCTTGGCGCGCGAATACACCAGCGAGCGCTGGGCGCGGGAGAAGGGCAGGGCGTCGCTGTCTGACTCCAGCAGGTACTGGCGGATTTCCGGGCGGATGGTTTCTACAAGGTAACGAATATTGCCCAGGATCGGATAGTTGCGGCGCACCGCATGGGGGCTTTGCAGCAGGTCGACAATGCCGATCAGGCTGAGTACGCCGGTGACCAGCGTGATCGGCCACAGCCATTCATGTTCGATAAAGGGGAGGCTGGCGAGGGTGAAAATGACGCACACAGCAAAGAAGGCGTAGCGGCTTAACAAGGACAGGCTCATACGGTTTCCTTGGGGTCGGACTCTTCAGGTCGATCCGCCATTCTGCGCCTGTCAGGAAACCATAGACAACCTGTGGGAATATTCAGTTTGGCAACGCGGGTGGGACAGACTGGCCTGGGATAGACACCTGTCGGCGCTTGATTCGGTTCTACCCTTGTCAGCATTGATAGTTTCGGGCCGCTCTCAGCATCGTCTTACTAGACGCAACAAGCCTAACCTTATTGCAAAAGGTTCTCGTTTGGGTGCTTGATGTTGTGTTACTGTATAACAAATCAACCGCACCCAGACGCCCCGGAGGCCTCATGAAAGCTGGTATCCACCCCGACTACCGCACCGTGCTGTTCCACGACACTGCCGCCGACGTGTTCTTCCTCATCGGTTCCACCGCCGACAGTGATCGCACCCATAAGCACAGCGACGGCAACACCTATCCCTACATCCCGCTGGACGTCTCCAGCGCCTCGCACCCGGTCTACACCGGTCAGCAGCGCAAGACCCAGGCCGAAGGCCGGATTGCCGGGTTCAACAAGCGTTTTGCATCGTTTGGGTCGAGCCCGAAAAAAGCTGACGCATGAGCATGATTCGGCGGCGTGCCCTACGCCGCCGTCTGCCGAATCGGCAGTACTACCCGAAACTTCGTACCCTTGCCTACCTCACTGCTGACGCTGATATCGCCACGGTGTTTCTTGACGATCCCGTAGGACAACGACAACCCCAACCCCGTCCCTTCGCCCACCGGCTTGGTGGTGAAGAACGGGTCGAAAATCTTCTGCACGGTGTCGGGGGCAATCCCACAGCCGTTGTCTGCGACTTCCAGCCACACGTTTTCGCCTTCCACTCCGTTGCTGATGGTAATGGTGCCGCGCTCAGGGCCCATGGCTTGTGCGGCGTTGATCACCAGGTTCATCACCACCTGGTTGAGTTGGGAGGCCAGGCATTCGATTTCCGGCAGCGGCGTGTAGTGCTTGATCACATCGGCCTTGTACTTGAGTTCGCTGGCGACGATGTTCAGCGTCGAATCGATGCCTTGCTGCAGGTTGGCGAATTGCCAGGTCTGGTCGTTATCCACCCGTGAGAAGTTCTTCAGGTCCTTGACGATCTGCACCACACGGCCGATGCCGTCCTTGGATTCGCGGATCAGGATCGGAATGTCGTCCTTGAGAAAATCCAGGTCCAGCTCGTTGCGCAATGCCGTGAGCGGTTCGCGATGTTCTGGCGCCCCGATGTGCGCTTCGCTGCGCTGGTAGGCATCGAGCATCTGTTGCAGCTGCTTGAAGTAGCTGTCGAGGGTGCTGAGGTTGGAGGAAATAAAGCCCACCGGGTTGTTGATCTCATGGGCGACACCGGCCGCGAGTTGCCCCAGTGAGGCGAGTTTTTCCGACTGCACCAGTTGGCTTTCCAGGAGCTTGCGCTCTTCAATTTCCAGTTGCAGCGCTTGGGTGCGTTCTTCCACCAACCGCTCCAGCTGCGAGGTTTGCAGGGAGGCGCGGCGCGCCATGTCCCATTTGTTGGCCAGGGTGTTGGCCATTTGCTGGACTTCAATGTTGTCGAACGGCTTTTTCAGGATCAGCAGGCGGTCGTGGGCGTGCAGGCGAAACAACAGGTCATCCCAGGAATAGTCCGAGTAGGCGGTACACACCACCACTTGCAGGTCGGGGGCGACTTTCCACAGTTCTTCAATGGTCTTGGCGCCGTCCCAACCCTGGGGCATCCGCATGTCAACGAAGGCCAACGCATAGGGGCGCTCTTGCGCCATGGCGCTGGTCAGCAAGCCCAGGCCTTCCTCGCCGCCATACGCGCCGTGCAGTTCGAATGCCTGGGCTTGGGGTTTGGCCGCGTCGCCAAACAGTGCCGACTCCATCTCATCCAGCGCTTCGGTTGAGGCTTCGTCGGGCATCAGGATCTTGCGAAAATCCTCATGGATGGACGGTGTGTCATCGATCAGCAGGATGCGCCGGTTGGGAGGTTGGTTCATGAGCTGCTTCCGGCAAGGGTCAGGGGGATGGTCAAGGTGAAGACAGCGCCAAGGCCCGGCCCGTCGCTGTGGGCGCTGAGCTGGCCGTTCATTTCCACGGCGGCCAGGGCGCAGCTGTGCAGGCCGAAGCCGTGGCCTTCCTTGCGGGTGGTAAAACCGTGGGTGAAGATGCGTGCCATGTTCTCGGGCGGTATGCCTTCGCCATCGTCCTTCACACTGATCTTCAGGGTCTCATCGCCTACCGATTCCACCGCCAGGGTGATTTGCCGTGGCCGCTCAGACAGTTTGTCCATGGCGTATTTGGCATTGCTGATCAGGTTGACCATGATCAGCAGTAACCGGTGCTTGTCCGCCAGGATCTCCGGCACCGGGGCGTACGCCTTCACAACAGTGACATGGTGACGGCTCAGCGCGCCGGCGTTCATGCGCAGGGCGTCGTCCATCAAGGCGCTGATATTGACCGGCTCCAGCAAGGTAGACGCACCCGCATAGGATTGCTGGGTCGAGACGATGTCCTTGATGTGGTCCACGCTTTTGCTCAACTGCGCCAGCTCATCGCTCATGCCTTGCTGTTCGATGGCAATCGCTTCGACCAACTGGTTCAGATAGCCCGGCAGCAACTTGCCCTTTTCATTCTCGGTAAGGAAGGTGCCCAGGTCGCCTTGGTGAGCGTTGATCAGCTGCATGGCCTTGCCCAGGCCGAGGGCCTTGCTGCTGCGCAACTTGCGGCTGACCAGGTCGGCGGAGATGTTCACACTGTTGAGCACGTTACCGACGTTGTGCAGCACGTTGGTGGCGATCTCCGCCATGCCGGCCTGGCGGGCGCTGTCCATCAGCTCGCTCTGGGCATCCTTGAGCTGTTGCGTGCGCCGTTCCACCCGTTGCTCCAGGGTTTCGTTGGCGGCCTGCAACGCGCGGTTGACGCGGTTGATCTCGGCGAAGCTGCGCAACAGGCGCACCGCCAGATAAAGCAGTAACACCACCAGCAAGGTCGAGAAGATCAGCAGGTAGCGATGGTACTGATGATCGATGAGGTCAGTGGCCTGCTGGTCCTGATTGAGGTGAGTGGTCAGGTCATCGAGGTGTTCGGCCACCGGTACGGCGGCAATCCGTTCGAGCAGGCTGTTGACCAGTGGCTGTTCGCGCAGGATCAGCGAAATATGATTGCTGAGAATCTCCACCGGTGCCTGGAACTCGCTGGGCAGGCTCTGTTGGTTGATGGCCAGCTTGCCCAGACCCACCAGGATATCGGCGGCACGTTCGTCGCTGGTGACCTGGGCGAACTCCAGGCTGCTGAGCAGCAGGTCGTAAGTGTCGGTGGCCACGCTTTGCAGTTGCAGGCGGCCTTCGTCGGTCATGCTGTTGAATTGGGCCTGGATGTCGTCTTCGGCCGTCGGCAAAAAAGCCAATGAGTTACGCAGCACTGCGTTGTGGGATTTGAACTGGTCGACGAGCCGGGCTTTTTCCTCGATGGCCGTCAGGTACGCCGCATGGCTGGCTTGCCAACCGGGCAGGTCGGCAGCGCTGTGGTAGGTGTCGCGGCTCTCCAGTTCAGCGCCGATGCGGGTCATTTCGGTCAGCGGTGTGACCAGTGGGTCGTAGTTGTGGGTGATCGCGATGCGGGCCTTGAGTACTTCGCTGTCCCACTGGGCATTGAGCTGCTGGAGTTGGCGGATCAAGTCGCGCGACTGGGTATAAGTGGCTGTCTGGTCGCGTGAAGACTTGAGGTACAAAAACACCAGGGTGGAGGCCAGGAGCAGGGTGATGAGGCCTAGCAGGATCTGACTGGTGCGTCGGCGTGACAAGGGTCTCATAACGGCTTGCCCGCCCATTCACCGGTCAGGGTCTTGAGAAACTGGATAATCAGGTCCTTGTCTTCCTGGGACGGGTTGCGCCCCAACTGGTACTTGAACATTACGTCAACCGCCTCTTCAAGGGTCTTGGCCGAGGCGTCGTGGAAGTACGGCGCCGTGACGGCCACATTGCGCAGGCTGGGCACCTTGAACACATGGCGGTCCTCTTCATCCTGGGTCAGCAGGTAGCGCCCCAGGTCTGATTCCAGCGGGTTGCCGCGGGCCTTGAAGTAGTCGCCCATCACGCCGAACTTCTGGAACATATTGCCGCCAATGTTCACGCCCTGGTGACAGGCGATGCAGCCGTAATCCTTGAAGCGTTGGTAGCCGTATTTTTCCTGGCGGGTCAGGATATCGGTGTTGCCCAGCAAGTATTGGTCAAACCGCGAGTTGGGTGTCAGCAGCGTGCGCTCGTAGGTGGCCAGGGCATTTTGCACATTGGAAGCGGTGACGCCATCGGGATAGGCCTGTTCGAACGCGTTCTGGTAGGCGGGCAGGGCAGACAGGTTGCGCACCACGGTATTCCAGTTGCTGCCCATTTCCACCCGGCTGATCACCACCTGCTCGACCTGGGCCTCCAGCGTGTCCACCCGACCGTTCCAGAACTGTTTGAAGTTCAGGCTGGCGTTGAACACGGACGGGGTGTTGATCTGCACCGGTTTGCCGTCAAAGCCAATGGAGAATGGCTTGTTGTCGGCGCCGCCGCTGGTCAGTTGGTGACAGCTCGCGCAGGACAAGGTGTTGTTGACCGACAAACGCGGCTCGTTGAACAGTTGGCGACCCAATTCAACCTTGGCCGGGTCCAGTACTGGAACCGCCGGCAAGGGCTTGAGTGCTTCGTCCAGCGGCGCGGCTGACAGCGATGCGGTGCCCAGGCATAACGCGAACATCAGGCCGGAACGGTGGTTTACGACATTGCTCAAGCGAGCACTCCTTGCAGGCCCAGGGCTAATGATTTTATTGATCCGGCATCAGTGTCGCGCTATCCGTTTGCAGCAACTGCACGAAATCTTTCGAAGGCAGCGCCTTGCTGAACAGAAAACCCTGGCCCTCCTCACACTGCTGGGCTTTGAGGAAATTCAGTTGGTCGACGGTTTCCACGCCTTCGGCAATGATGTTCAGTTCCAGGCTCTTGCCCATGCCGATGATAGCGCTGATCAGTTGTTCGTCCTGGCTATTGATGCGCAGGCCGCGCACGAAGGATTGATCGATCTTCAGCACGTCGATGGGAAAGCGCCGCAGGTAGCTGAGGCTGGAGTAGCCAGTGCCGAAATCGTCCAGGGCCAGGCGGATGCCCATGGCCTTGATTTTTTGCAGGGTTTCCACGGTTTCGTCGACGTTCTGCATCAGCACGCTTTCGGTGATTTCCAGTTCCAGTTGGGTGGGCGGCAGGCCGGTGTCCTTGAGGATGGCGGCCAGGTTGTCGACGAAGTCCCGTTGGCGAAAGTCGATCGCCGAGATGTTCACCGACATGCGCAGGGGCGCCAGGCCCATCTCGCGCCAGGCTTGGGCCTGTCTACAGGCTTGGCGCAGTACCCACTGAGTCAGGCGTACGATCAGGCCGCTGTCTTCGGCGACCGGAATAAACTCCGCCGGGCTGACCCAACCCGACTGCGGTCGAAACCAGCGTGTCAGCGCTTCCGCACCGACGATGCGCCCGGTCTCCAGCGCCAGCTTGGGCTGGTAATGCAGCACAAACTCATCGCGGTCCAGCGCCTGGCGGATCGCGCTTTCCAGGTTTTGCTGGTGCTGGGCGCGCAGGTTCATGTCTTCGGTGTAAAAGCTGAAATCCCCCGGGCCGCGTTCTTTGCTGGTGCGCATCGCGGTTTCAGCGTGCTTGAGCAAACCCACGGCATTGTCGCTGTCATCGGGGTAAATACTGATGCCCAGGCTGGCGCTCACACTCAGGTCATGCCCCGCGACATGGCGAGTCGCGCTGACAGCATTGAGTACCTTTTGCGCAATGTGCTGGGTTTGCTGGGGATGCTGGATATCGTTAAGCAGCACCACGAACTCGTCAGAGCCATAACGAAACACCGAATCCGACGCCCGCACCGCCGCCACCAGGCTCAGGCTCACCTGTGCCAGCACCTCGTCGCCTGCCGGATAGCCCAGGGCGTTGTTGATGCGCTTGAAGCGGTCGAGCCCCAGAAACATCACCGCCAGTTGCGTGTCGTGCCTGCGGGCCAAGGCGATCGCCTGGGTCAGGCGGTCGCCCAGCAACGTGCTGTTGGGCAACTCCGTCAGGGCGTCGTATTGCAATAAGTGCGAGACCTTGAGCAGCTCCTGCACGCGTTCCTCGATGGTGCGCTCCAGGCTGATCACCTTGAGGGCCGCGTCCTGGGCCAGTTGCCATTTCCAGGTCAGGGCGCTGGCCATCTGGCGGATTTCCAGGTGGTCGAAGGGCTTTTTCAGGATCAGCAGTTGGTCGTTGTACTTCAGGCGCGCTTCGATGGCCTCGAAGGAATAGTCGGAATAGGCCGTGCAGAGCGCGATTTGCAGGTTGGGGTCCACCTCCCACAACTGTTCGATGGTGTGCAGGCCGTCCCAGCCAGGGGGCATGCGCATGTCGATAAACACCATGGCGTAGGGCGAGTGGGCGTCCAGGGCTTTCTTGACCAGCGCCAAGGCTTCCTGGCCCTGATAGGCCGAGTCCAGGTCAAACGCCTGGCGCACCGGCACCGTGGTGCCGAACAGGGCGGACTCCAGAGTGTCGAGGGAGGGCTCGCCGTACTCGTCGGCACAAAGGATCTTGCGGAAATCCTGGTGGATCGAAGCCGTGTCATCCACGATCAGGATGCGCCGGTTGGCCCGGCCCGATTCCGTCCTCATGGCGCACTCGGCACGTGCAAAAGGCTTGATGGCATGACAATTCCTTCCCTGGTTCTACAACTGAACGGGGCGCGAGCATGCAGTGCAGCATAGTTGAGTTCCCTTGATATCGACGGCCAGTTGGCGTCAAATCAATCGCGCTTTGTATTGCGCGGATTCAATTTAGCCTAACTTCGTTTAATTTGAAGGCAGAGTCGCCATGGATGAACAACTCGCTACGAAGTCCGTTGTTTTGCTGGTCGACGATGAAGAGTCGATCCTTAACAGCCTGCGCCGCCTGCTGCGCGGCCAGCCCTATGACGTGGTATTGGCCACCAGCGGCGCCCAGGCGCTGGAGATCATGGCGACCCGGCCTATCGATCTGGTGATGAGCGATGCGCGCATGCCCGGCATGGACGGCGCCACGCTGCTGGCCGAGGTCCACCGCCTGTATCCCGCCACCAGCCGCATCCTGCTCACCGGCTACGCCGACCTGACCACCATCATCAAGGCGATCAACGACGGGCAGATCCACCGCTACATCAGCAAACCCTGGAACGACGAGGAGTTGCAACTGGTGTTGCAGCAAACCCTCGAGCACCAACGGCTTGAACGCCTGGCCCGAGACCAGACCGAACAGCTCAAGCTGCTCAACGCCACCCTGGAAAAACGTGTGGCGGCGCGTACCGCCGAGTTGCAACAAACCGCCGACATGCTCGACCTGGCCTACGACGAGCTCAAGCGCAGCTACGTGACCGGCACCGAAGTGTTCTCGCTGCTGGCCAACCTGCGCTTGCCCAAGGACAAACAGACCAACCGTGCGTTGATCGAGTTGATCCGCGTGTATTGCGCCGCCCAGTCCATGGACGAATCCAGCACCCGTGACCTGACCATGGCCGCCGCGTTGTACAACATCGGCAAGTTGAGCTGGACCGACAGCATGATGGTTGCACCGTCGGACAAACTGCATAGCACCGACCGCGGTTTGTACCGTGAGTATCCGGGGCAGAGCGAGTCGTTGCTGATGACCCTGGAGCCGATGAAGGACGCGGCGCGGATCATTCGTCATCACCAGGAACGTTGGGACGGCACGGGGTTTCCCGACCACCTCAAGGGCGATACCATCCCGCCCGGTTCACGGCTGCTGAAGCTGGCGGTGGACTTTATCGAATTGCAGAAAGGCTTGATCCTGGAGCGACACCTCAACAGCGACGAAGCGCTGTTGTATATCCGCAAGTACGCCGGGCGCCTGTATGACCCGGCGTTGGTGGAAGATTTTGTGCAGGCCTGCGCCACCTTCCTCAGCGACGTGACCCTGGGCGACCCCACGGTCAAAGTCCTCACGACCCGTGAGCTTGAGGCCGGCATGGTGTTGGCCCGTAACCTCAATGCCGATAACGGCATGCTGCTGCTCAATGCTGGCAAGGTGCTTAACTTGCCGCTGGTGGACAAATTGATCGCTTTCGAAGCGATGGAAGGCGCCAAGTACAGCGTATTTATCAAACAGCCCGAAGAGACCTCGATTCTTTCATGAATGATTCAACCATCCGCATCGCCGCCGCCATCCTCATTGATCAAGCCGGCCAGACCCTGCTGGTGCGCAAGCGCGGCACCCAGGCGTTCATGCAACCTGGCGGCAAGATCGACGCGGGCGAACAACCCGTCCAGGCGCTGGCCCGTGAGCTTTATGAAGAGTTGAACCTGCACATCAAGGTAGAGGACGCCACGTACCTGGGCCAATTCTCGGCGCCTGCCGCCAACGAACCGGGCTTCACCGTGCAGGCCGAGCTGTTCCAGGTGCAGATCGACGTTGCGGTGATGCCAGCGGCGGAAATTGAAGAAATCCGCTGGATCGACCCCTCGGGCGATGGCGGCCTGCAATTGGCGCCGTTGACCCGCGATACGATCCTGCCGCTCTACCGCGCGTTGCTGATCGACGCATGATCATTCGCGCGCTGGAGGCTAAAGACGCGCCTGCTTACCGGGCGTTGATGCTACAGGCGTATGGCGCTTATCCCCAGGCGTTCACCTCCAGCGTGGCCGAGCGTGCTCTGATGCCCCTGAACTGGTGGGAAAAACGCCTCGACAGCCCGCTGGACCGTCTGTTTGGCGCCTTCGACGGCGATCAGTTGGCGGGTATTGTCGGCCTTGCGTTCGAGCCACGGGAAAAGGCCCGGCACAAAGTGACCTTGTTCGGCATGTACGTGACCGAGGCTTATCAACAGCAGGGGCTGGGGCGGCAACTGGTGCAAGCGGCACTGGAAGAGGCCCGCCGCCACCCGCGCCTGAAGCTGATCCAACTGACGGTCACCGCCGGCAATGACGCCGCCTTTGCGCTCTACCAGCGCTGCGGTTTCATTCAGTACGGCCTGGAGCCACTGGCGGTGCGGGTAGGCGTCGAATACTTCGACAAGATCCACATGTGGCGTGAATTGCACGTTGACTGAAATTCACTGTGGGAGCTGGCTTGCCTGCATCGCTGGCAAGCCCTGATCCCGGTCAGTTAAGCGAACGCAATACTCAAAGCAACGAAGATCAAAATGTGTGCGGGCTTGCTCGCGAAAGCGCGATACCAGTCACTGGATACGTTGACTGACCCACCGCATTCGCGAGCAAGCCCACAGGGGGGGCTGCGTTTAACTGACCAGCATTACTCACACAAGGCCACACACTTGAAGCCCGCTCAACGCACCGCGCTGACGCCATCCAAGGTGGAAAACGAGGTGTCCTTGGCCGTCAGCAAAAAGTCGCGCATGTAAGGCGCATCGAGCATGTCGGCACGAATGCCCGCATACAAGGTGGCGAACAAACCCTTCTCACCCAAACGCTTGGCCTTCACATACCCGCGCGAGCTGTATTCATGCAGCGCCCAGTGGGGCATGCCGCACACCCCACGGCCGCTGGCCACCAGTTGCATCATCATCACCGTCAGCTCCGAAGTCCGTACCTGGGCCGGTTCAACGTCGGCCGGTTCCAGGAAGCGTGTGAAGATGTCCAGGCGGTCACGTTCCACCGGGTAGGTGATCAGGGTTTCTGTCAGCAGGTCTTCCGGCACGATGTAGGACTTGTTCGCCAACGCGTGCTGGTTGGCCACCGCCAGCATGGCTTCGTAAGTGAACAGCGGCACGTAGGTGATGCCCGGCAGTTCCAGCGGGTCGGAGGTCACCACCAGGTCCAGGTCGCCACGGGCCAGGGCCGGCAGCGGCGCGAAGGCAAAGCCCGAGGCCAGGTCCAGCTCGACTTCCGGCCAGGCATCGCGGAACTGGTCGATGGTCGGCATCAGCCACTGGAAACAACTGTGGCATTCGATCGCCATGTGCAAGCGCCCGGCGGTGCCGCCGGCCAGCCGCGCAATATCGCGCTCGGCGCCGCGCAGCAAGGGCAGGGTGGCGTCGGCCAATTGCAGCAGGCGCAGGCCGGCACTGGTGAAGCGCACAGGCTTGGTCTTGCGCGCGAACAACTGCATGCCCAGGCGCTCTTCCAGCTCCTTGAACTGGTGGGACAGGGCGGACTGGGTCAGGTGCAGGCGTTCGGCGGCCTCGACCAGGCTGTCAGCTTCGCGCAAGGCGTGAAGCGTCTTGAGGTGGCGAATTTCGAGCATGGCGGCCTTCATGAGTGCAATTTGCGTTCAATGATAATGCATTGAGCTTTGTTCATGTTGGCCGCAGCGTAACGGCGTCAACCCAATGGCAGGAAGTGGGTTTCGGCGATCGACTTGTCGATGTTGCCGCGCCAGATCCTGGTGTCGGCAAAGGCAGCGCCAGCACCCTCTTTGGCGGCTTGCCATTTCATCCCGAGATATTGCTGATGTTGCAGCTTTAAATGTGCTTTGCGAAAACTGTCGAATGCCGAGTTCGGCGCATCGTAATGAAAATGGGCGTACCAGATCGGTTTGTCGGTTTTCGCCTGCTTGCTCGCCTCGTATATTTCATATTCTTGCAGGTAGTCGTTTTGTCCATCGGGACGCTTTTCGCGCATTTTTTGCCGTGTGCCTTTCTTGCGAATTACCACGCGACCTTTGCCCATCAGGTAATCCAGGTAGCCCTCGGTAGGCGTACTGCTTTGCAGGCTGCGCGTGATACGCAACGCTTCACCGGACTTTTCAAGCGCACTGGCTCGAGTGTTCAGTTGTTCGATGATCGGGTTGTTTGCATCCAGGCTCTGCACTTTGCTGGCGCGGGCACGCAGATCGTTGGCCTCGGTCACCAGCATATGTTCAAGATTGATCGGTTCCATGGTTTTGTAGCTTCGCACCTTATTTTCAAAGGCATCCGCCGCCGCCAAGCGTGCACGGGCGTTGGCGAGCAAGGCGTTTACGTCGGTGGGGAGCTTCGGTGGGGCGGCAACCGTTCGGCTTTGGTTGGTGTTCAAGCGAAAGGTGTTGCTGTCGCCAATCTTGTCCCACACTTCAACAGTCGCCCCATCCGCATCGTTGATGATCAATTGCCTCGGCGACTGCTGGCCGGCCGGCTTCTCGATACCAATCAATAACTGACCCTCTTCAGTCTCAAACACCGTTTGGGTGGTGTTCGATGTTGACTGGGAAGCGGGCTTTTTTATCGTGCGCTGGGCTTTTCGTATCAGGCGGGCAAGATCCTTCTGCAGCAGCGCCAGAAAGCTTTGGTCGAAATGGCTGGGCGATTTTTCGTTCCAGGTTATCAAGTCAAGCGACAAGTCTTCATAGACCTTGATGCAGTTTTGCAGGACCCGGTTGCGTTCGACACGGCTGATGTTGGCATCGGGCAACGTCATGTGGCTGGTGACGGCACGATCGAACTTGCTTCTGGCTCGATGCACTGCGGCCTCCAGAAACAGCCAGTCAATGCTCAAGGTGTCTGGCCGCAGGCTGAGCGCTTGCATGAGATTGCTGCTTCTCGTGCTCGCCATGCGCAGGTCGGTAAACCTGTTTTTCCAGGCATCCAAGTAGGTGGAGACCTCCGTGCGCGTGTGCCTGACGGTGATGCGTTTGACCCACGTGCTCATGTCTTTCATCGAGGCCTCTATCCGGTTCAGCTCATCGAGCAAGTCCAGGCGACACTGTCTGATTTCTTGGGTCAGTGCTTGAAGAGCCCCTGGTGTGTGAGATGAGCGGTTCAGTTGGTGGTTGATCTCGATGATTCGATCGATAAGCACACCGGCCCGGTCTTTTGCATTCTGGATCAGGTGGTTCAGGCGGTCCGCTACGATGTGGGCTGTCCGGTTCAGTTCCTCGGAATAGTCGAGGTCGCGAATATGCACTTGACGCTGTTTAGCCGTTTCGAACGATGCATACAGGTGCTTGGCATCGTCGACGTCTTTGGTCAGCGCGATATCCAGGATTTTGCTGTCCGTTAATTTTTGTGGTGATACGTCTGACGGGGCCGGATAGTCGCTGGCAAATTTCTTTAGCTTGCTGGTGGTCTCGCTGACCTGACCGTAACAGGCACGGGCCTGGTTTTGCAGGGATTGGCCGAGTTCGAGGCGCTGCATATTGACCTCAAGCGCGTCTGCAGGCAGTTGCCGAGCGACGGTTGCTGGCACGTTGGCCCGCGCCCGCGATGCGCCACGTCCTGTGCGCCTGCTGCCGCCGCCATAACCCGTGAGGTGGCCGCCATGCAGTGCCGAGTAAGTGTCCCACTGCAACGCGTGGTCCAGGGCAACGACCGGGGAGTAATACTTGCCCTTGGCGACCAGACGCATCTCGTGAGCCGTTGGGTCAAACTTGACGTTGTAATAGCGCCCCTCACTGAGGATGAAATGCTCGCCAGAGGTGTGGCGCAGGGTATGGCGATAAGGCCCGGTATGTACCGGTTGCAGGCTGTCGATACTGAAGATATGCGGGTGTTCGTAACCGGCAAAACGCTGGCGTGCGGTTGTGCGCTGGTGTGTTTTGACAGAGCGCCAAAAGTTTGGGCGTCGCGGATGCTTGAGCTGGTGTGCGGCGCTCAATCGCCGGGCCGAACTGCCGCGTGAGCCGGGTACGGCAGCCAGTGCCAGGGCATCCATCGCCGCGTATACCAGGCACTCGAACACCGAGGCCAATTGTTCGATGCCATGCCCGGTGTCACCGCGCCTGAATGCAGCTACCGCTTGATACAGGCTGGTAGTGGCGTCTGCCAGGGACACTGCAGTGCCGATAAAGGGTACGAACGACAGAGCGATTTTGATGCCGTTGAACACCTTGCCGCTTTTGAGAGAATATTTTTCGTGGGCCAGGTCATCATTGGATCGCGCATCATTACGATGCGCTTCCAGCAAACGGCCCATCTGAGCATTCAACTGATGGGCGGCCAACGAAGTGGTGACTGGCCAGGGGAGTCCGGCCTGTATCATCGCGTCGTAGCCTTTACCGGTGGCATGGTCGATACGACCCAGGTGTGCTCGCACATCACCCTTGATTGCGCGACCCGCCACGTATAGCGCCATGCTGTCGAGACGGCAGAGTTCGAACAGGGCAATGCGCGCCTGCTCAAGATTGGCATAACGGCGCAGGTAGCGTTCGTCAGGCGCGTCCGGAAGGTAAAGCAAGGTGCTGCCCGAGTTTTGTTCCTCGATGAATGTGATGCCCGACAGGGTAATCTGGCTCTCCTGCCGGGTGTCCGCACCACCAACACTCAGATGAGCCGGCAGCAGACGGATGCGCTTCGCGCTGGCGTGCCAGGCGGCCTGGGTATCGGCGTCGATGGCAGTGTTCAACACCTGTACTTCGTCGGCGCTGATGTGGTTCTGCATGTGCGCCAATATGCCCTGCGTTTTGAGCATCAGGCGCAAAGGCTCCACCAGGCATTCGCGGCGGTAGAGTTTTTGATGGATGGATTCGCCCTGGGCGCCCTTGAACGCGTCGAGGATGCGGACTTCGTACTGTTTAGCCAGGTCAAGGCCGGTAACTAGATTCTTCAGGTAGCTTTTTGTGATGCCAGCCTTGAGGGTGTCACGCTCCTCGACATCGTCGGCCGTCACCTGGACAGTCACGAACCCCAGGCGCTGGCTCAGTTCGGCGTCGATGTTGCGTAGCGCCAGGTCGTCCAACGTCATCTGGCTGCGCCTGGCACTGGGTACATCAATGATTTTGACCGGAGTACCCGGTGCGGCGCCGGCAATGATGTCGCGTTTTTGCTCCACCGAGTCAGGCAGTTCCAGTTGAAGAGTAAAGCCTTTGCGGATGGAAAAATCCTTGCGTATACGCGCATCGAGCTTGTGCCTGACGAACGCGTCACGCGGTGGCAGGGAGCGCTCCAGCAGCGTCTGGGCATTGTTCAGCGCCGGTATATAGGCGCGTAGCAGAGCCTTGAATGCCTCGCGTTTTTCAACGGGTTGAGTGATCAGCCATGACGGCAGTCGTTCGGCCAGCAGCCGCGCATTATGTTGTTCGACAAGTAGCAGAAACGCCGCCTCACGCGCCGAGTTTTCGGGCACCAGCAAGCCAGGCAGCGTGTGCTCAACCCGTTGCTCCAGTTCACCGACGCGCTGTGACGCGTGTTCATCGGCTGACCACGTCTGGCGCACGCGGGCGGCCTGTTCTTCAAAGGCGGCCTGTTGACTGCTCAAGCTGTAGTCGAATGGGTCCTGGGTCAGTGTCGTGAATTGCAGCGCCAGTTGTTGATCCTCGGGCTGGATGCCAAATATCCCATCCTCCAGTGCCTGGCGCGACGAGAAACGCTGCAAACCACCGTCGCTGCCGGGCCAGTAAATGATATGCACGCCTTCACGTGTCCCGGCCGTGGATTCGTCCTGGGGTGGAAGGAAAACCAGTGGCCCGTTGAGTTCGGTGCGGGTAGGCGTTGGATTCCCGGCTTGAGTGACCGACAAGGTCAACGCGACGACATCCGGCGAGGGTGCGGCCAGGGCGTTTTCGATCAGTTGCAGTTCGTCCTCACTTATTTGATCGAGGGTTCGCTGGATACGCGCTTCGGTCTTCACCCCCTGCAAACGTGCCTGGTACAGCGCAGTGTAGTGGGTGTTGAGCGTGTCGAAATCCAGTGGCGCTCGGTTGAGCATGGCCCGCGCCGCCGCTTCGGCAGCGTGTTGTAGCGCCTTGAGTGCGTCCAGTTGTTGCTTGAATGACTGCCAGCGCTCACTCGTTGGAGTGTCGTTGCCCAACAGGTTTTCCAGGGCGCGCCGTTGGTGCTCGATCAAAGCTTTGCGTTGGCGGGTATCGACACCGTTATGCAGCCGGCCGAATTGGGGAACGGGTGGGGTGCTAGTGGTGCCGACGGCCGATTCCGGGTGTTCAGGCTCCGAGGCAAACAGACAGCGGGTTTTACGCATGTCATCAAGCCGGTCGACGTGCTGGAGGGCCAAGTAAGCGTCGTGGATCTGTACGTTCGCAAGCGGGCTCAGAGCGTCCTGATATTGCGCCTCGGTCAATTGTTTCAGCCAAAGGGTGATGCCCGTTTCCAGCGGGTTGTGGCTGGCCTTGTAGTCGATCCTTGCCAAAGGATCGACCTCGGTGATGCCGAACAGCGTTTGCTGTCGGTCGAGCAGCCAGCGTTCCAGGTCTTCGCGTCTGCTCAATACCTTCCATGTCGGAACCTGAGTCGGCAGGTACAGCAATTGACTGGCCGGCGTTTCCGTATCGAGGCTCAATACCCAGGCACCAGGCAGGGCGATGGCTGGGGCGTCGTGGGGCTTGAGAAATAGGTGTTCGGTGTAGCGGCGAGGTGTCTGCGCTGTAGCCGACTGCGGATGGAGCAGGGAAAACACGGGATCGAGGACTTCGGCATGCACCTTCCCCGAGGCGAGTGACCGCTCAGCGCTGGCTTCAATGTGAATCCGGTACAGCTCCAGCACCCGCTTGTAGCAAGTTACCGGCGAGCGGGGCGCTCGCTCTGTACGCCAGTAGCGCAGCCAGTGGTCATCCAGGCTTTGTTCCAGGTCCAGGCCCTTGAGCTCGTCGAGCAGCATCGCCGCGGTGTAGCGCGACAACGCGTGGGACTGCGGCAGGTTGAGCACACGTGCGTCCGGCACCTGCGCTGTATCAAGGGCCGGATGCTGTTGCATATAGAGGCAGGCATCTGTCAGGACAATGCGGCTGCGCCCACGTCGCTCGGTGGCGGGAAACTCCAGTGCCACGCGCTCGCCGTCCAATTGAAGCTGCGCTTGGAGCATCCGATTGATGGTGTCGCGCACCGTCGGGATACCCTCCATTAGCACGAGCAGCTCGGCGCGGCAGTTCTGCAAGCATTGCGTGGCATCGGCGAGCAGGTGTTCGTCGATGGCCGGTTGCATCAGTGGGTGTGTCGCAGGAGGTAGGGCAATGGAAGAAGGCATGGGGCGGATTCGCTCTATCTAAAAGGCCAAAGCCCTATTAGAGATCGACATGCCAAGTGGGCTGCGGCACATAGCTATCGACATGACCGCTGGGCACTCTTCATCAAACTGTCATCGAACTGTGGCAGCGCGCTTGAACAAACTTCATCAGACTCGCGCTCTACTGGGGTTCTGCGTTTTGGTGTTTTTCATGCGTGCGTTGTTTTTAGTGGCCGCTCTCCTGTTCGGCCTGCCGTCTTTTGCGGCTTCTCGGTGTGATGTCAATGTCCCGACCCAAACGGTCGACCTGGCTCAGGTGAGCATCGCCTATCAAAGTATCGGCCGTGCGTCCGACCCTGCGTTGCTGCTGGTGATGGGGCTGGGCGGGCAGTTGATTCACTGGCCGGATGAAGTGGTGGTGGCCCTGTGCGAACAAGGCTTTCGGGTGATTCGCTACGACAACCGCGACGTCGGCCTGTCCACCTGGCGGCAGGCGCCGGCGAGCGCCAACCTGACCTTCGAAGTGCTGCGCTACAAGCTCGGTTTGCCGGTGGCGGCACCCTATACGTTGACCGACATGGCCGACGACGCGCTGGGCTTGATGGATGCATTGCAGGTGCAGCAATTCCATGTCCTTGGCGCAAGCATGGGCGGCATGATCGCTCAACACCTGGCGGCCATGGCGCCACAGCGTGTGGAAAGCCTGACCCTGATCATGACCAGCTCCGGCGCCGAGGGCCTGCCCGCACCGAACGCAGCCCTGGTGCAATTGCTGTCGCGGCGCAGCGCGCCCAATCGTGAGGTGGCGCTGGAGCAACAGGCAGACTTGCTCGCGGCGTTGGGCAGCCCGGATATCAAGGACGATCGCCAGGCGTTGCTGCACCAGGCGGCGCTGTCCTATGACCGCGCCTTCAACCCCGAAGGCGTGAAGCGCCAGATCATGGCGATCCTGGCCGAGCCGAGCCGTGTGCCCTTGCTCAACCAGCTGCGGGTGCCGACCCTGGTCGTACACGGCACCGCCGACCCGTTGTTGCCGGTAATGCACGGCGTGCATCTGGCCGCGCATATCCAGGGCAGCCAGTTGAAATTGATTCCCGGCCTGGCCCACCGTTTTCAGGAAGCGTTCAAGGCGCCCTTGCTGGCGGCGGTGTTGCCCTACCTGCAAGCCCATCGCCAGGATGCCGCGCACTGGGCGCAGATCGATTTGAGCGAGCCTTCGAAGGTGCTGTGAAGGTGGTGTATCGTGCAACCTTTATGTATGCGCATGACTGCACGCGAGGTTGCCCACCATGAGTACTCCCCTGAAAATCGATTTCGTCAGCGACGTATCCTGCCCCTGGTGCATCATCGGCCTGCGCGGCCTGACCGCAGCCCTCGACCAGCTCGGCAGCGAAGTGCAGGCCGAGATTCATTTCCAGCCGTTCGAACTGAACCCGAACATGCCCGCCATCGGGCAGAACATCGTCGAGCACATCACCGAAAAGTACGGCTCCACGGCGCAAGAGTCCCAGGCTAATCGTGCGCGTATCCGCGACATGGGCGCCGCATTGGGCTTTGCGTTCCGCACCGACGGCCAGAGCCGTATCTACAACACCTTCGACGCGCACCGCCTGTTGCATTGGGCCGGGTTGGAAGGTTTGCAATACAACCTCAAGGAAGCGCTGTTCAAGGCGTATTTCAGCGACGGCCAGGACCCTTCCGACCACGCGACCCTGGCGATCATCGCGGAGAGCGTAGGGCTGGACATTGCGCGCGCCGCCGAGATTCTTGCCAGCGATGAATACGCCGCCGAAGTCCGCGAGCAGGAACAGCTGTGGGTTTCTCGTGGGGTGAGTTCGGTGCCGACCATTGTCTTCAATGACCAATATGCGGTGAGCGGTGGGCAACCGGCGGAAGCCTTCGTCGGCGCGATTCGCCAGATTATCAACGAATCGAAATCCTGAGGCCGAGCACGGAGCAAAATGTGGGAGCTGGCTTGCCTGCGATAGCGGACTGTCAGTTGCAAATGGGCTGGCTGACACACCGTTATCGCAGGCAAGCCAGCTCCCACACGTGATACTCATTGTTTGCAAACATGGCGCTCATCCAAGCGCTGGCCCATCCCTTGCATTACCCCCCTAAAGCCCAACCGGCCTGCGGTTGGGCGCTGCCATTAGGGGTGAAACTTACCTTGAACATTCTAGACCTTGACCACAGCCTCACCGGCCAGGCACCGATTGCCCGGCGGTTGGCCAGCGGTCGGGCCACGCGCCTGGACCTGCTGGACCTGGGCCCGAAATTGCGTTTGTGGTCCACCGAAAAAACCTGGAAGCGTTTCGTCGAGCGCCTGGCCCAACGGCCACGGCCCCGTGACGCGCGCCCGGAAATCCTGTTTGTCGGTTCCGGCGATTATCACCACCTTACGCCGGCGTTTTTGGCCGACCTCAAGGAACCTGTCAGCCTGATTCACTTTGACAACCACCCCGACTGGGTGCGCTTTGCGCCCAAGCGGCACTGCGGTTCGTGGGTCAACCGGGCGCTGAAGATGCCGGCGATCCAACGCATCGTCACCCTCGGCCCGTGCAGCGATGACCTGCATAACCCGCAACTGCGCGGCGGCAACCTTGGCGCCCTCAAGCGCGGGCGTTTGCAGTTGTTTCCCTGGCAGCATCCGCCGTCCAAGGTCTGGGGCCGGGTGGGGGACGGCGCCGGCCACCAGCAACAGGAAAACCACCTGCATTGGCGCAACCTGGCGGACCTGGATTGGGCAGCCTTCCTCGACCAGATGATTGCCAGCCTGCCCACCGAGGCGATCTGGATCACCATCGACAAAGATGTGCTGGCCAGTGAAGACGCCGCCACCAACTGGGATCAGGGCGGCATGCGCCTGACCCATTTGCTCCAGGCCCTGCGGGCGTTGGCGGCGGGTAAACGCATCATTGGCATCGACATCTGCGGTGAGTTCGCCACACCGGCGTTCAGCAACGCGTTCAAGCGCTGGGAAGCCAAGTCCGACCAGCCGCCACCGGAGCGCTGGAGCCCGCAAGACTTGCAGCGCAATGCTGCAACCAATGAAGCCTTGATCGACCTGTTTGAGGAGCTGTTCCCGTGACCCTGACCGTGGTGTTGTTACTGGCGTTTTCTATCGTCCTCGATGTGATTGGCCAGCTGTGTTTCAAATTGGGCGTGGACCGTTTGCCGCAACTCGATGGCGGTTTTCGCCTGCGTGCGTTCTGGGGCCAGGTGTTCAATGCGCCGCTGCTGTGGGCCGGCGTCGGCGCCTATGTGATTGAGTTTTTTGTGTGGCTCGAAGCGCTGTCCCGTGCGCCCTTGAGTCTGCTGTTTCCGCTGGCGGCGTTGGCCTATTGCCTGGTGGTGTTGGCGGGCAGGGTGGTGCTCAAGGAAACCGTCAGCGGACGTCGCTGGCTGGGCACATTGGTGATCACTTTGGGTGTGATGTTGGTAGCAATCGCGGGGAATCAGGCATGACAACGCAAACAATCAATACCGGCTGGCTGCATGGGCGGCTTGGCACCCTGGTGCTATGGGCACTGCTGATCGCCACCGAAAGCGCCGGGCAGTTGTTCACCAAGGTGGCCGGCGATCAGTTGGGGCCGATGGACTTCAGTTGGCAATGGCTGGCGGACGTAGCGCGCAACCCGGGGATTCTGGCGGCGATTGCCAGCTATCTGGGTGCGTTTTTTGTGTGGATGCTGATCCTGCGGCGTAGCAGTTTGTCCCTGGCGTTTCCGCTGAGTTCGCTGGTGTTTGTGGCCGTATTGCTGGGTTCTTGGCTGGGGCTGGGCGAGCACATCAGCGTGCTGCATTGGGTGGGCGTGGTGGTGATTATCGGTGGTATCGCGCTGTTGGCTGAAGGCGAAGAACACTGAAGTTAGTGTTATGAAACACAGGCTCAATGTGGGAGCGGGCTTGCTCGCGAATGCGGTGGGTCAGTTAAGTAGCGGGTGACGGACACACTGCTTTCGCGAGCAAGCCCGCTCCCACAATTTTGCTCCCGTGTAATTCAGTCGAAGGTGTAGCTGATCGCCGTTTGCACCTGGCCCTGATTCACATGGCCAGCCTCCTTGACGATGCTGCTCTTGGCCGCCGACCCCACCAGGTGTACCCAGCTGGCGCTGGTCAGCAGCGACCAATGGGGCGCCAGGGGGAAGGCGAAGCTTTGGCTCAGCGTCACATTCTGGAAGCCCCCGCTGGCGTTATAGGGCTGCAAGCCTGAAGCGACGGATTCGTTGTTGTCCACGCCGAAGAAGGTATTGGTCTGGCGCGCATCGGCAAAATGCGCAACCAGGCTATTGCTGCCGATAATCCCGCCACCCACGGGGTAACCCAGCTCGCCGCCGATTTTGCCCAGGGCGCCGCTCTGGGAATGCCCGCCGCCCACGGCCTGGCCCAATTGCGCATAGACCCGCCAGAAATTGGCCGGGGCGTATTGGACGAAGCCGCCCACCTCGGCCATGTCCGACACGTTGCGCAGGCCCTGCAATTCGCCGTTGGAAGTACGCCCCGGAAGGTAGTTGATATAGGGGCCAGCGGTCAGGCCGTGTGTATCCAGGGCGCTCCAGGTGAGGCCGTCATCGGTACTCAGGCTGACGTCGCCCCAATCCAGGTCCAGGTAAGGCACAGGCCGGGTTTCGTAGCGGCTGGCGCTGGGGTCGTGGGGCTGATAGCTGAGGCCCGCGCCCACGTCGCCCGTGATGCCTTCTGCCCACGCGGCACTGCAAAGGCCCCACCCTCCAAGTAAACCGGTGAATACAGCAGCAGCGAGCTTGGACATGGAGACGTTTCCTGAAGGTGGGCAGGCGCGCATGAACGCGCAAACCGACGCGCCTGCGCAAGCACTCATGTTGTTTGTAGCAAGCTACAAAAATTGTAGCTCCTGCGACATATATCGCTGCGCATTTCGCGCTCACCCCCAGCCCTGCGGGGTTTTGGCCAGTTGGCACAGTCCCTGCTCTATCCCTTGGCAAGCGCAGACAGCGCGCTCCTCCAAGGCCCTTTACCTAAAGGAAAGGCAGATGATCAACTGGCATATCGTGTGTGACTTCGACGGGACCATTACTCCCACGGATGTCATCGACAACGTCCTCCAACGCTTCGCCGGCCCCGAGTGGGAAACCATTGAGCAGGAATGGCTGGATGGGCATATCGGTTCACGCGAATGCCTGAGCCGCCAACTGGCGCTGATCAAGGCCACCCCGGCTGAACTGCTGGCGTACTTTGACAGCGTCGAGATCGACCCGGACTTCCCGGATTTTGTCGATCACGTCATGGGCCTGGGTGCTTCCATCGAAGTGGTCAGCGATGGCATCGAGCAGGGCATTGCCCGCATCCTTTCGCGCAACTACGTGACCTTGTTGCCGATCCTCGCCAACCGCCTGCGCCAGGTCGACCAGGACAGCTGGCGCATCGACTTCCCGTATGCCAGCGATGCCTGTCGCGCCGCTGCCGGCAACTGCAAGTGCAAATCCACGCCGCGCAACAAGCGCGTGCTGGTGATCGGCGACGGCAAGTCCGACATGTGCGTGGCCTCCACCGCCGACTTCGTGTTCGCCAAGGGCAGCCTCGCCGACTACTGCGTCGCCCACCAGATTCCTCATGCGCGCTTCGACAGCTTTGCGCAAGTGCCGGCGTTGCTGGCCAAGCTGCCACAAGGCCTCGCCGCCAACGCCACCACCTTCAACACCTCTTCTGACAATCAGGAACTCTTCCATCATGTCTGATATCCGTATCGCTACCGCTGAAGACCAGGTGCTTCTGGATAAAGAAGCCAAGTATTGCTCCTACGGCGACACCGTTCACTACATCGAGCCGCCGCGTATTTTCAGCCGCTGCGAAGGCTCCTATGTGTGGGACACCGAAGACCAGGCCTACCTCGACCTGCAGATGTGGTACTCGGCCGTCAACTTCGGCTATGCCAACCCGCGCCTGAACAACGCGCTGAAAAAGCAGATCGACACCCTGCCGCAAATCGCCAGCCAGTACCTGCACAAAGGCAAGATCGAGCTGTCGGAAATGATCGCGGTCGATGCCAAGAACAAGTTCGGCCTCGACGGCCGTGTGCACTTCAACGTCGGCGGTTCGCAGTCCATCGAAGATTCCCTGAAGGTGGTGCGCAACGCCAGCAACGGCAAAAGCTTGATGTTCGCCTTCGAAGGCGGCTACCACGGGCGCACCCTCGGCGCCTCGTCGATCACCTCTAGCTTCCGCTATCGTCGTCGCTACGGCCACTTTGGCGAACGCGCCAATTTCATCCCATTCCCTTACCACTTCCGTGGCCCGAAGGGCATGACCAAGGAAGAGTACGGCAGCCATTGCGTGCAGCAGTTCGCCCGCTTGTTCGAGACCGAATACAACGGCGTGTGGGACCCTAAGACCAACCAGTGCGAATACGCAGCTTTCTATGTCGAGCCGATCCAGGGCACCGGCGGCTACGTGATCCCGCCGATGAATTTCTACCGCGAGCTCAAGCACGTCCTGGACCAGCACGGCATCCTGATGGTGTCCGACGAAATCCAGATGGGCTTCTATCGCACCGGCAAACTCTGGTCGATCGAGCACTTCGATGTACAGCCGGACGTGATCGTGTTCGGCAAGGCGTTGACCAATGGTCTCAACCCATTGGGCGGTATCTGGGCCCGTGAAGAGTTGATCAACCCGAAGGTGTTCCCGCCAGGTTCGACTCACTCCACCTTCGCCTCCAACCCGTTGGGTACCGCGGTGGGCCTGGAAATGTTCAAGATGACCAGCGAAGTCGACTACGGCGCCATGGTCATGGCCAAGGGCAAATACTTCCTGGAAGGCCTGCAAGACTTGCAAAAACGCTTCCCCATCATCGGCGATGTGGACGGCCTGGGCCTGGCGCTGCGCTGCGAAATCTGCGGCCCGGATGGCTTCACCCCGGACAAGGCGACCCTGGACTACATGGTCGAAGAAGGCATGAAAGGCGACATGCTGGTAGACGGCCAGAAGCTCGGGTTGATCCTCGATGTGGGCGGTTACTACAAGAACGTGATCACCCTGGCGCCGTCCCTGGAAATCAGCTACCCGGAAATCGATCTGGGCCTGAAGTTGCTCGAGCAACTGCTGGTGCGAGCAACCACGCGGTGAATGCTCAAGGGATCGACCTCGGTGAAGGTACTGCCGGTTTCGTTCTCGGTGATGGTCCGGTCGGGATCCTGTTGATCCACGGCCTGACCGGCACACCGACCGAGTTGCGCCAGGTCGCCAAGGGCCTGGCCAAGGCGGGCAACTGCACGGTGTATGTGCCCACGCTGGCCGGGCACTGCGGCGACAACAGCGACTTGCAGGCCACCGGCTGGCAGGACTGGTACGAAGGCGTGCGCAAGACCTTCGTACAGGTCAAGCAACGCCACGGGCAGGTGTTTGTCGGTGGCTTGTCCATGGGCGCGGTGATGTCGATGTATGTGGCGTCCGAACACCCAGGGCAAGTCGCCGGGTTGCTGATGTATTCCACCACCTTGAAGTACGACGGCTGGAGCATCAACAAACTGGCGTTTCTCACGCCCTTGCTGATGAAGATTCCGTTCGGCGTGCACATTTGCAGCTTCGAAGAGAAGCCGCCCTATGGCATTAAGAACGAGCGCCTGCGGGCCATCGTCGAGCGGCAGATGAAGGAAGGCGAGAGCAGTGAGGCGGGGTTGCTGACCATGGAAGGCATCACCGTGCGCGAGCTGCACCGCATGAACGCGGTGGTCAAGAAACGCATGCCCCAGATCAAGGTGCCGGCGCTGGTGCTGCATTCCATCGAGGACGACATCACCAGCCGCTGGAACGCCGATTACGTGGAGCGCCACCTCGGCGGGCCGGTGACCAAGATCCTGCTGGACAACTGCTACCACATGATCACGGTCGATTTGCAGTACCGCCGGGTGATCGAGTTGAGTGCCAGGTTTGTCGAGCAGCACGCAGTCTTCAAGCCAACGCAGGCACCTGTGGGAGCTGGCTTGCCGGCGATGGCATCACTGCAATCTGCCTGATACACCGCGGCGCCTGCATCGCAGCGATGCGGCGACCCGACAAGCCAGCTCCCACATTGGATCGGCGTTCGCCATTGAAATAAGGGCAATCTGTGATAACCACCCAAGCCTTCCCGACCATCCGGGCTATCCAGCGCGATGCCTGGAACGACTGTTTTCCCGGTGCCCTGGAGGATTGGGACTATTACCTGGCCGTGGAAAACGCCGCAATCGATGACTTTCAGTGGCGTTACCTGGCGGTCTTCGAGGATCAAACGCTGGTGGCCGTGGCTGCCGCGTTCATCACCCATTATCGCCTCGACACTACGCTGTCGGGGGCCGGCAAACGCTTGACCGAGCGCCTGGAGCGGCTGTGGCCTGGTGTTTTGCAACTGGCGTTGTACGCCATCGGTTCGCCGGTGGCTGAGCGCTGTGATGCCGGTGTCGCCAGCCATGTGGCCGAATCCCGGCGCCCGTTGCTGTTGCAGCAGTTACTGGCGGCTGCGCGCAGCGATGCCAACGCGCTCGGTATCGGCTTGCTGGCGGTCAAGGATGCGCCCACCAACGACCCGCATTGGGCCCAGAGCTGCCTTGCCGCAGGCTTTCAAAGCATGCCCAGTTTGCCCACGGGGGTGTTGCCCCTGCCTTATGGCTCGGTGGATGCCTACCTGGGGTCGCTGGGCAAATCGACGCGCAAGGACCTGCGCCGCAAACTGCGCGCACCAGGGCCGCGGGTCGAGTGGCGGCGCAATATCGATGACGTGCTGCCCGAGGTCATGCGCCTGTACGAGGCCACGCTCGCGCGCGCAGACTTGCAGTTCGAGCGCCTGCCCGCTGGTTACTTCACGGGGGTGCTCGAACACCTGCACGAGCGGGCGGTCTGTGTTCTGTACTGGGTGGACGAGCGCCTGGTGGCGTTCAACCTGATCCTGCTGGATGAGCATCGGCTGGTGGACAAGTTCTTTGGCCATGACCTTGCGTTCAGCCGCGAGTACAACCTGTACTTCCGTAGCTGGTTGACCAATGTCGACTACTGTATTGAACACCGTATTGCGCTGTACGAGTGCGGCCAGGCCGGGTATGCCAGTAAACTGCGCCTGGGGTGCGAGTTCGAGGGCAACAGCCTGTTCTTCCGCCACCGTAACTGGCTGGTCAACGGCCTGCTCAAGCTTGTAAAACTGTTTATTCGACCGGATCGTTCCGACCCTGCCATGGCTGCTGCGATAAGCGAAACCTGATGATTACCAAGACCCGCCAGAAAGCCCGCCCCTTTGCCATTTCGCGTTGGAGCGTCCAGCGCAAGCTGGTGCTGGCGTTCTGGCTGGTCAGCGTGATTCCTACGATGATCGCGGCTGAGCTGGCTGCCACCACGCTGTCGCAGATTTTCGACAGCAACGTGCGTATCTGGCTGCAAGAGTCGACCAAGATCGTCAAGGACGAAATCGGCGACATCCTTCACGACAACGCGCGCATGGCCAAGCTGTTCCTGCGCTATACCAGCCCGCCGTCGTCCAAAAATGCCGAAAAGCATGACCGGCTCACCGCCGACATTGCCGATGCCACCGATATCGACGTGGTCGCACTGATTCGCACCAGCGACCGTAAAGTGATGTTCAGCACGGCCGCCGATGACATCGTCAGGCAGATCAACCTCACCAGCAACGCGGTGCTGCAAACCGTGCAAGTCGCCGGCGTGAGCACGGGCCTGGTGGTGTCGACCTTCGAAACCAGCCGTGACGGCGTTGATTACTTGTTGCTGGTCGCCACTTACCTGGACAGCAGTTTCCTCACCAGCGTGGCCGATGTGCATTCCCTCGACCTGCGTCTGTATTTGGCCAACCCTGCCGGTTTTTCCGAAATATTTTCCACCCAGCGCTTCGCCAATCATCCCTCGCGCATCCCCAAGAATGTCGAGGCCTACCTGCGCAGCACCAAGCAGCCCAGCGAGCAGTTCACTAACCAGTACAGCGGTTTGTATTGGCCGATTTTCAATGACGCCGGTGAGTTGCAAGGCGTGATCTTCAGCGGCCTGCTACGCCATACCAGCCTGGTGGGGTTGGTGAACCAGAGCAACCTGTTCGTGCTGATCTTCCTGGTCAGCTCGGCGCTGTCATTGGCGGCTGGGTTGTTGGTGTCGCGGCGCCTGACCAAGCCTCTGCGCGATTTGTCCCAGGGCGTGGATGCGGTGATCTCGGGCAGTTATGCACACCGTGTGGTGGTCAGTGGCGGTGACGAACTGGCGCAATTGAGCAGCACCTTCAACCACATGACCGAACGCCTGGGCGAGTTGCATCATCTGGAAGCCCAACTGCGCCGGCGTGACCGCTTGCATGCCCTGGGTGAAGTCGCCATGGGCCTGGCTCACGAAATTCGCAACCCACTGGGCATCATCAAGACCGCCACCCAACTGTTGCATCGGCGCGCTGACCTGGCGGAAACCGACAAGCGTCACCTGGAATATGTCATCAGCGAAGTCAGCCGCATCAACGAGCTGATTACCGAGTTCCTCGATTTCGCCAAGCCCAACCCGCCGATACGCGTGCAGCAACCGGCACGCGCGCTGGTGGAAGAAATCCTCGGTTTCTGCGGCCCGGAGCTGAGCAGCCATCGCATTGACGCGCAGATCGACGACCAGGCGCCTGGCGCGACGATCTACGCCGATGCCAAGCAGCTCAAGCAGGCCTGTCTCAACCTGATTCTCAACGCCATCGACGCGATGCCCGACGGCGGGCGCCTGACCCTGGGCATTCGCAGCGTGGGCGACAACACCGTGATCAGCATCGCCGATACCGGCGAGGGCATCCCTGCGGACATGGTGGAGCGTATCTTCACGCCATTCGTCACCACCAAGGCCTCGGGCACAGGCCTGGGCCTGGCCAAAGTCTATTCGATCATGGAAAGTCACGACGGCAGCATCGAATGCGCCAGTGAGAAAGATGCCGGCGCGACCTTCAGCCTGTACATTCCGGCTGACGGTGAAGACGACGGTGAAGATGAGGAAGGGCATGACGCATAACGTATTGGTGGTCGACGACGAGCCCAAGCTCTGTGATCTGCTGACCCAGGCCTTGAGCCAGAACGGCATCCAGGTGTTCAGCGCGGGCAATGGCCTGCATGCGCTCAAGGTGCTGGGGGAGGAGGACATCGACCTGGTCATCAGCGACTGGCGCATGCCGGGCATGGACGGGCCGGCGTTGCTGGCCGAAATCAAGGTGCGTTATCCGACCTTGCCGGTGATCGTGATGACGGCCTACAGCACGGTGAAAAACGCCGTGCAGTCGATGCGTAACGGTGCCTATGACTACATTGCCAAGCCGTTCGACATCGACGAGCTGGACATCACCGTGGCCAAGGCCCTGCAGTTTCGCGACATCATGCGCGACAACGCGCGCATGCGCGCCGAGCTGGACGAGCATGCGCAGTTCGACAGCCTGGTGGGCGATAGCCCGGCGTTTCGCCAAGTGCTCCAGGCGGTCGATTCGGTGCGCGACAGCAACGCTACTATCCTGCTGACCGGCGAAAGCGGCACTGGCAAGGAAATGGTCGCCCGCGCCATCCACAAGCATGGCAGCCGTGCCGACCAACCCTTCGTGGCGGTCAATTGCGCGGCCATCCCTGAAGGCTTGCTGGAAAGCGAGATGTTTGGCCATCGCAAAGGCGCGTTCACCGGCGCCGTGGCTGACCGGGTAGGGCGCTTCATGCAGGCCGACAAGGGCACGCTGTTTCTGGATGAGGTGGGTGATATGCCCTTGGCGTTGCAGGCCAAGATTCTGCGCGCCTTGCAGGAGCGGGTTATCGAACCGGTGGGCGACCCCCGCGAGCGCAAGGTGGATGTACGGGTAATTGCCGCCACCAACAAGAACCTGCTGGATGCGGTGGCAGCCAAGGAGTTTCGCGAAGACTTGTATTACCGCCTGAATGTCTTCCCGATTCCGTTGCCGTCGTTGCGCGAACGTGTGGAAGACATTGCGCCCCTGGCGCGCCACTTCGCCCACACCCTGAGCGCCACCACGGGCAAGCGCATCACCGGTTTCAGCCCCGAGGCCTTGCAGGCCATGGCGGCGTATCACTGGCCGGGCAACATCCGCGAGCTGCAAAACTGCGTGGAGCGCGCGACCATCGTGGCGGCTTCATCGGTGATCGAAGATATTGATTTGCCGGGGTATCTGTTTGCTTCCAAACCAAGCGAGGGCGATGTGACCGCGATCCTCAGCGACGGGCCGGGCGTGCCGCGGGATCTGGATGCGGCGCTGGCTGAGGTGGAGAAAGCCTACATTCTGGCGGCGTTGCAGGAGAGCAATGGGGTGCAGGCTGCGGCGGCGCAGCGGATCGGGATCTCCGAGAGGAGCTTCTGGTATCGCCTGAAGAAGCTGGGGATTCAGGTCGACAAAATAGTCCGCTGACACACTGTCATGATCGCTCCCACGCTCCGCGTGGGAGTGCCTCTGGTGACGCTCTGCGTCACGCACGTGGACGCCGTCGTTGGCTGCATTCCCACGCGGAACGATCTTCCGCGTTGTGTCAGGTGTGCAGGCGTACCCACACGCTGACCAACACCGTCGCGGCCATCAACCAGGCCACGGCGGCGACTGCCAGCGATGCCTCCAACCGCAGCCGATCGACCATCACATACAGCGTCGCCAAATACACAAAGTACGGAATGATCGACCACATCCCGAACAGGATCGTGGTCTTCAAGTCCGCAACCGTTCGGCCTTTGCCGACGATGTAATGGGCGATCAGCGCAAAAGTGGGAAACAGCGGCACCAAGCCTGCGATGTAATAGTTTCTGGTCTTGGCCAGCGCCGCCAGGATCAGCACCACTGCGGCGCCAAGTGCAGCCTTCAGGAACAGATCCATCAGTGACTCAACCCGTATTTCTTGACCTTGTCGAACAGGGTGGTCTTGGCCATCCCCAGTTCCTGGCTGGCCTGGGTCAGGTTCCCGCCGCTGCGTTGCAGGGCATCGTTGAGCAGGTTGCGCTCAAAGGCTTCCACCGCCTCGGTAAAGGCAACCCCTTGGTTGCCGCTGCCGGCGCCGCTTTTCTTGAAGGCGGGCAGGCCGAGGGCGAAACGTTCGGCGACGTTGCGCAGCTCACGCACGTTGCCTGGCCAGTCGTGGCTCATCAGGCTGGACAGGGTCTGGTTGTCCAGCTCCGGCACCGCCCGGTCGAAGCGTAGCGACGATTGCTGCAGGAAGTGTTCGAACAGTTGCAGGATGTCTTCGCGCCGCTCGCGCAAAGGCGGCAGCTCCAGGGTGACGACATTGAGGCGGTAGTACAGGTCGCTGCGGAACTGGCTGGCGCGGCTCAACTCGTCGAGGTCGGACTTGGTGGCAGCGATTACCCGACAATCCACCGCCACGCTCTGGTTCGAACCCAGGCGTTCCAACGTACGTTCTTGCAGCACCCGCAGCAATTTGATCTGCAGGTTGATTGGCATGCTCTCTACTTCATCGAGGAACAGCGTGCCTTGATGGGCATGCTCGATCTTGCCGATGCGACGTTTGCCGGCGCCGGTGAAGGCGTTGGCCTCGTGGCCGAAAATCTCGCTTTCGAACAGGTTCTCCGGCAGGCCACCGCAGTTGAGCGCGACGAACTGGTGGGTATGGCGTCGGCTGAAATCATGCAGGCAGCGCGCGACCAGTTCCTTGCCGGTGCCGGTTTCGCCTTCGATCAACACGTTGGCCGAGGTGTCGGCGACGTTGGCGATCAGTTCACGCAGGTTTTGCATCGCCGGCGAGCGGCCGATGATGCGGCCTTCCAGCGAGTCGCGCTCGGCCAGTTGCCGGCGTAACGACCAGACTTCCCGCGCCAGGCCGCGCTGTTCCAGGGCGCGGCGTGCCACGTCCACCAGGCGTTCGGGCGAGAAGGGTTTCTCCATGAAGTCGTAGGCGCCGTTACGCATGGCGCCCACCGCCATGGAGATATCGCCATGCCCAGTGATCAACACCACCGGCAGGCTTTTATCCATGGCCTTGAGGCGGGTCAGCAGTTCCAGGCCATCGATGCCCGGCAGGCGGATATCGCTGATGACGATGCCAGCGAAGTTCTCGCCGATGCGCTTGAGCGCTTCTTCGGCGCTGCCCACGCCGACGCTGGTGATGTCTTCGAGCGCCAGTGCTTGCTGGCAACCGAGCAGTACGTGGGGGTCGTCTTCGACGATCAGGACGGTAAGGTCTTGGGCTTGTGTATTCATGTCGACTCAGCTCGTTGAGCGCCCACCAATGGCAGGTTAAGGACAAAGGCGGTACCACCATTGGCCGGATGTTCCACGGCAAGGCTACCGCCGGTAGCGGCCGCGAGGCTTGCGGAAAGGGTCAGGCCCAGGCCCAGGCCTTGTTCGCCGGGCTTGGTGGTAAAAAAGGGTTCGAACAAATGCTTGCGCGCCTCGGGGTCGATGCCGTGGCCATTATCACGCACCAACAGGCGGTATTTGCCATCGCCGCTCTGGCCTTCCAGCCACAGTTGCGGCACCGCTTGGGCTTGCATGGCATCGAGCGCGTTACCGATCAGGTTGACCAGGATCTGCTCCAGGCGGGTCTGGTCGATCTGCAATTGGGCGTTGGCAAAGTCACGGTGCACGGTCAACGGCAGGCTGTCCAGGCGCGCGCCGAGCACCTGGAACGCGGCGTCCACGGCCTTGCCGAGGCTGGCTTCGCCCTGGTCGTCGCCGCGCCGAGCAAAGGAGCGCAGGCTGGCGGTGATGCGGCCCATGCGGTCGATCAGTTCGTTGATGGTCTTGAGGTTGGTGCTGGCGGTGTCCAGGGCGCCGCGCTCAAGGAAGCGTACGGTGTTGCCCGACAGCGTGCGCAAGGCCGCCAGCGGCTGGTTCAGTTCGTGGGCGATGCTGGTGGACATCTGGCCGATGGCCGCGAGTTTGCCGGCCTGTACCAGTTCGTCTTGGGCGCGGCGCAAGGTTTCTTCGGCCTGGCGTCGTTCGCGAATCTGGCCCTTGAGCCGTTCGTTGCTGGCGCGCAGGTCGGCGGTGCGTTCGGCAATCCGACGCTCAAGCTGGCTGTTGGCTTCCTGCAAGGCTTCCCGTGCGGCGAGGCGGGTGGCGATGACCTTGCGTCGCTCGTTCCAGGCAATCAGCAGGAAGGCGACCAGGCCGAAGGCGACGGCCACCAGGATGCCCTGGTTGATCGCGGCGCGGCGCAGGTCGTTGAGCGGGGTGAGCAGGGTGAAGTTCCACGGCGTGTCGTTCAGCGGGCGGGTCTGCGCCAGGTAGCTGACCGCGTGCTGGTCGTTGACCACTTCGGTGTTGGCCGGGAAGGTCAGTTTCTCGGTGCCTTCGTTCAGGCGCTCACGGGCCAGGGGTTGCAGTTCATTGAGCGTCGCCCAGTAATATTGCAGGCTGTGGGCCAGGCGGTCCTTGGTGTCATCGCTCAGCGGGCGTACGGCCTTGAGGCGACGCGCCGGGTCGCTGGAAAGAATAATGATGCCGTTCTCATCGCTCACGAAAGCTTCGAGGCGCGCACGTTGCCAGCGCTCTTCTAGCGCTTCGAGGCGTACCTTGACCACAGCGACGCCGATGATCTTGCCGTGTTCTTCCAGGCCATGGGCCAGGTAATAGCCGGGCTCGCCGTTGGTGCTGCCGATGCCGTAGAAACGGCCGGGCTGGCCGCGTACGGCATTCTGGAAATAGGCGCGAAAGGACAGGTCTTCACCTTGGTAACTGTCGGCATCGCGCCAGTTACTGGTGGCCAGTACGCGGCCGGTGGTGTCCATCACATAGATAGCGCGGCTGCGACTGCGGCGGTTCAGGCCTTCGAGGTAGTCGTTGACCGTCTTGCGGGTTTCCTGGTTCGGGTCGGCGAGCAGTTGGGAAACACTGGACTCCAGTTCCAGCAGGCTGGGCAGGTAGGTGTACTTGCTCAGTTCGCTTTCGACGGTGCGGGCGTGCAGCTCCAACTGGCGTTCGCCATTGTCGCTGAGGGTGCGGATGCCGTAGTAGTCACTGACCCAGAAGCCGATATAACCCAGGCCGACCATCAGGGCGATGATCAACGGCGGCAGGAACAGTTGGCGTATCAGACGAGGCTTCACGGCAAGTGATGGCGGCGCGGCGCGATATTGATTGGGGTCGCATTTCATCACAGATGCCTTGGGTCAACCAGAGCGTGCAACCTGCGCGGTTCAGTGTGGGAGCGGGCTTGCTCGCGAATGCAGTCTGCCAGTTGATGCATCAGTGACTGACATGCCGCATTCGCGAGCAAGCCCGCTCCCACATTGGTCCAGTTTTTACAGGGCAAGCTATGTGTTGCTTTTAGTGCTGCAGGATTTTCTCAAGGAAGTGCTGCGCACGTTCGGAGCGGGCGCTGATGTCGCCGAAGAACTCTTCTTTCGGGCAGTCTTCGATGATCTTGCCGGCGTCCATGAAGATCACGCGGTCGGCCACTTTGCGCGCAAAGCCCATCTCGTGGGTCACGCACATCATGGTCATGCCTTCGTGGGCCAGTTGCACCATCACGTCGAGCACTTCGTTGACCATTTCCGGGTCCAGCGCCGAGGTCGGTTCGTCGAACAGCATGACGATCGGGTCCATGGCCAGGGCGCGGGCAATCGCCACACGTTGTTGCTGGCCGCCGGAGAGTTGGCCAGGATGCTTGTGGGCGTGAGCCGACAAGCCCACGCGGTCGAGCAGTTGCAGGCCCTTCTTGGTGGCTTCTTCCTTGCTGCGGCCCAATACCTTGATCTGCGCGATGGTCAGGTTTTCGGTGATGGTCAGGTGCGGGAACAGCTCGAAGTGCTGAAACACCATGCCCACGCGCGAACGCAGTTTTGGCAGGTTGGTCTTCGGGTCGGCGATGGAGGTGCCGTCGACGACAATGTCGCCTTTCTGGAACGGTTCCAGCGCGTTCACGCATTTGATCAGGGTGGATTTGCCCGAGCCGGACGGCCCGCACACCACGATCACTTCGCCTTTTTTAACCTCAGTGCTGCAATCGGTCAGCACCTGGAAGTCGCCATACCACTTGTTGATGTTCTTGATAGAGATCATACGGCAAACCTTTTTTGCAGACGCTTGACCAGCAGCGAGGCGGAAAAGCTGATGATGAAGTAGACGACACCGGCAAAGATCAGGAACTCGTTGGAGCGGCCGATGATGTCGCCGTTGGAGCGGGCGGAGTTGAGGAAGTCCACCAGGCCCACGGTGTAGACCAGGGAGGTGTCCTGGAACAGGATGATCGACTGTTGCAGCAGCAACGGCGTCATCTTGCGGAACGCCTGGGGCAGGATGATCAGGCGCATGGTCTGGCCGTAGGTCATGCCCATGGCTTGTGCCGCCGCCATCTGGCCCTTGGGAATCGACTGCACGCCGGCTCGTACGATTTCGCAGAAGTACGCAGCCTCGAACATCATGAACGCCACGACGCAGGAGGTGAACGCGCCGATCGGGGTGTCTTCGCCGGTGATCCAGCGCAGCACGAACGGCACCGCCAGGTAGAACCAGGTGATCACCAGCAGCAGCGGGATCGAGCGGAAGTAGTTCACATAGGCGCCGGCCACGCGGGACAGCAGTTTATTGGACGACAAGCGCATCAGGGCCAGAATGGTCCCGATGATGATGCCGCCGACCACACCCATGACCATCAGCTTCAAGGTCATGACCATGCCGTTCCACAGGCCCGGGATGGCGGGGATGATGCCGCTGAAATCGAAGTCCATTATTTGCCCCCCACGGAGATCAGGCCGGGCACTGCGACTTTCTTCTCGACCACGCGCATCAGCAGCATCAGGCTCATGTTCAGGGTGAAGTAGATCAGCGTGGCCAGGGTGAAGGCTTCAAACAGGTTGGCCGAGAACTCGGCGGTCTGTTTGGTTTGCGCCAGCAGTTCCATCAAGCCGATCAAGGACGCCACGGAGGAGTTCTTGAACACGTTGAGGAATTCCGAGGTAAGCGGCGGAATGATGATGCGGTAAGCCTGGGGCAGCAGCACGTTCCAGTAGATCTGCGGCAGCTTGAAGCCCATGGCGCGCGCCGCGGATTCCTGGCCCCGTGGCAGCGCCTGGATACCGGTACGCACTTGCTCGCACACACGGGCGGCAGTGAACAGGCCCAGGCACACTACGACACTCAGGTAGGCCGAAGTGGTCGGGTTCAGGTCTTGTTTGTACCAGTCCTGCAGGTTCTGCGGCAGCATGTCCGGTACCAGGAAGTACCAGATGAACAGCTGAACCAGCAGCGGCACGTTACGAAACAGTTCCACGTAGCAGGTCGCGATGCCCGATACGAGGCGGTTTGGCACCGTGCGCATGACCCCCAGAATGGAGCCCAGCAGCAAGGCGATAATCCATGCCACGACAGCAATGGCGATGGTCCAGCCCAGCCCGGAGAGGTACCAGTCGAGATAAGTCTCGCTGCCCACGCCGGTGGACTTGAAGAACACGCCCCAGTCCCAGTTGTAATTCATTAGGGTCTCCCCTCGAGATCGATCGATGTACAAGCACCCGCTTGGGGAAGATCCGTTCCCGCCTGACGTTGAACGCCAGGCACACACGATCGGCTCGAAAACCGCCAGGTCGAGTGTTCCAAGTTAAAACCAGCAGGTAATTACAGACGCCTGAGGGAGGGTTGGCTCCCTCAGGACATAAGCTTAGTCAGGTATCAGATTTTTACTTCTGGCGCTGGTTTGTCGCTAGGGTTAGCGATCAGCTCCTTGACCTTGTCGCTCATCGGGAAGTTCAGGTTCAGGCCTTTCGGTGGGATCGGGCTTTCGAACCATTTGGCGTAGATCTTGTTGATCTCGCCGGACTTGTACAGGGCGACAATGGCGTCATCCACGGCTTTCTTGAAGTCCGGGTCGCCTTTGCGAACCATGCATGCATAGGCTTCGAATGACTGCGGAGTGCCGGTGATAACCCAGTCATCGGGCTTCTTGGCCTTGGCTTCTTCACCGGCCAGCAGGGCGTCGTCCATCATGAATGCAACGGCACGGCCGCTTTCGAGCATCTGGAAGGATTCGCCGTGGTCTTTGGCGGAGATAACGTTCATGCCCATCTGCTTGTCGGCGTTCATCGCCTTGATGATGCGCTCGGACGTGGTGCCGGCGGTGGTCACGACGTTTTTGCCTTTCAGGTCGGCAAAGTCAGCGTAGGACGGCTTGCCTTCCTTGTCTTTCTTGACCAGCAGGCGGGTGCCGATTTCGAAGATGTTGACGGTGAAGTCAACTTGCTGGGCGCGTTCGGCGTTATTGGTGGTGGAGCCGCACTCCAGATCCGCGGTGCCGTTCTGGATCAACGGGATACGGGTTTGCGAGGTCACCAGGTTGTACTTGGCTTTGAGGTCGGGTTTGTTCAGGTCTTTTTTCAGTTGCTCGACAACGGCCAACTGGATGTCGTGGGAGTAGCCCACGGGTTTGCCCGAACCATCCGCGATGTAGGAAAACGGAATGGAGCTGTCGCGGTGAGCGAGAGTGATGGTGCCGGAGTCGTTGATTTTCTTCAGTGTGCCGGTGAGTTCGGCGGCAAAAACTGGAGTGCTGATCAGAGCAGCAGCGATAGCTGCGCCCAGGATATGGGGAACGATGCGCATCAATACTTCCTCGACATTTGTTTTTTTTATGAAGCCAGCTGAACGGCTCTCTTGTACAGCAACTGCCCGTGACGGCTCCTAAGGCGCCTCAGGCAATCGTTGAAGAGTGTAGAGCATGAGTCGTGCCATACCGAAAATAAAAGGATAACTGCATGATTTATATGGAAATTAACTTTTTGTTTCGGTGATATTTTCGGTCTTTGATCCGGCAAACCGAATAGAGTTGAGGGGCACGTTCGGAAAACCGAATAGTCTGTAGGAGCGAGCTTGCTCGCGAAAAACGCAAAAACGCCGCGTTTATGCTGAATAAACGCGGCGCTCTCTAGTTTTTCGCGAGCAAGCTCGCTCCTACAGTCAGGCGGTCAGGCCGCTTCGATCTTGCTGCGGTTCTGCTCGACCTTGGACAAATAGCGTTGCAGGTTTTCCTGCTCCTGCTCGGTGGTGAACAGGCCAAGCTTGGTACGGCGCCACAGCACGTCCTGCGGTTGCGTCACCCACTCTTCGGCGCACAGATAGTCGACTTCGCGGCTATACAGGCCGCCACCCAGGTGGTCACCCAGATCGGCGAGCGTTTGCACGCCCTCCAGCAAGCGCCAGGTGCGGCTGCCGTAAGTGGTGGACCAGCGGCGGGCGATCTCGCTCGGTACCCAGTCGAACTTGGCGCGGATGGCGTCAGCCAGGGCTTCAGGGGTGGTCATGTCTTCACCGCCGGGCAGGCTGGCCGTGGCGGTCCAGCTAGGGCGCATCTGGGTGAAGTACGGCGCCAGTTGGGCCATGGCCGACTCGGCCAGTTTGCGATAGGTGGTCAGCTTGCCGCCGAATACCGACAGGATCGGCGCTTCGCCGGTGCCGCCGGACAAGGCCAGGGTGTAATCGCGCGTGATGGCCGATGGGTTGTCGGACTCGTCGTTGCACAGCGGGCGCACGCCGGAGTAAGTGTGGACGATATCGTCACGGCTCAGTTGTTTCTTGAAGTGCGCGTTGACCACCTTGAGCATGTAGTCGGTTTCACCTTCGGTGATCGCCACTGCAGCCGGGTCGCCGGTGTATTCGCGGTCGGTGGTGCCGATGATAGTCAAGTGGTTCAGGTACGGAATGGTGAAGACGATGCGCTGGTCTTCGTTCTGCAGGATATGCGCGTGGGCGCCTTTGTACAGGCGCGGCACGATCAGATGGCTGCCTTGAATCAGGCGGATGCCGTAGGGCGAATCCAGCTTCAGGTCGTCCTTGATGAATTTGGCTACCCAAGGGCCGGCAGCATTCACCAGGGCGCGGGCGCGGATCGAGAACAGGCTGCCGTCGGCACGCTCCATGTTCATTTCCCACAGGCCGTTACTGCGATGGGCGCTGACGCAACGGGTCTGCGTGTGGATGTGCGCGCCTTTCTCGCGGGCCGCCATGGCGTTGAGCACGACCAGGCGAGCATCATCGACCCAGCAGTCGGAGTATTCGAAACCTTGGGTGATTTCGCTTTTCAACGGGCTGTCAGCACCGAACTTGAGGCTTTTGGAGCCTGCCAGTTTCTCGCGCTTGCCCAAGTGGTCATACAGGAACAAGCCGGCGCGAATCATCCACGCCGGGCGCAGGTGCGGGCGATGCGGCAGTACGAAGCGCATTTGCTTGACGATATGCGGCGCTTTGCCCAGCAGCACTTCCCGTTCTGCCAGGGCTTCACGCACCAGGCGGAATTCGTAGTGTTCCAGGTAACGCAGGCCACCATGGATCAGCTTGCTGCTAGCTGAAGAGGTGTGGCTGGCCAAGTCATCCTTTTCGCAAAGGAATACCGACAAACCGCGACCGGCTGCGTCTGCCGCAATCCCGACGCCATTGATCCCGCCACCAATTACGGCAACGTCATAGACTTCGGCAAGCGGTGGAGCAGGCAAGGTGGAAGGGTTCATCGGCTGGCCTCGCGATCTTTTCGTCTTGGAATTCGAACATTAATGTTCATTTGCGAAAATGGTAGCTGATAATTGCGGGCACAGCCACCCGACTTCGATTGAAAAAACTCATCGAAGGGCGGAGAAAGGAAAATTTATGAACATTAGCCTGGGGCAGGCTTGAGGTAGGGGCTACCAGATAGATCGCCTTCGCGAGCAAGCCCGCTCCCACATTTGATCGAGTTCCAACATAGGAATGCGGTCAAATGTGGGAGCGGGCTTGCTCGCGAAGGCGGCGGTACAGGCGCTACACGACTTCCAGCCGCACCTTGTGCTCATTCAGCACTTGCACCAAGGCCGGCACCGGCTGCTGGTCAGTCACCAGGCAGTCCACCAGGCTGATCGGCCCCAGGCGAATCATGGCATTGCGCCCGAATTTGCTGGAGTCTGCCGCCAGAATCACTTGCCGCGCATTGGCGATGATGGCCTGGGAAACCCGCACTTCTTGGTAATCGAAGTCCAGCAGGCTGCCGTCCTCGTCGATCCCGCTGATGCCCACCAGGGCAAAGTCGACCTTGAACTGGTTGATGAAGTCGACACTGGCTTGGCCCACCACGCCACCGTCACGGCGCACATTGCCGCCGGTGAGCAACACATCGAAGTCGTCCTTGGCGCTGAGCATGGTGGCAACGTTGAGGTTGTTGGTGATGATTTTCAGGTGGTTGTGATTGAGCAGCGCCCGGGCGATGGATTCGGTGGTGGTGCCAATGTTGATGAACAGCGAGGCATGATCGGGAATCTGCGCGGCGATGGCTTCACCGATGCGTTGCTTCTCGTCGCGCATCTGGTCGGCACGCATGGCGTACGCGGTATTCTCGACACTGGAGTCATAGGCTGCGCCGCCGTGGTAGCGGCGCAACAGGTTGGCGTCCGCCAGCTGGTTGATATCGCGGCGGATGGTTTGCGGGGTGACAACGAATAGCTGCGCCATTTCCTCGATACTGACGTAGCCGCGTTCGCGGACCAGTTCGAGGATTTGTTGTTGGCGGGGAGGCAGATTCATGGGGCGTCCTTTGGGCTGCCATACAAAAGTGGCCCATGATGACGCAGGAATCCGCTCCCTGCCAGTTACAACCTACCGTAAGCCAGCGCTTGGCTTATTCGGCGCCTTCGTGCGGTTCCCAGTCACGGGTGCGGCTCACGGCTTTTTGCCAGCCGGCATAGAGCTTTTCTTTGGCCGCTTCATCCAGCTGTGGTTCGAACTCGCGCTCGATCACTGCTTTGCCGCGCAACTCGTCCAGGCTGCCCCAGAAGCCACACGCCAGGCCGGCCAGGTAGGCTGCGCCCAAGGCAGTGGTCTCACGCATTTGCGGGCGTTCTACCTGGGTGCCGAGGATGTCGGCCTGGAATTGCATCAGGAAATTGTTGGCAACCGCGCCGCCGTCCACGCGCAGGGCCTTGAGGCGTTCGCCCGAGTCCTGTTGCATGGCGTCGAGGACGTCGCGGGTCTGATAGGCAATCGACTCCAGGGCTGCGCGAATAATGTGGTCTACGCGTACGCCACGGGTCAGGCCGAACAGTGCGCCACGGGCATACGGGTCCCAGTAGGGCGCGCCGAGGCCAGTGAAGGCGGGTACCAGGTACACGCCGTTGCTGTCTTTGACCTTGCCGGCAAAGTATTCGGTGTCGTGGGCATCGTTGATGATCTTCAGTTCGTCACGCAGCCATTGCACGGTGGAGCCGCCGTTGAAGACCGCGCCTTCCAGGGCATAGGCCACCTCACCGCGCGGGCCGCAGGCAATGGTGGTGAGCATGCCGTGTTTGGATTTCACCGCCTTGTCGCCGGTGTTCATCAGCAGGAAGCAGCCGGTGCCGTAGGTGTTCTTGGCCTGGCCCGCTTCCACGCACATCTGGCCAAACAGGGCCGCTTGCTGGTCGCCGGCAATGCCACCGATAGCGATGCCGCTCTTGGTACGGCCATAGATTTGCGACGATGACTTCACTTCAGGGAGCATTTCCCGTGGGATGTCGAGAATCTCCAGCATCTTCGCATCCCACTCCAGGGTGTGGATGTTGAAGAGCATGGTGCGCGACGCGTTGGTGTAGTCGGTGACGTGGGTCTTGCCGCCGGTGAATTTCCAGATCAGCCAGCTGTCGACGGTGCCGAACAGCAGTTCGCCATTGCGCGCACGTTCGCGACTGCCTTCGACGTTGTCGAGGATCCACTTGAGCTTGGTGCCGGAGAAGTACGGGTCGGTCACAAGGCCCGTGGTGTCGCTGATGTATTGCTCATGGCCGTCGCGCTTGAGCTGCTGGCAGATCTCGGTACTGCGACGGCACTGCCAGACGATGGCGTTGTAGATCGGGCGGCCGGTGATTTTGTCCCAGACCACCGTGGTTTCACGCTGGTTGGTGATACCGATGGCGGCCACCTGGTCATGGTGCAGGCCGGCCTGGGCCAGCGCCTCAACCATCACCGCGCTCTGGGTGGCGAAGATTTCCATCGGGTCATGTTCAACCCAGCCCGCCTGCGGGTAGTGCTGGACGAATTCACGCTGGGCGGTACACACCACGTTGGCGTCACGATCGAAGATGATCGCCCGGGAACTGGTGGTGCCCTGATCAAGGGCAATGATGTAGTTCTTATTCTGAAGGTCGGTCATGTCAATTGCCTTGGACGAAATAAGGAAGTCAGAAATCAGCCTGGGCCGCGAAGGGCAGGGGACCAGGCTGGCGCTTTCAGGAAATACGAGTCTTGCCGTTGACAGCCGTGTCAGGTGTTTCTTCAGCGATAGCCGGTGCTGCGCTCGGCAGATGGCGGGCAATCAGCCCGCGATAGGCCGCAGCACCCAGGCATGCGCCGACAATCGGGGCGAAAATCGGCACCAGGAAGTAAGGAATATCTCGACCGCCAGTAAAGGCCATTTCACCCCAACCGGCGAAAAAGGTCATCAGCTTGGGGCCGAAATCCCGTGCCGGGTTCATCGCAAAGCCGGTCAGGGGGCCCATGGCGCTACCAATCACCGCGATCAGCAAACCGATCAGCAGGGGCGCCAGGGGGCCGCGTGGCAGGCCGTTGTTATCGTCGGTGAGGGCCATGATCACGCCCATCAGGATGGCGGTGATGACCATTTCCACCAGGAATGCCTGGGCCGTGCTCAGCAGCGCATGAGGATAGGTGGAGAACACCGAGGCCAATTCCAGGCTGGCTTGGGAGCCGCGGACCATGTGGTGGGTTTGTTCGTAATCGAAAAACAGATTGCTGTAGAGCGTGTACACCAGGGCGGCGGAGCAAAAGGCGCCGGCGACCTGGGCAAGAATATAGAAGGGCAGTTTGCGCTTTTCAAAATCGGCAAAGATGCACAGGGCGATACTGACCGCCGGGTTGAGGTGAGCCCCGGAAATACCGGCACTCAGGTAGATCGCCATGCTCACGCCGACCCCCCAGATGATACTGATTTCCCACAAGCCAAAGCTCGCACCCGCGACCTTGAGCGCGGCGACGCATCCTGTGCCGAAGAAGATCAGCAGCGCGGTGCCCAGGAATTCGGCCATGCATTGGCTCGAAAGTGAAGGCTGTTGAAGAGCAGTTGTCATGGAAAACCTCAATTGTTGTTCTTGTCTTGCGCACGGCCTCAACGGGCAGTTGCGCGATATTCACCACGAGAAGGATCCCCATCCTGGATCGCGGCTTACTGCGGAGTACCGCAGGATTATTCCTACGGTATTCGGAAACGAAAAAATATAGACAAGAATGACCGCTGTCAAAGGTCGAAAGTGAACCATTGGTCATTTCCGAACTATTGGTGTGATGAATGATCATGGCCAAGGCACGTTGCTTAAGCGGTAATAGGTCTGTGCTAGAGCGTTTTAGATAGGCTTGGCCTAGAATTGGCCATCAGTTTGCCCGCCCGGAGCCGCTATGACCCCTGCATTGGACCTGTTGAAAAAAGTTCGCGCCGAACATCGTGTGCATAGTTATGAACATGATCCCAAGGCAGCCTCGTATGGGCTGGAGGCCGCGGAGAAATTGAGCCTGGACCCGGCCCAGGTGTTCAAGACGCTGCTGGCGAGCAGTGAGAAGGGTGAATTGTTGGTGGCGGTGGTGCCGGTCGTCGGAAGTCTGGACTTGAAAGCCCTGGCTCACGCTGCGGGTGTGAAGAAAGTCGAAATGGCTGACCCGGCAGCGGCGCAGCGCTCCACGGGTTATCTGTTGGGCGGCATCAGTCCGTTGGGGCAGAAAAAGCGCCTGCGCACGTTTATCGATGAAACGGCGCAACCCTTTGCAACGATTTTTGTCAGCGCGGGCAGAAGAGGCCTGGAAGTTGAATTGCCAGCGGCGGTGCTGGCAGAACACACCCAGGCCAAATTCGCACCGATCGGGCGGGCCTGATAATCATCTTTGAAGTCTATGAGGATCAAATGTGGAAGCTGGCTTGCCTGCGATAGCATCAACGCGGTGTAACAGATAACCCGAGTTGTCTGTATCGCAGGCAAGCCAGCTCCCACAGTTTGATCCGGTTTCGTCAGTGAGCGACGCTGTGGCGGCGCACGCCTGACTCAACGGCAGGAATCTGCGCCGCTGTGCTGCCGGATGCCTGGAACACCACCAAATGTTCAGCCGCCACACGGATCCCCACCTCTGCGCCCACTTGGTGATCGGCATGGCTGGGGAAAATCGACTCTAATTGCGCGCCGGTCGGCAGCTGTAACCGGTACAGCGTTGAGGCGCCGAGGAAGGTCTTGCCGACGATCCGGGCTTTCAACGCGCTGTCCGGCGCATACACGATGTCGTCCGGGCGCAGCAGCACATCCACCGCAGCGCCGGTCGGCAAAGTGTAGGCACGGTTGCCGCGCAGGTCGCCCAGTTCAGTGCTGACCGATTCGGGCGAGTTCAGCCGACCACGGATGAAATACCCCTGGCCGATGAAACTGGCGACGTAAGGCGTCTGCGGTTCGTGATAGAGGTTGTAGGGCGTGTCCCACTGCTCTAGGCGGCCTTCCTTGAAGACCCCGACGTGGTCGCTGACGGCGAAGGCCTCTTCCTGATCATGGGTTACCAGGATCGCGCTGGTGCCGCGAGCCTTGAGGATGTCGCGCACTTCATGGCTGAGCTTGCGGCGCAGTTCCCCATCGAGGTTGGAAAAGGGTTCATCCAGCAACAGCAGCTGCGGCTCCGGCGCCAGGGCGCGGGCGAGGGCGACGCGTTGTTGCTGGCCACCGGAAAGCTCATGGGGGAAGCGCTTGCCCAGGTTCTTCAAGTTGACCAGTTCCAGCAACTCGGCGACCACGCGCTCTTTTTGCGGGTGTTTGCGAATGCCAAAGGCGATGTTGTCAGCCACGCTCAGGTGCGGGAACAATGCGTAGTCCTGGAACACCATGCCGATGCGACGCTTCTCCGGCGCGAGGGTGAAACCGGCGCGGGAGATGACTTCGCCCGCCAGGCTGATTTCGCCTTCATGCACCGGCTCAAAGCCTGCGATCGCGCGCAGGGTAGTGGTCTTGCCGCAGCCCGAAGAGCCGAGCAGGCAACCGATATCACCGGCGTTGAGGTGCAGGTTGAGGTTCTGCACCACCCGCTGGTCTTGATAGCCGCATGCCAGATTGCGCAGGTTCAGCAGTAATGGCTGGCTCATGCGTGGTGGTACGACGGCGGGACGAGGAATTCGAGCAAGGCTTTTTGCGCATGCAGGCGGTTCTCGGCCTGGTCCCACGCGACTGAGCGCGGATCGTCGAGCAGGTCCTGGCTGATTTCTTCGCCCCGGTGGGCGGGCAGGCAGTGCATGAACAGCACGTCTGGCGCGGCCAGGTCGAGCAATGCGCGAGTCACCTGGAACGGTGCGAATTGGGCCAGACGCTTGGCGGTTTCGTCTTCCTGGCCCATGGAGGTCCAGACGTCGGTGCTCACCAGGTGCGCGCCGACCACTGCGTCTTTTGGATCGCGCAGCAGTTGCACACGGCCATCGGCCTTGGCCATGAACTCGGCGCTGGGCTCGTAGCCTTCAGGGCAGGCGATACGCAGGTGGAAGTCGAACTGGATCGCCGCTTCTATATAGCTGTTGCACATATTGTTGCCGTCGCCGATCCAGGCCACGGTCTTGCCTTGGATCGAGCCACGGTGTTCGAGGAAGGTTTGCATGTCGGCCAGCAACTGGCAGGGATGCAGGTCATCGGACAGGCCGTTGATCACGGGCACACGGGAGTTGGCGGCAAATTCGGTCAAGGTGCTGTGGGCGAAGGTACGGATCATCACGGCATCGAGCATGCGCGACATCACGATGGCGCAATCGCTGATCGGCTCACCACGGCCCAACTGGGTGTCGCGCGGTGACAGGAAGATGGCCTGGCCACCCAGCTGGATCATGCCGGCTTCGAACGACAGGCGTGTGCGCGTCGAGGACTTTTCGAAAATCATCCCGAGCACCCGGTTTTTCAACGGCTCAAACAGTACACCGCGGTTACGCAGGTCTTTAAGCTCAATGCCGCGACGGATCACGCTGACCAGCTCTTCGGGCGTGCAATCCATCAGGGAGAGAAAGTGCCTTGCGCTCATCATTAACTACCTTTTGCAACAGACCGCAGATACTCAAAGCCTTGTTTATTGCGACAACGGGCGAGACCTGCGGCGAAAGCCGCACGGGGCGACGAAATAGGGGAAGACGCGATATTGACATTAAATGTCGCGTTTTACCAATAGGGCTACGGCTTTAGGGATGTTCAAGCAGGGCGCTGGCGCGCGTTTGAAGACGATTTCCTGACAGCAGCGAGCCATTTGTACACTGGCGTCCAGGCCTTTTGCAATGCGCGGGGGCGGGCTTGGGCCAGGCCGCGTCGGTTTCAGCGCCTGCTGGCAAGGTTTCTGAAACATTTGCTCATGCTTAGCCATGCCCTGGCCTATGCCTGTCGATTCACAACGCGAAGGTTGCTGGCGCCCCAAGTGGTCGCGGCCCATAGTTGAGCCAAAGCCCCTATAAAAGAGACTGGCCATGACCAAGACTCTCCACCACCGTGCCTGCCACCTGTGCGAAGCCATCTGCGGCCTCACCCTGGAAACCACCCAAGGCGAAGACGGTCGCCTGGCGATCACCTCGATCAAGGGCGACCCTCTGGACAGTTTCAGTCGCGGCCACATCTGCCCCAAAGCCGTGGCCCTGCAGGACATCCAGAATGACCCGGACCGCCTGCACCAACCCATGCGGCGGGTGGGCAGCGAATGGCAGCCGATTGGCTGGGATGAAGCCTTTGCCCTAGTGGCCGAGCGGCTTGCGGGTATCCAGACGCGGCATGGGCAGAACGCGGTGGCGGTGTATCAGGGCAACCCAAGCGTGCATAACTATGGGTTGATGACCCACAGCAACTACTTTCTAGGGCTGTTGAAGACGCGCAATCGTTTTTCCGCGACCTCGGTAGACCAACTGCCTCATCACCTCACCAGTCACCTGATGTACGGCCACGGCCTGTTGTTGCCCATACCCGATATCGACCAGACCGACTTCATGTTGATTCTCGGCGGCAACCCGCTGGCTTCCAATGGCAGCATCATGACCGTGCCCGATGTGGAGAAACGCCTCAAGGCCATCCAGGCGCGGGGCGGAAAAGTGGTGGTGGTCGACCCTCGGCGCAGCGAGACGGCAGCCATCGCGGACCAGCACGTGTTCGTACGCCCCGGCGGCGATGCGGCATTGTTGTTTGGGGTGCTCAACACTTTGTTCTCCGAAGGGCTGACACGCGACAGCCATTTGCCGGTGCAAGGCCTGGATGATGTACGCAAGGCGATTGCCGGCTTCGATGCCGAGGCCATGAGCCGCCAGTGTGCGGTGCCTGCCGAGCAGATTCGCCAGTTGGCCAGGGACTTCGCCGGCGCTGACAAGGCCGTTTGTTATGGCCGCATGGGGGTCTCGACCCAAGCGTTTGGCACGCTGTGCCATTGGCTGGTGCAACTGATCAACCTGGTGACCGGCAACCTGGACCGTGTCGGCGGCGCGCTCTGCACCAGCCCCGCGGTGGACCTGGTGGCCTCCACCAGCGGCGGCCATTTCAACCGCTGGCAGAGCCGCGTGTCCGGGCGGCCGGAGTACGGCGGAGAACTGCCGGTGTCGGCGCTGGCCGAAGAAATGCTGACCGAGGGTGATGGGCAGATCCGCGCCCTGGTGACGGTGGCCGGCAACCCGGTACTGTCCACGCCTAATGGCCGCCAATTGGAACAAGCCCTGGACGGGTTGGAGTTCATGGTCAGCATCGACCTGTATATCAACGAGACCACGCGTTATGCCGACCTGATCTTGCCCTCCACCTCGGCGCTGGAAAACGATCACTACGACACGACCTTCAATTTGTTCGCGGTACGCAATGTTACACGCTTCAATCGCGCCATCCTGCCCAAGCCTGAGGGTGCATTGCATGACTGGGAGATCTTTGTCGGCTTGGCCAAGGCGTTTGCGGCGCACACTGGCGCGGTGCTCAAGCCCACCCTGCCACCGGCACAGATGATCGACTTTGGCCTGCGTGCGGGTGCCTATGGTGACGCATCCAGTCATAAACTGTCGGTGGCCATGCTGGCGGATCATCCCCATGGCGTCGACCTGGGGCCGCTCAAGCCCAACCTCGCGGCACGTTTGAAAACCGCGGATGGCAAGGTGCAAGCGGCACCGGCCGTGATCCTGGCAGACCTGGCGCGTTTCGCCGCGCAGCCGGTGCCGGTGGCCGACGAACTGCTATTGATTGGCAGGCGGCATGTGCGCAGCAATAATTCCTGGATGCATAACTATCACCGGCTGGTGAAGGGTAAGCCACGCCATCAACTGCTGATGCACCCCGATGATCTGGCTAGCCGTCAGTTGAGCGATGGCCAGCGGGTGCGGGTGAGTTCGCGTATCGGTATGGTCGAAGTGGAAGTAGCGGCCAGCACGGACATGATGCCGGGTGTGGTCAGCTTGCCTCACGGCTGGGGCCACGGTCGCCCGGGCGTGCAGATGAGCATCGCGAGCAACCAGCCGGGGGCGAGTGCGAATGACTTGACCGACGAGCGGCAATTGGATGAGTTGTCGGGTAATGCGGCGCTCAATGGCGTACCGGTGAAGGTGGCGGCGGCCTGAGCATCCTGCTGGATTTTTGCGTTACAATGCGCCACCGTGCCGACCCGTGAGTCGCAAAGTTCCTGCAGAGGTGTTCCATGGATATCATCGAAACGATCAAAGAGCAGATTGCCAACAACACCATTCTGCTTTACATGAAAGGCGCTCCAAACGCGCCTCAGTGCGGTTTCTCCGCGAAAGCGTCCCAGGCAGTCATGGCATGTGGCGAGAAGTTCGCTTACGTGGATATCCTGCAAAACCCTGAAATCCGTGCCAACCTGCCAAAGTACGCCAACTGGCCGACTTTCCCGCAGTTGTGGGTAGCCGGTGAGCTGGTTGGCGGTAGCGACATCATCACTGAAATGGCAGCTGATGGTTCGCTGCAAGCGCTGATCAAAGACGCAGCGCAAAAAGCAGCAGTCAAGACTGACGCCTAATTGGCGAGCAATAAAAAGCCCCGCTTCTCACAAGAGAGCGGGGCTTTTTTTGAGCTTTTCTTTAGGAGCGAGCGCAGTTATTCGCCCATCTGCGATTGCAGGTAATTCTCCAGGCTGACCTTGTCGATCAGGCCCAACTGGGTTTCAAGCCAGTCGATATGCTCTTCCTGATCTTCCAGGATATCTTCCAGCAGTTCACGGCTGCCGAAATCGCCCTTGGTTTCGCAGTGAGCGATAGCGGCTTTCAGATCGCTGTGGCTCTTGCGCTCAAAGCCCAGGTCGCTGCTGATCATTTCCTGGGTGTGCTCGCCGATGTTCAGCTTGCCCAAGTCCTGTACGTTCGGCAGGCCTTCCAGGAACAGGATGCGCTTGATCAGCGCGTCGGCGTCCTTCATGGCCTTGATCGACTCTTTGTATTCACGCTTGCCGAGCTTTTCCAGGCCCCAATCGTCGTACATGCGCGCATGCAGAAAGTACTGATTGATCGCGACCAGTTCATTGGCAAGGATTTTGTTGAGTTGCTGGATGACTGAGATGTCGCCTTTCATGACTGGGGTCCTGCCCTGTAATAGCTGTGTATAGGGCGGAGTCTGAGCGGTGAAAATCCTAGTGTCAAACCTAAGTTATTGAATAATAAATGAAAATTAATCGGAATAAGAATGTTTGTGTTCCGCGTCTTGGCGCTAACTATTTGAATTGATGGCATAAAAAAACCGGACACTAGGTCCGGTTCTTCAAAACATGCCTATTCAGGCGTGTTTAAATTCTGCTGGGTAGGGGAGCGCGGCCTGGGCTGTTTGCAGCTGCGTCAGGGTTTCCCGTACCACTTGCTTGGCCAGGCAAGCACATTTGCCACACTGGCTGGCAACGCCGGTGGTTTCACGTACTTCCTTATAGCTGCAGCAACCTTCGTAGATTGCTTCGCGGATTTGTCCGTCGGTGACGCCAGTGCAGAGGCAGACATACATAAGTGAGAACCGTCGCGGGTTTATGGCTTAAGTGCGATGGATCTTAATGTTAACGAGAATGATTGTCAAAATAGTTTCAGCAGCAATCCGGGGGGAATTGCCCGTGCGCTGACGAACGGTTTTTTCGGTGTATGATGGTCGGTCTTCACGAAGCGTGATTGCGTCATATTTTTGTCTGTTTCCACAGGCAGATTCGACCGGTCCTTTTACTTCAATCGTCACCCCTATATCAGGAGATATCCAATGAGCGTACTCGTCGGTAAACAAGCCCCGGATTTCGACGTACCAGCCGTCCTCGGCAATGGCGAAATCGTAGACAGCTTCAAGCTGTCTGAAGCCATCAAAGGCAAATACGGCCTGGTGTTCTTCTACCCGCTGGACTTCACCTTCGTCTGCCCTTCGGAGCTGATCGCCCTGGACCACCGCATGGACGATTTCAAGGCGCGCAACGTTGAAGTGGTCGCGGTTTCCATCGACTCCCATTTCACCCACAACGCCTGGCGCAACACCGCCATCAACGACGGCGGCATTGGCAAAGTCAAATACACCATGGCTGCCGACATGAAGCACGACATCGCCAAGGCCTACGACGTTGAGTCCGAAGGCGGCGTGGCGTTCCGTGGCGCGTTCCTCATCGATGACAAGGGCGTTGTGCGCTCGCAGATCATCAACGACCTGCCGCTGGGCCGTAACATGGAAGAGCTGATCCGCCTGGTCGACGCGCTGCAATTCCACGAAGAGCACGGCGAAGTCTGCCCTGCCAACTGGAAAAAAGGCGACAAAGGCATGAACGCTTCGCCAGAAGGCGTTGCGGCTTACCTGACCGAGAACGCTGGCAAGCTGTAAGCCAACGTCACGGTAAAAAAAACCGGCCTGAAAAGGCCGGTTTTTTTATGCGCGGGATTTGACTTCAGTCGTTGAAGTCTTCCCAGCCGCCCATCTGCTTCCAGCGGTTGACGATGCCGCAGAACAGCTCGGCGGTCTTCTCGGTGTCGTAGCGGGCCGAGTGGGCTTCACGCCCGTCAAAGTCGATACCGGCCGCCTGGCAGGCTTTGGCCAGAACGGTCTGACCGTAGGCCAGGCCTGCAAGCGTTGCGGTGTCGAAACTGGAGAACGGATGAAACGGGTTGCGCTTCATGTCCAACCGCGCCACGGCGGCGTTCAGGAAGCCCAGGTCGAAACTGCTGTTGTGACCGACCAGGATCGCACGTTTGCAGCCATTGGCCTTCAATGCCTTGCGCACGCCACGGAAGATGTCGGTCAGCGCCGCTTCTTCACTTACCGCCATGCGCAGTGGGTGGTCGAGCTTGATCCCGGTGAATTCCAGGGCAGCGGCTTCGATATTGGCGCCTTCAAACGGCTCGACGCGAAAGAAATGGGTGTGCTCCGGGTACACAAAGCCCTGTTCGTCCATGCCGATGGTGGTTGCGGCAATTTCCAGCAAGGCATCGGTGGCGCAGTTGAAACCACCGGTTTCTACGTCGATGACGACCGGCAGATAGCCGCGAAAACGCTCGGCCATCGGATGGCGCGAGCCACCACCGCCGTGCTCTTGTTCGTCGTCGTAATGGTCTTCACTCACTTGCTTTCCTCCAGCAGGCGCCAGCGCAGTGTTTCACCGGCGCGCAGCGGGATAACGGTCAGCTCGCCAAACGGCAGGCTGGCAGGGGCGGTCCAGTCTTCACGAACCAGGGTAATGCGGTCGGTATTCGCCGGCAGGCCGTAGAAACGCGGGCCGTTGAGGCTGGCGAAACCTTCGAGCTTGTCCAGAGCATTACGTTGTTCAAACGCTTCGGCGTACAACTCGATGGCGGCAAACGCGGTGTAGCAGCCGGCGCAGCCGCATGCGGCTTCCTTGGCGTGCTGGGCGTGGGGCGCCGAGTCGGTGCCGAGGAAGAACTTCGGGTTGCCGCTGGTGGCGGCATCCAGCAGGGCTACCTGATGGGTGTTGCGTTTGAGGATCGGCAGGCAGTAGAAGTGCGGCCGAATCCCGCCCACCAGCATGTGGTTGCGGTTGTAGAGCAGGTGATGGGCCGTGATGGTCGCGCCAACGTTGGCCGACGCCTCGCTGACGAACTGCACCGCATCGGCGGTGGTGATGTGTTCAAACACCACCTTGAGCGTGGGGAACAGCTCGACCACACGACGCATGTGTTCATCGATGAAGATTTTTTCGCGATCGAACACGTCCACATCGCCACGGGTGACTTCCCCGTGGATCAGCAATGGCATGCCGACCTCCGCCATGGCTTCGATTGCCGGCAGGATCTTATCGATGCTGGTCACGCCGGAATCGGAGTTGGTGGTCGCGCCTGCCGGGTACAGCTTGGCGGCGTGCACGTAACCGCTGGCCTTGGCTTCACGGATTTCTTCAGGCTGGGTGCGGTCGGTGAGGTAGAGCACCATCAACGGTTCGAAGCGGCTGCCGGCCGGTCGCGCAGCGAGGATGCGCTGGCGATAGGCGTCGGCTTCTGCGGCATTGCGCACCGGAGGTACGAGGTTAGGCATGATGATGGCGCGGCCAAACGTGCGCGCGACATCGGCCACGGTTTGAGGTAACGCAGCACCATCGCGAAGATGAATATGCCAGTCGTCGGGACGCAGCAGGGTCAGGCGGTCGGACATTGGGGATTCCAGGCGGGTCAATCTGGTGGGAATGCTACCGGAAAAGACTCTTGCAGGCACTCGCTATCAAGTTTTGCCGGATGCTACCGATATCTCCGGGTATGCCTTAACGATGTATGACGCTTTGAAGTGTTGTAGAAACCAGTGGAGCCTCCCGTGCGCCAGTATTATCTAGCCCTGCTCAGTGTGTTCGCCAGCCTGCCTGCGGCGGCCCTCACGTTCCAGACACGTCTGGAGAATATTGAGTGGAAGGTAGAGGGCGATCAGTTCGAGTGCCGCCTGACCCAGCCGATCAGCGATTTCGGTTCCGGTGAATTCGTACGCCGGGCCGGCGAACAGGCGACGTTTCGTCTGAAAACCTATGGCAGCAGCCTCGGCGCCGGCTCCGCAACCCTGTTGGCCGCTGCCGCGCCTTGGCAGCCGGGCCGAGGTGATATCAACCTGGGGGCCGTGCGTGTCGGCAGCGGCGACGTCCTGTTCAATAGCTCCCAGGCCCAGGCCGGTCGCCTGTTCACGGGATTGCTCGAAGGGCGCAGTCCCACCGTGCGGCATTACGGGCGTGAAGGCGGTTACTCGGAAATTCGCCTGCTGCCGGTCAAGTTCAACAAGGCTTACAGCGATTATCAGCTGTGCACCACCAAGCTGCTGCCCATGAATTACGACCAGGTCAGACAGACCGAAGTGGGCTTTCCCGGCGGCGGCATTGAGCTGGACGCGGCGGCCAAGAAGAAGTTGTCCGTGATCCTTGCCTTCATGAAGGCCGATCCTACGGTCAACCATGTCGAGTTGAACGGCCATTCGGACAACAGTGGCAACCGCCTGACCAACCGTGACGTTTCACGTCGCCGCGCCCTGGCGGTGATGGACTACTTCAAGGCCAACGGCATCCAGGAATCGCAGATCACGATGCGCTTTCATGGCGAAAGCTACCCCTTGGCGCCCAACACCAATGCCGCCAACCGCGCGCGTAACCGCCGTGTGAATATTCAGCTGGAGCGCGTGGCTGCCCCCGAGAAACCGGCGCCCCAGACCATTGCGCCAAGCAACCCGGCGGCTACCTCATAAGGGCGACCATCGGTCGCCCACTCGACATAATCTGTCGCTTTATCTTCATTTGCTGTCGCGCCCCTGTAATTTCACGGTTTTGATCGGTAGAATCGTCGCCTTTCCGTACAACCCCGTGGAGTGATGGCATGGCCGACGTAAACAAGGTCGTTCTCGCGTATTCCGGCGGCCTGGACACTTCGGTGATCCTCAAGTGGCTGCAGGATACTTATAACTGTGAAGTGGTGACCTTCACCGCTGACCTGGGTCAGGGTGAAGAGGTCGAGCCTGCACGTGCCAAGGCGCAAGCCATGGGCGTGAAAGAGATCTACATTGACGACCTGCGCGAAGAGTTCGTCCGCGATTTCGTTTTCCCGATGTTTCGCGCCAACACTGTCTACGAAGGTGAGTACCTGCTGGGTACCTCCATCGCACGTCCGCTGATCGCCAAGCGCCTGATCGAGATCGCCAACGAAACGGGCGCCGACGCCATTTCTCACGGCGCCACCGGCAAGGGCAACGACCAGGTCCGTTTCGAACTGGGTGCCTACGCACTCAAGCCAGGCGTTAAAGTCATTGCGCCGTGGCGGGAATGGGACCTGCTGTCCCGTGAAAAGCTGATGGATTACGCTGAAAAGCACGCCATCCCGATCGAGCGCCACGGCAAGAAGAAGTCGCCGTACTCAATGGACGCCAACCTGTTGCACATCTCCTATGAAGGCGGCGTGCTGGAAGACACCTGGACCGAGCACGAAGAAGACATGTGGAAATGGACCGTCTCCCCGGAGAACGCTCCAGACAAGGCGCAGTACCTGGAACTGACTTACCGCAACGGCGACATCGTTGCGCTGGACGGCGTTGAAATGACCCCGGCCACCGTACTGGCGACCCTGAACCGGATCGGTGGCCAGCATGGTATCGGCCGTCTCGACATCGTCGAGAACCGTTACGTGGGCATGAAGTCCCGTGGCTGCTACGAAACCCCAGGTGGCACCATCATGCTGCGCGCCCACCGCGCCATCGAATCCATCACCCTGGACCGCGAAGTCGCTCACCTCAAAGACGAGCTGATGCCCAAGTACGCCAGCCTGATCTATACCGGTTACTGGTGGAGCCCTGAGCGTCTGATGCTGCAACAGATGATCGACGCCTCCCAGGCTCATGTGAACGGTGTTGTGCGCCTGAAGCTGTACAAGGGCAACGTGATCGTCACCGGCCGCAAGTCCGATGAGTCGCTGTTCGACTCCAACATCGCCACCTTCGAAGAAGACGGCGGGGCCTACAATCAGGCGGACGCGGCAGGCTTCATCAAGTTGAACGCACTGCGCATGCGCATTGCTGCCAACAAGGGCCGCTCGTTGTTCTGAACCGTGCGCCTGTCGTGAAAAATGGCCCCTTATGCAAGGGGCCATTTTTTTTGCCTGGATTTTAGATGTCGCACTGTTTATTAGCGTTTAGCGTGTGTTTAAGGTTTTTTCGTAACTTGCGCAATTATTTACCGGTTTATCTTTTTTTAAGGCTGAATCATTTTTTACATCTGGGGAGGAACTATGTCTGACAGAAAATTCACTCATGTAGTTGCAATGGAGATGTGAGTTGTTGAATTTTCTGTAGGAATTGCGGAAGTGTTGAAATATGTTAAATGGAACTAATGCGGACGGTTTTTCCGGGTCGGTTTGCGGGCGTCATTGCGACAAGCAAGGGGCATTTCCTGAAAGTCTTGTGCGGCACGTTTACCTTCAGGGGCTCATGCCCCAGACATTTCACTCAAAATATGTGCGCGCCGGGAAAGGTCTGAAAGCAACCATAAAGCTACATGCATCTAAGTTGGCGAATTTTTGTAGGTTAATTCCTATCTTCTTGTGGGTTGGGTCTCTGCCTGCTCTTGCTCGGGGTGGAATGCTATGCCAACTAGTAATCGACTAGGCTATTGTGTTTGCTCTAAATAATTCGAACAGCGAAATTGGACTTTCTCATGAATAAAGTGCTGATCGTGGATGATCATCCCGTCATTCGTCTTGCTGTGCGCATGCTAATGGAGCGTCATGGTTATGAGGTCGTTGCCGAGACCGATAACGGTGTCGATGCGTTGCAACTTGCACGGGAACATATGCCGGATATTGTGATACTGGATATCGGAATCCCCAAGCTCGACGGCTTGGAAGTTATTTGTCGGCTGGCTTCGACCAAGCAAGCCGTCTCGTTCAAGGTGCTGGTGCTGACGTCCCAGGCTCCCGGCCATTTTTCCATGCGCTGCATGCAGGCGGGTGCCGCCGGCTATGTGTGCAAGCAGCAGGATCTGACAGAGTTGCTCAGTGCCATCAAGGCGGTGCTTTCCGGCTATAGCTATTTCCCGAACCAGGCGCTCAACTCAGTGCGGTCAACGATGGGCAATGCCAGTGAAGCCGACATGGTCGAACGCTTATCGGGGCGGGAGATGATGGTGCTGCAGCAACTGGCCCGTGGCAAAACCAACAAGGAGATTGCCGATGGCATGTTCCTCAGCAACAAAACCGTCAGTACCTACAAGACGCGCTTGCTGCTCAAGCTCAATGCCAGGTCCCTCGTGGACTTGATCGAACTGGCCCAGCGCAACGGCCTGGTCTAGGAGGATATTGCATCTCTTGAATACCCGTGTAACCGGCAGAAAAAAGCCTCCGTCAGGGAGGCTTCCGGCCGCCAACGGCTCGATCAGAGATCGAAGTCGTAATCGGCCAGCTGTTTTTGCAAGCGTCGCTCTTCCAGAAGATTGTCGATAGTGCGGCGTTTGCTTAAATTGGTCTTGGCCACCTCTGCCACAGGTGCCTCTACCACATCGTCATCCGACTCAACGAGGTCGTCTTCCACTTCCAGTTGTTCGTTGCCAGCGCTCATAAGGTCAACTCCAGGCTAAGACTGCCGTTGGGGCTCCTTATAGCGATAATCCGCGAACGGGTAAAAAAGATTTTTTCAATCGCCTGATCACAAAAAGCAATGATCGCTCAATCGTCGGAGGTCTTGTCCTTGTATTCGCACAAGTCTTCGATACGGCAGCTGCCGCAGCGCGGCTTGCGGGCCTGGCAAACGTAGCGTCCGTGCAGGATCAGCCAATGGTGGGAGTCGAGCAAATAGGGCTTGGGCACGAACTTCATCAATTGCTTTTCCACCTCAACCACATTCTTGCCCCGTGCAATGCCGGTTCGGTTGCTGACGCGGAAAATGTGCGTGTCCACCGCCATGGTCAACTGCCGAAACGCCGTATTGAGCACCACGTTCGCCGTTTTGCGGCCCACGCCTGGCAAGGCTTCGAGGGCTTCGCGGGTTTGTGGCACCTCACCCCCATGCAGCTCCAACAACAGGCGGCACGTTTCGATCACATTCTTGGCCTTGCTGTTATACAGGCCGATGGTTTTGATGTATTCGGACAAGCCTTCCACACCCAGGGCGTAAATCGCGGCGGGTGTATTGGCCACGGGGTACAACTTCGCCGTGGCCTTGTTAACGCCTACGTCTGTGGATTGAGCCGATAGGATCACCGCAATCAGTAATTCGAACGGTGAGGAGTAGGCCAGTTCGGTTTTCGGTTCCGGATTGTCTTCGTGAAACCTGCGGAAGATTTCCAGGCGTTTTGCGGCATTCATAGGGACAGGCGTTTCCTTGCAGGCGGTCGGCGTGATGTTAGCAATACACAGCGCACTGGGTCAGCCGTTGGCCTCGGCATCTTGCAGCGTTTGCTCGGCGGCATTCAATGCGGCTTTCAAGGTTGCCAATTGATGCTCGTCGGCATGGTGATCCTGAGCCTTTTTCAACGCTGCACGGCGCATGGCCAGCTGGATTTTTGCGCGCTTGAACTCGGCGCTTTTAGTGGTCGTCTTTGGTGGCTGCGGTGAGCTGTTGGCCTCCAGTGCGGCAAGCGCCTGCTCGGATGCCTCGAACTGCCGCTGCAGCATAATCAATTGCGACTGTTGCTCAAAGGTCGGCGGATGCCCAAACGCTTTCAAGGATTTGTGCAACTGAGCGCGACTCATGGCGACGCTGCTTTTGGCCTGCTTGATCGCAGCGTCCTGAGCGGCCTGAGTGTTATCAACCGGTGCCACCTCCATCGGCGCTGTGCGCTTGGCTCGTGCCAGGCGTTCGGCGAGCTTGTAGGCTTCTTCACGTTGCAGGCGGGCGTTACGTTGCTCGAAGCGCCGCCGCGCCCGGTTGCGTTTGAGGTCGCGTACACGCCGTTCATCATCGTTGCTGGCCAAGTCACCGACGATAGGCAGAACGTCAGCAAGTGGGCGCATCTCGATACAGTCGACAGGGCAAGGCGCAACGCACAGGTCGCAACCGGTGCACTCGTCGACAATCACGGTGTGCATCAACTTGGCGGCACCCACAATGGCGTCCACCGGGCAGGCCTGGATGCATTTGGTACAGCCGATGCATTCGGCCTCGCGGATATAGGCGACTTGCGCAGGCGCATCTCCACGGCTGGTGTCCAGCTCCAGTACCGGCAGGCGCAGCAGTTGCGCGAGCCCGGCAATGGTTTCCAGCCCACCGGGCGGGCACTTGTTGATGGCTTCGCCTTTAGCGATGCCTTCTGCGTAGGGCTTGCAGCCCGGGTGCCCGCACTTGCCGCATTGAGTCTGCGGCAGCAGCGCGTCGATACGTTGAATGAGGTTCATGCTGTGATCATAGCGTTGATGCCCGGTCCAGGGAGGAGGGCAAGCTGAGAAGCCCCGCTGTAGCAACAGCGGGGCATTTTGCAGAGGTTACTTGATGCGTTGACCCGGCTTGGCACCGCTGTCCGGGCTCAGCAGGTAGATTTCTTCGCCGCCAGGGCCCGCAGCCATCACCATGCCTTCGGAAATGCCAAACTTCATTTTTCGTGGCTTGAGGTTGGCGATCATCATGGTCAGGCGACCATCGAGCTTGGACGGGTCCGGGTAAGCGCTCTTGATGCCGGAGAACACGTTGCGCTGTTCGTCACCGATATCCAGCGTCAGGCGCAGCAGCTTGTCGGCGCCTTCCACGGCCTCGGCCTTGATGATCAGCGCCACGCGCAGGTCCACGGCGGCAAAGGCGTCGAAATCGATTTCCGGGGAAATCGGGTCCTTGACCAGCTCGCCATTGCCCGCCGGCGCGGATTGGCCGGTATCGGTCTGGCTGGCCACCAGGTCTTCTTTCGAAGCATCGGTCATGGCCTGGACTTTCACCGGGTCAATCCGGGTCATCAAGGGCTTGAACGCGTTCAACTGATGATTACCGAGCAAGGTGGTGTGATCGTTCCAGCTCAACGGCGCCACGTTGAGGAACGCCTCGGCATCGGCGGCCAGCAATGGCAGCACCGGCTTGAGGAAGATCACCAACTGACGGAACAGGTTGACCCCGGTGGCGCAGATCGCCTGAACCTCCGCTTCCTTGCCTTCCTGCTTGTTCAGCGACCATGGCGCCTTGTCGGCGATCCAGGCGTTGGCGCGGTCGGCCAGGCCCATGATCTCGCGCATGGCGCGGGCAAAGTCGCGGGCTTCATAAGCGTCGGCGATGCTCGGCGCGGCGGCCAGGAACGCGTCGGTCAGTTCCGGTGCGGCGTTCTCGGCTACCAGTACACCGGCGTTGCCCTTGTGGATGAACCCGGCGCAACGGCTGGCGATGTTGACGACTTTACCTACAAGGTCCGAGTTGACCTTCTGTACGAAGTCTTCCAGGTTCAGGTCCAGGTCGTCCACTCCACGGCCCAGCTTGGATGCGTAGTAATAGCGCAGGTATTCCGGCGACAGATGGTCCAGGTAGGTGCGCGCCTTGATAAAGGTGCCACGGGACTTGGACATTTTCTGGCCGTTGACCGTCAGGTAGCCGTGCACGGCGATGCCGGTCGGCTTGCGGTAGCCCGAGCCTTCAAGCATTGCCGGCCAGAACAGCGCGTGGAAGTTGACGATGTCCTTGCCGATGAAGTGGTACAGCTCGGCGGTGGAGTCCTTGCCCCAGAATGCGTCGAAGTCCAACTGCGGGGTGCGGTCGCACAGATTCTTGAAGCTGGCCATGTAGCCGATCGGCGCGTCCAGCCATACATAGAAATACTTGCCTGGCTCGCCCGGAATCTCGAAGCCGAAGTACGGCGCGTCGCGGGAGATATCCCACTGCTGCAGGCCACTGTCGAGCCATTCGGAGAGTTTGTTGGCCACGGCGTCCTGCAAGGTGCCGCTGCGCGTCCAGGTTTGCAGCATTTGCTGGAAATCCGGGAGCTTGAAGAAGAAGTGCTGCGAGTCCTTGAGCACCGGCGTGGCGCCGGAGATCGCTGACTTGGGATCCTTCAAGTCGGTCGGTGCGTAGGTCGCACCACATTTTTCGCAGTTGTCGCCGTACTGGTCTTCGGTGCCGCATTTCGGGCAGGTGCCCTTGATGAAACGGTCGGCCAGGAACATTTTCTTTTCCGGGTCGAAATACTGGGTCACCGAACGTTGGTCGATGTGCCCGGCTTCCTTCAACCGCAGGTAGATCTGGCTCGACAGCTCGCGGTTTTCGTCGGAGTGGGTCGAGTGGAAATTGTCGAAGTCCACCAGGAACTCGGCAAAGTCGGCGCTGTGTTCAGCCTGCACATTGGCGATCAGCTGTTCCGGGGTGATGCCTTCCTTTTCGGCGCGCAACATGATGGCCGAACCGTGGGCGTCGTCCGCGCAGACATAAATGCATTGATTGCCGCGATGCTTCTGGAAGCGCACCCACATATCGGTCTGGATGTACTCAAGCATATGGCCAAGATGGATCGAACCATTGGCATAGGGCAGGGCGCTGGTGACGAGGATCTTGCGTGGCTCGGACATGGGGCTCGGCTACTTGATGAAACGGAGGTCGGCCACTATAAAGCGCCGGGAAATTTATTTCACCCCGTGACGCTGTTTCAGAATCTTCCGTACTTTCGAAAGCATGCCGTTCGGCGGCTGGAACGGTTAGGATAGCCGCCTGTTTCAGTCAGTCTTTTTTTCGGGAGTAGCCCATGAGCGCCGTCAATCGCGCAGCGGTGGAAGCCGTTCTTCGCCAGTACACCGACCCCTATTTGAACCAGGACCCGGTCAGTGCCGGCTGTGTACGTGCCATCGAGGTCCAGGGCGACCAGGTGTCGGTGCAGTTGCAACTGGGTTATGCCGCGGGATTGTTCAAAAGCGGTTGGGCGCAGATGCTGCAAATGGCTATCGAGGGCCTCGACGGTGTGGGTTCGGCCAAGGTCGACATCCAATGCGTGATCACGCCGCACAAGGCCCAGGCGCAGATCCCTGGCCTGGCCAACGTCAAGAACGTGGTGGCGGTGGCGTCCGGCAAGGGCGGCGTGGGTAAATCGACCACGGCGGCCAACCTGGCCTTGGCCCTGGCCCGGGAAGGTGCGCGCGTGGGCATTCTGGATGCCGACATCTATGGGCCGAGCCAGGGCGTGATGTTCGGCATCGCCGAAGGCACACGGCCGAAGGTCAAGGATCAGAAATGGTTTGTACCGATCGAGTCGCTGGGTGTGGAAGTGATGTCCATGGCGTTTCTCACCGACGACAACACGCCGATGGTCTGGCGCGGGCCAATGGTCTCCGGTGCGTTGCTGCAACTGGTCACACAAACAGCTTGGGGCGACCTCGACTACCTGGTGATCGACATGCCGCCAGGCACCGGCGACATCCAGTTGACCCTTGCGCAGAAAGTCCCGGTGGCCGGTGCAGTGATTGTCACCACGCCTCAGGACCTGGCGCTGCTGGACGCCAGGAAAGGTGTGGAGATGTTCCGCAAGGTCAACATCCCGGTGCTGGGCGTTGTGGAAAACATGGCGGTGCACATCTGTTCCAACTGCGGGCATGCCGAGCATCTGTTCGGTGAGGGCGGGGGGGCGAAGCTCGCTACGCAGTATGGCGTTGAACTGCTGGCATCGCTGCCATTGGCGATGGAGATTCGCGAGCAGGCCGATGGTGGCAAACCTACCGTCGCGGCAGAGGCCGATGGGCAGATCGCGATGATCTATCAGGAATTGGCCCGTCACGTCGGTGCGCGGATTGTTTTGCAGGAAGCGACGGCGCCGGCAATGCCGACCATTACCGTGAGCGACGATTGATTAGGCTTTAACGGTTACGCGAAAAGCCTGACGATCCGTGGTGCTCTCAGGTTTTTCGCGAGCGAGCTCGCTCCTACAGGTGGGGCGCCAATAGGGCTTGTTGCTACTTTGCGCAATGCACGTGTAAGCATTCGCTTACTTTTTCGTAAGTGTTTGGTTTTTTTAGCGGTTGCGTACGTCTTGAATCGACGAAGCTATTATCTATCTTTTTGAAAAATAACGATTATTTTCATGCTGGCGAGCGGCAAAGTTTGTCAGCCCGCCGTGGGGATCGCGTTGAACTTCCCTTGGAACGCTCTAACATCAGCCCTGTGTCCACGGATTGGCACAGCCATCAAGGAACGATGGTTTGAAGGAACGTCGCAGGATGCGATTCATCAGGATGATGAAAAGGAATACAGGGACTAGGGAAAAAATGTGGGCGGGTCATACCGCCCCTTTTTTTGCCTGTAGAAAAGTGAACCCAGGCACCCGAACGCAAAAAAGGCCCTCAAGGGCCTTTTTTGTTGGGCAGTGGCGCTTTAGCGCTCTAGTTGCTCAATCTTGTTGGGCTTGCCATCCCATTCGGCGGCGTCCGGCATCGGATCTTTGCGCTCAGTGATGTTTGGCCAGATGTCTGCCAACTCGACGTTCAACTGAATGAATTGCTCCATGCCCGCAGGCACTTCGTCCTCGGAGAAAATCGCGACGGCCGGGCATTCTGGTTCACACAGGGCGCAGTCGATGCACTCATCCGGGTGGATAACCAGGAAATTCGGGCCTTCGTAGAAGCAGTCCACCGGACAGACTTCTACGCAGTCGGTGTACTTGCACTTGATGCAGTTGTCGGTGACGACGAAGGTCATTTCTAATTTTCTCCTCAGGCGGCGGCAGCGAAACCCCTTGTGGCGGGGTTCGCGAGGTTTGAGAGCGATAGTCTGCGGACCAGGCTAAAAGCCCGCAGCATCCCAAACCGCGCGAGATTCTATCAGCTTGCAAGCGTCTGCGTTATATCCGAGTCTTCAGTGCATATAACATTTCGAGCGCTTTACGCGGCGTCAAGTCATCCAAGTCAAGCTTTGCCAACTCATCCAGCACCGGATGGGGCAGGCTGGCGAACATATCGCTCTGATGCGGCGCGGCAGGTTTCTTGCTGGCCTTGGCCGGGCTGGCGACCACCGTTTCATGGGGCAGGGCCGTGGTTTCCAGGCGGCTGAGGTGTTCACGGGCGCGAGTAATCACCTCGCACGGCACACCGGCCAACTGCGCCACGGCCAGGCCGTAGCTCTGGCTCGCCGGCCCTGGCAGCACATGGTGCAGGAACACGATGCGCTCGTTGTGCTCGGTGGCATTGAGATGCACGTTGGCCACCAGCGGCTCGCTTTCCGGCAACACCGTCAGCTCGAAGTAGTGCGTGGCGAACAGCGTGTACGCACGCAAATGCGCCAAGCGTTCGGCCGCGGCCCAAGCCAGGGACAGGCCGTCGAAGGTGCTGGTACCGCGACCTACTTCGTCCATCAGCACTAGGCTGCGTTCGGTGGCGTTGTGCAGAATGTTGGCGGTTTCGCTCATTTCCACCATAAAGGTCGAACGGCCACCGGCCAGGTCATCGCTGGAGCCGATCCGCGTGAAAATGCGGTCCACCAGCGACAATTCGCAACTGGCTGCGGGTACGAAGCTGCCGATATGCGCCAACAGCACGATCAACGCGGTCTGGCGCATGTAGGTGGATTTACCACCCATGTTCGGACCGGTGATTACCAACATGCGGGTATCGTCGTCCAGCGACAGGTCATTGGCAACGAACGGCGTGGTCAGCACCTGCTCTACCACCGGGTGACGGCCTTGCACGATGCGCATGCACGGTTCGCTGACAAACCGTGGGCAGTTGAGGTCCAGGTTCAGCGCCCGTTCGGCGAGGTTGCTCAACACATCCAGCTCCGCCAGGGCGGCGGCGGTGTCTTGCAACGGCGCCAGGCGGCTGATCAGGTCCTCGAGCAAGGCTTCGTACAGCATCTTTTCCCGCGCCAGGGCGCGGCTTTTGGCCGACAGCGCCTTGTCTTCGAACTCTTTGAGCTCTGGGGTGATAAAACGCTCGGCGCCTTTGAGGGTCTGGCGACGTTGATAGTCGATAGGCGCCGACTCCGCCTGCTTGCTCGGCAACTCGATAAAGTAGCCATGCACGCGGTTGTAGCCGACTTTCAGGTTAGCCAGGCCGGTACGGGCTTTTTCGCGGGCTTCCAGGTCGATCAGGAACTGCCCGGCGTTTTCGCTCAGGGATTGCAGCTCATCCAGCTCACTGTCGTAGCCGGTTTTCAACACACCGCCGTCACGAATGATTGCCGGCGGGTTGTCGATGATGGCCTTTTCCAGCAGTGCCGCGAGGTCCGGGTACGTGCCGGCAGTCACTGCCAGCTGTTGCAGGTGCGGCGTGTCCAGCTCGGTCATCGCCACTTGCAACTGCGGCAGGGCGCTCAAGGCATCACGCAGGCGCGCCAGGTCACGGGGCCGTGCATTGCGCAAACCGATCCGTGCCAGGATACGTTCGATATCGCCGATTTCTTTCAGTTGCGGCTGCAATTTTTCAAAGCGGTAGCCGTCCAGCAGGCAGGTAATAGACGTCTGACGCGCTTGCAGCACGGTCAAGTCCCGCAGCGGACGGTTCAGCCAACGGGTCAGCAAACGGCTGCCCATGGCGGTCTGGCAACGGTCTACCACCGATTGCAGGGTGTTATCGCGGCCACCGGCCAGGTTGGTGTCCAGTTCCAGGTTGCGACGGCTGGCGCCATCAAGCACCACGGTATCGTCCAGACGCTCATGGCGCAGGCTGCGCAAGTGCGGCAGGGCGGTACGCTGGGTTTCCTTGGCGTAGCTGAGCAGGCAGCCGGCAGCGCCGATAGCCAGGGTCAGGGTTTCGCAACCAAAGCCTTTAAGGTCCTGCACCGAGAACTGCTGGCACAGACTTTTCAGTGCCGAATCACGTTCAAAATCCCACGGTGCACGACGTTTGGTTCCCCGACGCTTCTCGGCGGGCAAGTCCTTGGGCCAATCATCCGGGATCAACAACTCCACCGGATTGATACGCTCCAGCTCCGCCAGCAGGTTTTCCCAACCCTTGATCTCCAGCACGCTGAAGTTGCCACTGGTGATATCCAGCACCGACAGGCCGAACAGACGCTCATCGCCCAATACCGCAGCGATCAGGTTGTCGCGACGCTCATCCAGCAACGCCTCATCACTCACCGTGCCTGGGGTGATGATGCGCACCACCTGGCGTTCCACCGGCCCTTTGCTGGTGGCCGGGTCACCGATCTGCTCACAGATCACCACCGACTCGCCCAGCTTGACCAGCTTGACCAAGTAGCCTTCCAACGAGTGATAAGGAATCCCACACATCGGAATCGACTGCCCCGCCGACTGCCCGCGCGCGGTCAGGGTAATGTCCAGCAGCTTGGCGGCCTTCTTCGCGTCTTCGTAGAAGATCTCGTAGAAGTCGCCCATGCGATAGAACATCAACTGATCAGGGTGCTGGTTTTTCAGGCGCCAGTACTGCTGCATCATCGGGGTGTGGGAGGACAGGTCTGAAGTGTTTTTACTCATTGGGTAGTAGGCAAATTCGTTGAAAGTGATGGGGCAAAGGGGGCGCTTGGCCCAGCATTTTTTGCGATGGCGGCAAGGTTAACACGCGAGGTCGGGGGTTCGCAGGTCGCAAACGGATAGGTAAAAAGCAAAAGCGGTGCCGCCCCGATATCCACCACTAAAGGAGCGGCGCCGCCACAGGTTAGCGGTTGCCCGCCTTTTCTATTTTCGCGGCTTACTGGGTATTAACCGGCGAATCCAACACCTTCACCCCATCATCAACCACCGCCTTGACCATTTCCTGCAAGTCATGCGAAGCCCAGGCGTAACGGTCCGTCTCCTTGGTCATCGCCGCATCTTCTACGAGCAGCTTGGCGACGTGGAGAAGATTGGAGGTGGGGTGCAAGGCGTTTTGCAAGGAGACACCGCTGTTAATGCGTGAACCTGCTCTGGTTTTTCATAAAGCCGTGTTTATGAAGAATTGTTTAAGTTGCGCTCGCAGGTCGTGCCTTCGCGAGATCCTTCCTGGGGCGAGCGTTTTTGAGCGGGTGAATATAATTTCGAATAATCAGGGTTTTAGAAAAAACATCCGCACTAAAAAGAATCGTTGATGTGATTTTTATTAGCTTCCTATCATTTTTTTCTGGCTCTCTATTCCAAAAAGGTCTTTTGTCGAAAAATTCGGAGCATGTTTTATTGCTCACAGATGTAACAAATTGTTTCATTTTTTTTGCCGTTTTTCGGTATCGACAAGGGGGCTTTCTGTCGGCGAACAGGTGAGTTCCGTTCGTTGCGACGCAGTGGGTTAAGCCTGGGACATTGATGATTTTGCGTGTGTCTGTTCGGCGCACTGCAAACAAGGGATTTGACAATTATCGAGGCTTGAACCCATGAATCATGTGATCAACTCCATACTGGAAAATGCATCAACTCGCCCCTCAATCGGCCATACCAACCCCGCGCTACTGCATGACGTCCTATGGCGAGCCCTGGAGCACGCACTCAAGGCCAACACGGATGATGCTTCCCACACCCCGCATGCCCGTGCCTGTCTCAGGATCTATGCTGAAATCGATACGCTGTCGTATCTGGACAAGGGTGATTCGAAATTGGCCGCAGCTCTGGGCAAGGCGTTCTTCGAATCGCGCTCCAGCAAAGACGTCGAGGCATTCTGGAAGTTGTTACTGATCAAGCAACTGCTGTTCGAATTGTCGGTCAGGGGTGTGGCGACCCAGATTGCTTCGCAAGCCAGTCTGCCTCGTCAGTTGCTCACGCTCGATCCGCAGTTGATTGCAGCGCCTGCGGGCGTGAATATCAGCCTGGGAGTGCTGTGCAAAGAAACCGATCAGCTCAAGCATTCCGTTGTGCTGGTCTTGCAGAAACTGGCACAGCACGTCGAGGATCGTGGCCTGAAAAAGCCTCAAGTCACTGCGCAGCTTCTGCTGGAGTTGTACAACGCCGTGTGGTCGGGCAGTAATGGCACCGATATCGAGTCACAGATTTTTTACGCCGACAGTGTGTATGACGCGTTGCCCGACGTGCATCACGCCCTGGGCCTGGCGCCGCAGGAAAAATGGCTGACTTTGTTCACCTGGTTATACGGCGACAAGGATGGCCGCCCCTATGACACCAACCAGCACACCGAAACCCTGGTGGTGGCGCTGGAAACGGCGCTGCGCAATCGCTACATCGCTGATATCGACAGTCTGATCAAGGACGGCGGCGCACGGCATCGCCTTGAAGAGATTCGTGCTCGCGTGGGCAAGGATCATCCCGAGCATTTCAAGCGTCCCGCCGAACTGATCGACGCACTGAGCAGCATCCGTTTTACCCAGCCCGCCGCCATCGACCGTCTGCTGCTGCGGGTGCATGCGTTTGGCTTTCACTATCTGGATATCGAGTTTCGTGAAAACGCCGAGATGTTCAGCTGCGTGGTCAATGAGATCCTTTCCAGCCAGTGGCTGGAAACCATCGGCCTGGGCCAGGGCCGGCACTATCACGAGCTGGATGAGCGTGCGCGTCAGGCCGCCCTTGAGGTCGCGCTGGAGGGCGGGGCGGCCCGGACGCCCGCTGCCCTGTGGCAGGAGTATTTGCAACGCACCACGCCGATTTACACCCGGAAAGTCGAGCAATATGCCGGCCAGGATTACATTGCGCTGATGGAGCAGGATGCGAGCTATATCCGCATGCACGATGCGCGCAACGCGGTGGAACGGTTTGAAATGATTGACCGTTATCGCGACCGGATGAAAATCCACGGGATCGCCGAGTACACCTCGGCCCTCAGCGCGCTGGAGGTGCTGTTCCTGATGAAAGCGGCCCAGGTACGGGACGGGATTGACATCGCTCTGCAACCTGAAGACCTGGCAGGTGCCGAGCGCACGGTGGCCACGGTGCATGAGGTGTACGAAAACCCGGTGTACCGCCAGCACCTGGCAACGCGCGGCAACCGCCAATACATCACGTTTGGCCCCAGCGACACGGGCAAGCAAGGTGGCAAGGCCATGCACAAGCTGAACATGGCGATTGCCAACCAGCACAAGTTGATCGCGGCCCGTTATGGCATCGAGGTGGTCGTCCACGTCATCATGGGCGGGGAACACGCACGGTGTAATGGGGTGATCGCCGAGACCTTGCAGGAGTTCGACGCGCTGGAGGGCCCGGAAACCCGCTTCATGCTGGCCGGCTGCGCGGAGATGCGCGCTCATCTGCTGACCCGCAACCAGTCCGTCAACTTTCTCAGCCAGTTGTACCGTATGCACGCCGAGCCCAAGCCGCAGCCGTCCGAGGAGGTCATTGCCGGCAGGGTTCAACGTTGGGGGGGCGTGGTGCGCCGCTACCAGGCGACGTTCTTCGAGCATCCGGCGCTGCCTTCCCTGCTGCGGGACCTGGCGCGATTCGATGTGGTCAGGGCCACCGCCAAAGGCACCCGGCCGCCTTCTCGTATCTTCAACATCAAGGTGTTCGAGTCGCGTCCCGATGCCATTCGTGCGATTCCCTGGACCCGCGCCTTGCTGGCCGGTGGATTGCACAGCGAACTGATCGGCGTCGGGCAGTTTGCGCAAGAGCCGGCAACTTGCTTGTCCAAGGCCTTCAACGAGGATGAGAGCTTTCACACCTACGTCAAAGGCATGGCCTACGCCATTGCGCGAACCGACCTCAAATGCGCCTGGCTGACCCTGACCGGCAGCATCCCGGAAAAGGCCCACATCCAGAGGCTGGCGCAAGCCTTGAAGGCCGAAGCCGTCGGTACCGCCGAACAGCTGCTGGCCAGCCTGCACCTGGAAGTGATTGAAGGTAAGCGCTTCGTGTACAAAGCCACCAACGGCACCGAGCCGGCGGATCCATGGAAAATCAAGGAAGGCAGCTTGCTCAACCTCTGGCCCAGCCTCAGGGCCGAGGTCTATCTCAAGGAAAAGAACTTGCGAATCTATCGCTTGTTTCTGCTCTACGCCAAAAGCAATCCCGCGTTCATCCAGTCGTCATCGCTGAATGATTTCTACAGCGGGTTCCTCGCGGCCGTGAGTACCGATGCAGGTTTGGTCGATCCCGCAAGCGCCCACCATTTCACCTGGTGATTAACCCCGATGCCCAGGGCAACCTGGGTATCGGCAGGCGCTACCCTCCAAGAGGATCAACTGTATGGCATTTACCACCTTGATACTGGATGCCCCCGGGCCGCCGTTACTGTTTGAGGAAGTCGATCGCTTTCTTGAACTGGGCCTGGGCGTCACCCTCAACCTGCATTATTTCGCGGACAAAGAGTGCATCCGGCAGCACTACGGCACGCGCATTCACTATGCCGAGATCAACTGCCATGACGAGCCTGGCTTTATTGCCGCCGTGAGTCAGGCCGGGGGTTACAGCGTGTTCAAGACGCGCCTGAACATCCCGTTGGGCGCTGGCCTGATCCGCGCTGCCACCTCGCCGGCGTTGGCCACGCCACTGCGCGCCATTGCCCAGGCTGGCACAGGGATCAATCATATTGATCGGCTGGCGTGCGAGCAGTGTGGCGTGGCGATCCTCAACACTCCGGGCTCCAACGCGACCGCTGTTGCCGAATACGTCGTGGCCCAGGCGCTGTTTCTGTCGCGCGACCTGGATGACTACAACGCTGAAACGCACAACGGCCATTGGGCAAAAGGCTCCTTGGCACCTGCCTGCGAATACGCCGAACTGACGCTTGGGCTGGTGGGCACCGGCAGCATTGCCCGGCAGGTGGCGCGCAAGGCTGCGGCGCTGGGCATCAAGGTGATCGCCACCGGATCCGAACGTTTTACCGAACCGGTGGCGCACAGCCTTGGGCTTGAACGGCGGGCAGGTCTTGAACAGTTACTGGCCGAGGCGAACATCGTCTCGATCCACGTACCGCTCACCCCGCAGACCCGAGGCTTGTTCGGCACCGCTGAGTTCCAGCAGATGCGCCAGGGATCAATCCTCATCAATACCGCGCGCGGCGGGATCGTCGACGAACACCGGTTGGCCGCTTTCATGCGCCAGTTTCCCAGGCATATCAAAGCCGTCGCCATCGATACCTTTGCCCTTGAAAAAGACCGCTTCGACTCGCCATTGACCGCTATTGCCAATGCGCAATTGACGCCGCACATCGCTGGCAATACCACCACGGCAATCCGGACGGCGTCACGCCAGATCGTCGACAAGATCCACGCATTCAGTGCCGACGCCACCGCGCGTTAACCCACAGGACACAAGGAAGGCCACATCATGCAAACCTCTATTGTTACCCGCCTCGACGCCCTGAGTTGTACCGACCTCAGCGATGCGATGGACCGCCTGAAAATCGTTTGCCAGTGCACCGACATCATGCCTCTGGACCGGTCGTTCAACCTCACAGGCAAAGCCTGGACCCTGCGCTACGGCCCTATTGGCCTGGACGGCGGCTCGGTGGGTGACTACATCGACGACCTTGAGGCTGGCCAGGTGGTAGTGATCGACAACCAGGCGCGGCTCGACACCACCGTGTGGGGCGATTTACTGACCTCTACCGCCGCCCGTAAGCAGTTGGCCGGGACGGTGATTGACGGTATCTGCCGCGATGTCGACCGTGCGTTGGAGCTTAACTACCCGATCTTTTCCCGGGGGAACTGGATGCGCACTGGCAAGGATCGCGTGCGTGTCGAAGCGATCCAGGCGCCCGTTACGCTGGGTGGCGTGCGGGTACAACCCGATGATTGGTTGCGCGGCGACGCTGACGGCCTGGTGGTGATTCCGGCCGGCTCACTGAGCGAAGTGCTGGAGGTGGCCGAAGAAATCCACCAGGCCGAAGAACATATTCGTGCGGCTATCGAGGCGGGCGTTCCTTTACACAAAGCTCGCGCCGATTACGGCTACCACGCCTTGCAGACTCCGCGCCGCTGACTGGCCGACGACAGAAGCCGCCGCGGGTGCGGCTTCAGTTGATGCTGGTCGGGGTGGTCAATAGCACCGACCCGGTTAAGCGGGACCGGGTCTTGCGCAATACAGACGTGACGGAAATCCGAGGTGTTGGCCGCAAGATGAAACTCCACCTCGGTGCGATTTTTGCAGCCGGTCGCTGCTGGATAGCTCGGCAAAAACTAAAAAAACCGATCAGTGCCTTGAAGATGATTAACTGACTTTTGCGTGCTCACACCTCAATGCCGGATAGAGAGAAGTCAGGGTATGAGTACGACCAGACTATTTGGATTTACGCCCACTAGCCGGAAACAACCCTCTGATCACCCCAAGAAACGCCGCAAACAAGTTGATTGAAGTCGCCGTAGTGATGGCTATCAACACATTGTCCGAGAACGGCGCGTTACCCGAGTAATACGTCGACCAGCCATTCCACACCAGCAGGACCCCCCAGAAGATCACCCCGCACGCAGCGAACCAAAACGCACGCCCCGCATATTTCTTGCGCAGTTGCCTTTCAGCCTTCTGGTCTTTGAGGTTCTGGCTTCTTTCATCGTCGGTGCCTATGGCTTGCTCGCCACCGGCTTGGGTGTCCTGGTCAGGCCCTGCCACGGGGGGCAAGGTGAGTTCCAGGTTGTCGAGTTCTTCACTCACGGATGCGGCTCTTTGGGTGAATGAGTGTGGCCATGTCTTCCCAGTCGATGGCCGAACCGTCGGCGCCCTTGAGGGCCCAGGCTGTGCCGTCCTCGTGGGAGAGGTTGGACAGTTGGGTGCCAGACCACTTGCCGTATTTGTTGATGATCCGGTCAATCAAACGATGGGTGTAGGTATCGCTCTCAGGCACTCTCGGTGTCACGAAGACAATGTCTTCAGCGTCGGGCTTCAGGTTGCTGAGCAACGCGGTCACCGGGCGATTACCGTAGGATTTCAACTCATGGTAAAGCGACGGAATGACCGGGCCATATTGCCAGCGGGCGAAGTGATCATCCATGAGGGGCTGATCCCGTTCGCGCAAATGCCAGGACTGCGTATAAAACAGCAGTTTTTGCAGCTTCATGGGCGTCAGGCCCGAAAGCTTGCCTTCCTTCGCACGTTCAATGAAGGCGTTAGCGACAGCTAGCGCTGAATAAGCCATGAGCACCTCCGTCGTTGCTGGCTACGTTGTCAAAGAGTTTTATACATAGGCCTTGAGTTGTCGACATGCAAGGTGTTGATCGGCAGCAATACCAAGCTGTCGAAATAATAGAGTGTCGATAACTGGTTGTATATACAGTATTCTGATTCGAATTAAGTGAGGTCCGGATGTTTAATGCATAAATATGCAAATTAGCATTTGCCAACCCCCCAAACTCCCGTCACTATCCGCGCTATGCAAAAACGCAACGTTTCTATCGTCTTAAGAGAGCTGCTGGACCGCGACCGGATCTCCCCCACGGAGCTTCACCGACGCACTGGCGTGCCTCAATCCACACTGTCCCGGATCCTCAGCGGCAAGATCGTTGATCCGTCGGATAAACACATCTCCCGTATCGCCGAGTATTTTCGCGTGAGCACTGATTACCTGCGCGGGCGCGCAGCAGTGGGCGCTTTGCGCGATGACGGGCGCGACCCGATGCATTCGGAACTCAAGGACATAAGCCTGTGGGACGACGACACCCCCGTCAATGATGACGAGGTGTCGATCCCCTTTCTGCGCGAGGTTGAATTGGCTGCTGGATCAGGAAGATTCGTCATCGAGGAAAGCGAAAAGGCCAGCCTGCGGTTCGGCAAGCGCAGCTTGCGGCATAACGGTGTGCAGTTCGACCAGGCCAAGTGCGTGACGGTGCGCGGCAACAGCATGTTGCCGGTGTTACGAGACGGCGCCACGGTGGGGGTCAATGCCGGCAAGAGCGGCATTGGCGATATCGTCGATGGTGACCTGTATGCCATCAATCACAACGGCCAGTTGCGGGTTAAACAGCTCTACCGCCTGCCGTCCGGTATCCGCCTGCGCAGCTTCAATCGTGATGAACACCCCGATGAGGACTACAGCTTCCAGGATATCCAGGACGAGCAGATCAGCATCCTCGGTCATGTTTTCTGGTGGGGTATGTACGCCCGCTAACTCCCACTCGTAAGAAGAAACCCGCCCATGTGCGGGTTTTTTTTCGCCCGCAGAAAACCGGCAAACCCCAAGCCAGTAGGCCTTCTAATGCATATGCGCATTTCCGCAGCAAAAATAAATGCATTTGTGCATTGACTGTATATGCATACATGCATATTCTTCATCTCAAGCCAGCCAACAAGGCCTGGTGGAGGCGGCAAGGATGCTGCCAAGGAAGACAAGGAAGACAAGGAAGGCACGCAACATCGGCAAGGACGCCATCGAAGCGATGGCAGGGATGCCAGGCAACACCGGCAAGGATGCCGACGCTCTTTAGTTTCAACGCTTCAACAACAGGCAGCGATGAACCGGCCTTAACGGTTCAGAGGGTTGGCAACTGACCCGGGTGTGCAGCGTAAAGCACCAAAAGCAGTTATCCGGCAGACAGGGATCGTGGTCGGAAAAACATCGAGGAAAGGACCGTACCGCGCCAGTAGCGCCGAAAGTCCGAGGACATCATTACTGAAAAGCCCGGGCGACCGGGCTTTTTGGAATGCCTACCTACTCAAGCATTTGTAAATGAAATACGGACTATCTATTGCTCAGCCAGGAGGCGTGACATGACAAATGAACAGCAAGCGTTAGCGGAAATGCCTATCTGGCTGGTGATCGTATTGGCAGTGATCGGCGGCGTATCCGGCGAGATGTGGCGGGCCGACAAGGAGGGCGCCCGCGGTTGGTCACTGATCCGCCGTCTGGCCCTGCGTTCCGGGGCGTGCATGGTTTGCGGGGTTTCCGCCCTGATGCTGTGCTACGCCGCCGGAATGTCGATCTGGACCGCCGGCGCCATTGGTTGCCTGACCGCCATGGCCGGTGCCGACGTGGCCATCGGTCTTTATGAACGGTGGGCAGCCAAGCGCATCGGGATCAACCAAGGCTCCCGCCAGGACCCGCAGTAATTGTTGCAAGGACGCTACTTAAAATGACGCTTATCGAAAAGCCATCCCAACTGCCCCAGGCCATCGGCGCGGTGCTGCACGCGGCCTTCCCCGACATCAAGGTCGGTAGCCACCAGGACTTTAAGGGCGACGCCGAAAAAACCGGTGTGCAGGTCACGGTCGAAGGCAATGGCCCGGGCATTCGCTCTCGCGAAGGGCGCAAGGCTCACGTGCTGAGCATTTCACTGAGGGCCATGGTCGCCCCCGGTGCATTGCCGTTCGATGCCTGCGACCTGGCCAGCCAACTCATGGACCTGGTGTTGGATAACCGTTGGAACCTGCCCCAGACACAGTGCGATTTGCCGGCGAATATCGTCGCCGCTCCCGCTGCGCGCACTTCCGTGGAAACGGACTACGACACCTGGACGGTTTCCTTCACGCAAACCCTTTATCTGGGGCCGGTGTTACTCGACGATCCCACAGGCCAACCGCTATTTGCCTGCACTTGGGACGTCTCCAACATCGACGACCCAACCCAATACCAGCCACTGGCGGAGTAGCCCATGTTCGACGCGCTGTTACGCATGCAATTGGGACCGATCGTCGAACGCCTGGCTGAGATGGAGTGCCAGCTCGAGGACCTCTACCGCCGCGCCGAGAGCTTCTGCCGGATCGGCATCTGCCAGCACGTCGATGCGGCCAGCAACACCTGCAAGGTCAGCCACGGTGACCTGCTCACCCCGGCGATCCGCTTTTTCAACCCCAGCGCCGGCGCGCAAACCGAAACCCGTATCCCCACGGTGGGTGAACAATGCCTGCTGCTCAACTACGGCGGGGGG
>NZ_MPBM01000044.1:0-128725 GCF_001907715.1 Pseudomonas sp. BTN1 | reverse complement strand
TCCCCCAAGCATGAGGGCCAGACCGATATAGAGCAGCCAACCGCTCCGCCAGCCATAAGCCCGCATCAAAAACACCGCAGCCAAGACCAGGACAGGGCCTATCAGGCCGAGTGCAGTTCGCTGCCACTGCCGATGTTTGAGCCAGCCAAGGGAATTGACGAGCAGCGCCAGGGCCGCAAACAAGGGCAGTAGCGTGGTGATGAACAGGCCTTCCCACTGGCTCAAAAAGCCCAGACCGATTGCAGCGCCTAAGCTAGCCAGAGCAGGAAAACACGCGGCGCAGCCTAGGGCTGAAACCAGCACACCGACGGAACTGGCTTTGTCACCGATCCGCGTGAACAGATTGAGAGGATTTCTCATTGGTATTTCCTCCTATTGCTTGATGGTAGATGGATAGCCGGCATCCTCGGTCGCCTTGGTCAGGGCCTCGGAGTTGGTCTTGGCATCGTCGAAGGTCACGATGGCTTCGCGTTTCTCGAAACTCACCTCGGTCTTGGTCACGCCCTCGACCTGGGTCAGCGCTTTCTTGACCGTGATCGGACAGGCGGCGCAGGTCATGCCCGGTACCGACAGGGTGACGGTTTGGATGGCGGCCCACACCGGGGAAACCACGGCAATGAGCGCGAGAGCGGCAAACAGCTTTTTCATGGGAGACTCCTGCCTGATCAGTAAAACAACGGGAGGATGTAGGGGAAACCGAGCGCGACCAGCACGAGTGCCATCACGAGCCAGAAAATGAACTTGTAGGTAGTTCGTACCTGCGGAATTGCGCAGGTCTCACCGGGTTTGCAGGCTTGAGCCGGGCGGAAAATGCGCCGGTAAGCGAAGAACAGCGCCAACAATGCCGCGCCGATGAAAAACGGGCGGTAGGGCTCCAGAACGGTGAGATTACCGATCCAGGCGCCGCTGAAGCCCAGGGCAATTAGCACCAGCGGGCCCAGGCAGCAGGTGGACGCAAGGATCGCCGCCAGACCTCCAGCGAGGAGTGCACCACGGCCCTTTTGTGATTCAGACATGGGTTCAACCTTTCGAATGTTTGATCGATGGGTTAAGGTTATTTCCGTAGTCAGGTACGGAGTCAAGCGGTATGAAAAACACTGCGGAAAGCCTGACCATTGGCGTCTTTGCCAAGGCAGCCGGGGTTAACGTGGAAACCATTCGGTTCTATCAACGCAAAGGGCTGTTGCCCGAACCGGACAAGCCCTACGGCAGCATTCGTCGCTACGGCGAGGCGGATATTGCACGGGTGAAATTCGTGAAGTCCGCACAACGGCTGGGCTTCAGCCTCGATGAAGTGGCCGGACTGTTGCGGCTCGATGACGGTACGCACTGCAATGATGCGCGTGTGCACGCCGAGCAGAAGCTCGAAGACGTGCGGGGGAAACTTGCGGATCTGCGGCGGATCGAGTTGGTCCTGGCGCAGTTGGTTGATGACTGTTGCGCGAGCCACGGGACGGTTAGCTGCCCGCTGATCGATTCGCTGCATGGAATAGATAGCCACGAAAACTTCGCGCCTTAGCCTACGATTTCCCGTTTCATTGCCCCCCTGTTTGTCGGCTTGAACAGGAAAAGAGCGGCGCTCAATGAGCCCCGTTGACTGGCCAAACCTACGGTCTGCTTTTAGCCACGCTCTTACCCTACAGAGCCGAGAGTCCTGATCACTTCGAATGCAAATGATTGGTCAGTTGCAACGCAAATGGGTGGTCAAGTGGGGTGCAATTTCGCAGTTTTTGAGTGTGAGCGCGTCAATCAGCGGTTAAAGGGGATTAAGGTCTGAGATGCAAGGCGGTGTAGTTCGGACGCTTACGTTGAAATCGCTGTACTGAATGGAGTTATCCAAAAAAATTGAGTCGGACTGGCGAAGGTAGTCAAAGTCGTCGTTACCATTATTGCGCTGGTAACCAACGGTCACGGCGTGCGCTCCGAATTTGACCCCGGTCTTGCCGCTCCAGATCTTGTTATCGAAGCTTCCCAGAAGTTTTTCACCCTCATCAACCGCTCGGTAGTAATTAAAGCCGCCAATTAGCGATACGCTTTCTGAGAGTGGATAGCTCAATGTGGTGCCCGCGTAGTATTGGTTCCACACATCCTTGAATTGGCTGGTGTAAAGACTCACACCTACGTGTTCATTGACCGTGTAATCGCCCCCTAGATAAGCGATCCATGGAGCATCTACTACACCGGCGTAAAAAGTTGAAAAGCCGTCACGCATGCTACTGGAATTGGGTTGGCTCATCGCATGCAGCCGGCCCCCCTGAAGGGTCAGGCCTTTGATGCTGGTATTAGTGAACGTTGCACCCCGGAAACTCTCCGGGAGAAGTCGGGAATCCCCATAGGCAACGACAGGCGTCGATGGAAATACGTCGCCTACCTTGACGACTGTATCCAGGAAACGCACTTTTGCGGCCCCGCCTACTTTTGAGTAGGAGTCTTCAGGTTGGCCTTTGCTATTGTGCGGCAAGACATCGACTGAGCTACGGGCTCCCGAGCGACCATCACCTGAATCGAGCTTGAGGCCTTCCATTGCAAACGCATCAATGCCGAAGCCTACGGTACCTTGAGTAAAGCCTGATTCGAATCGGCCAATGATGCCATGAGCCCATTCGGCTGAGTAACCATTGCCCGTGGGGCTTGATTGACCCTTTCGATAATCACGATTGAGATAGAGATTCCGATTGAGAATACTAAAGGTGCTCCCCTCAATGAACCCTTCAGGCTTTTGCTCCACAGCTACTGCAACTTGCCCCATGCTCATGCCAAGGGAAATGAGAGAAAGACCATAAATGCTTTTATTGTTCATTTAACACTCCAGGCTTTAGCTTGGCAGAGTTTCTTTATGAAATATTTTTTATAATTATAAAAGCCACCAGCACGTGAGGATTTCTCCTACGTGCCGGCAGACATAATTTCATACAATAGATAACTCCAGCGTGACCTGAAAATTACTTCTGTGTCAGCGAACAGCAAGCAGGCTCAAAACATACCGAACAACCTTGCGCAGTCAGGGCTAACGCTAATTAACTTCCGTGAGGGCAGTTAGTACCCATAACCTTGTATTCCAAGGTGTTGAGCTTGCCCGCCGAATCTTCTTAGGTCATGCGCGAAGGGGCTACGCCACAGGTTTTATTGGCTTGAGTGGTACTGATTACCTTCTGGACATCGAGGTTCATTCCGTATTCATAATGAACAACTTCAGGTGTCGCCTTTCCGTTTTCTAAGGCGTACTGCTCCATCGCCTTCTGGTTCTCTTGCATCATTCGACCATAAACACGGTCACCACCTCCTTCAGCCATGGCCAAAGAAGACATGGTCAAGATGGAAGCGGCAAAAACAACTTTTAATAATTTCATGATTTTCTCCTAGTGCTCACTTACTTCTGACTAGAGGATAACCAGTGATGCCTTTCAGGAAGCTGCCGCGAATATTACATATCTGTAAGGCCTCTCGTAGAGCTCGTGAGTTCAACTATTTAAAGTTTAGCTTTATTGGCAGAGCACGCTGAATGCATCATACGACCATCAGAAATCAACTCGTATCCCACCTGGAGCATCTAGAGATTTTTTATAAAAATGCATATCTTCCTATTATGAAAAGCGGCTTTGACCGCTACAGGCGGATGAATCGTTTGGGCGTAGCTAAATGAGACTACGAACGTGTCACAAAAGCCTCATGGGCTGCGGAAATTAGGCACTACGTAGAGCACCGAAAACGCAATCGGCAGGATGGTCTTTAACAGCAATACGGTCTCGGAGGATAGGTTTTTATCTTATCCTTAACGTCATCGAAGATGACATTGAAGCTGTGCAGCAGGCGCTCCGTTTGCAACATTTGATCGTGAAGGATCTCAAGCAGGACAGCACAAACTACTGCCTGCCCAAGGATAAAGATAAAGCCTTCGAATCTTGAGGTTGTTTTCTCCAGCACGACCAAACCCGCTGACGATATCGGCAGGGCGAGCATTTTGCCGTTGATGTCGCCCGAAGCTTCAATAGAAGTGATTTTTCGTTATGTCGTGGGGCGGTGGCGAGACTCGTCCGACTGGCGTACTGTGGACCATCGGCGGCGATGGGGCCAAGAAGGGTCGCCTCATAAACTTGGCTTGAACTCTTGCTGTGTGGATAGCCAGTTAACTGCGTACTCACTGCGTCGTCAATTTGAGCCGACCAAGTGCCATCTCTAATCCAACCCACACGAATTCGTCGCTCTCAAATACCCAAAGCTTCCAAATTCCTATTTCTTACTGCGCTCAAGACAGCCATCCGGTCTTCTGTACCTGAATCCATATCAGGTACGGTGCCATGCTCCAGATCCTTACCCACATTAGCGAAACGCGGCGCTGGCTGTTTTCACTGCTACTGTTCTTGTCAACTGCGTCCCACGCGGAGACGTGGGTCATTACAAACCGAGCACATCCAGTATCCGCACCTTCTGGCGCTCGCGTCATCTTCCTGGATGATCAGCAGCGCCTTGAAGAACAACTTTCCAACCAACTACCCGCCGATCCACGCCAGGCAGAAGCGGCCATTCAACGCTACCTTGTCAGCCCTGCAGGGAAGCATCTGCAAAACGAGTTGGCCCAAGCCCAGCAGGGCGTCATAGACGCCTGGAGCCTGCGAGTCGAAAAACTCCCAGCCGTGGTCGTAGATCGTCGCTACGTCGTGTACGGCGAGCCTGACGCAGCTAAAGCCGTCGCGTTGATTGAACGAGCACGGAGCCTGTCACGATGAGACGCTCACGTTTTGCGATCCGGCCTTTGTCGCTGGCTATCACTTTCAGCCTGTCATTCAGTGCATCGGCTGCGATCAACTCGGCAGCGATTATTGCCTCGACCCTGTCACCAACCTGCCTGGAGTACAAAGTGGTCGGCATCTGCTATTGGCTGCTCTGCACGCCATTCGGATGCAAAGTCAAAACCTCGACCAAGGTTCGTCACTACGTACCGGACGCTGTGGTGTCTGCATATGCGAATACCGGGATGAACCCTTGGATAGAGATGTCACCTCTTGGCACCCCGAATCCGATGGCCCAAGCGGGCAACGACGGCACTACCAATCACGTTGCAGAGAACAACATCATCAAATTTAAGGAAGCCGATGTCATCGGCCATCCAGGTGGTGCGGCGTTGAGTCAGTTTGCCAGCGCCTCGGGCTATGTATGCAAAGGCGCAACCTTACCGCTTGTGCCTTACTTTCTGAGCACCCTTGACCCCATTGCTTGGCGATACGGCGTCCCGGAATCCGTATACCCCGAAGCACTCATTCCGGGCATGCGCGAAGTCGGTAGCCTGCTCTCAGCAAGCAGCTGGGGGAACGTCTACCCGCGTAGCGGCTTCCTTAACCAGACTGACGACTACAAAACGGGCGCAGTTATTGCGCAGCGTGCCGGCGACGTGGTTACCCGCCCAGGCCAGGTCCATGTCTACTTGCCGATGCTCGCCCTTCCCTACCCCGGTTACTGGCCCGCAGGGCCGCTACGCGAAGGTGACGCCTCCACTGGTAAGTGGCAAGAGCTCACCCCAGTCCTCAACCCGACTTGCGCAACCTTTCCCACCATCGATCCGAACATCGATGCGCAGGATGGCGGCTACGCCTGGGCACTCTGGCGCCCTTATTCGTGTTGCCAGCGTCGAGGACAGACCTTCCTCGGCAGTACGGACTTCCAATGAAACAGCGATCGGAGCAAAGCATGAAACTCACTACCTTGGCGATAGGGCTCGCCTGCAGCCTCAGCAGTGCAATAGCGCTCTCTGCTGATCCAATCAACGTCTCCTCCTCCGGAAGCGTCATTGGGGACAACGTGCTGTATAGCATTGGCGGCGGCAACGCAGTCACCATGGGGAGCGCAGGCAACATGGATAGTATTTCTGTGGGAGGCGGTTGGAATACCAATCTAATCTGCGGAAACATGAGCCTGAGCACAACCCTTGAAAACCAATTGAATGGTGCCACTTCCGGCTTCAAAAACATCATGAGCTCGGTGGTACAGAGCGCCACCAGCGCCGTGGCTTCGCTGCCGGCACTGATTCTTCAACGTGCGAACCCGGCGCTATACAACCTCATCACCAACGGCATTTTGCAGGCCCGCCTGGACTTCGACCGCTCCAAAGGCACCTGCCGCGCCATTGGCGAAAAGATGGCGGATATCGCCGGTAACCAAATGGGCTGGGGCAAGCTTGCTGAAGGTCAGGCTATGAGTCAGGCGCTAACATCCAACACAGACGCAGTGTCGGCGGTGGAACAAGTCGAAAAGAAAGGTGGAAACGATGGCGTCACTTGGGTTGGTGGTGATAGAGCAGGTGGTTCCGGTCAGAAGCCAATTCGTATCGTAGGCGACGTCACCAAGGCGGGCTACAACCTTCTGAACAAGCGCGCGGCCGGCGACACCGCATCCATCAGTAAAGCGAACTGCAACAACGGCATGGTGTGCAATGTCTGGTCATCGCCCCAGGAAGCCACCACCTTTGCCAATCGTGTCCTGGGTGAACAACAACAGCAGACCTGTGACAGTTGCCCTAAAACGGTGACAGCCGCAGGCGTCGGCCTCACGCCGCTGATCCAGGAAACGTACGACACCAAGCTGAAGGCCCTGCAGGAACTGCTGAGCGGAAGCAAAACGCTGTCGCTAGAAAACCTGGAAGCAGCGAGCAGCAACTCGTTACCCATCACCCGAGGCGTTGTAGCAGCACTCAAGGATGAGCGCGACCAGGACGTACTCGCTCGCCGGCTTGCCTCCGAAGTCGCGTTGTCCGATGTGTTGGAGAAAGCTCTGACCCTACAGCGCACCTTGATGGCAGGCAGTCGGGAACCGAACGTCGCGGCTAATGACCTCGCCGTCCAGGCAGTCGGCCAGCAGAGCTCCTCGCTGCAACAGGAGATCGGCAACCTCAAAATGGAACTGGACATGCGTCAGCAGCTCGCGAAGAACTCGCCTCTGACCATCATTGAACGCAGCAAAGCACGGGCAGAAGACTCTCGTGGCGTGTCCCCGGGAGCCCCAGAAACGAATCGATTGGACCAGTTGCAGTCACCCGCCCAGAACAAACAGTGAGAAAGGCCATGACCGAAATACAGGAGCCTGTCGCCGCTCCCAACCGTTCGCTGGTTCGACGAACCGGGAGGAGCATTCTGCTTGTTCTGGGTGTTTTGCTCGCGACTGCCGCCCTCGTAGTCCTACTCAGCGCTGTCCTGATGAACATGTTCGACAGCGCCGAGCAATGGCAAGCCTGGCGCACCGACCACTATTGGCCGCTCTTTACCTGGCGCCTAATGCTTTATATCGCACTGACCGTTGCCTGGTTCAAATTCAAGGTACGGTTATCGAACTCAGAACGCTCGAAACGGCGCAAAGGCCTGTTGAAGATCGAGATAATGGTGATCTTATTATTTCTGATGGTTGAACTGAGCAAGGTGCTGTATCAGGCAGGGGGTGTTCTGTGACGCTCTACACCAATGACTATTTAGAGTACTACCTGACGTTGGTCGGTTGGATCATCAACAATGGTATCTGGGCGATGATTTCAGATACCGGTCTATTCGCCCTCCCCTTCTGCATCATCGTTATTCGAGAGTGGCTGAAAGTCCGTGGTGAGGGGGCCGATGAGGGCAACAAAGGCGTTCTCTCACTGGCACGTATCGAAACCAATATCTACGTTGGCTACATCGTAGTCGCATTCTTCGCTGTACCAGCCGTCAATGTGAGTTTTGATACCTTGGCATTTGACCAGAGTAGAGCTCAGCAATGTCAATACAACTTACCTAAACCCACAGACACAGGCTGGAACACAACATTCAGCTCACTGGCAGGAAAGAGTGCCCAGATGCCCATGTGGTGGGCATTAATGCATGCATTATCAAAGGGATTAACCAATGGCGCTGTAGCAGCAATTCCCTGCGGGACTGATTTACGGCAAGTACGCATGGAAGTTAGCAACACCAAGATCAACAACCCGCTATTGGCTCAGGAAATTGGCGACTTTACGCACGATTGCTATGGACCCTCCCGTGCCAGATTATTCATGCGCCAACCCGAATTGGGAGCGCAAGGGAATGACCCTCGTTTTGCGCAGGAACTCAGCTGGATTGGTTCGCACTATTTATTGAACACCTCGGGTTATTACGACACGGACTACTCCAAAACTCCAAGGGCATCATGGCCCTATAACGCATCTCGTGATGTGGGTTTACCACAAGTGGGTGGAGGTGGGGGCTATCCAACTTGCAAACAATGGTGGTCAGATAGCGGAGTGGGACTGCGGGACCGTATCAAGGCTCAAGTGTCGCCGGACCTCATGACCAAAATGCTCGGCTGGGCAAAGTGGTTGTCCCCGGACGAAGTCACTGACTCGCTTGTCCGGCAACTGGTCTCGCCGTCGAACCAGGTGAAAGGGGATGTTTATACGGACTACGGGGGACAAATCGACGGAACTGTGTGGAATGGTGCAGCCCGGGCAGCGGGGACTCTCGGGGTTGCATTAGGATCTATGGCCTATTTTCCAGCGATGGACATGGTTCGCCAGGCGCTACCGATGGTCATGGCGTTCTTGAAAATGGCGATGGTGATTTGCATTCCCTTGGTGCTAATCGTCGGGGCTTACCAACTAAAAGTGGCCATGACTATGTCCGTTGTTTTTTTCGCTCTGATATTCGTGGACTTTTGGTTTCAACTGGCTAGATGGGTCGATACCACGATATTGGACGCTTTATATGGAGCCGGTTCTCCGCATTTATCATTTGATCCTGTGATGGGTTTGAACACTGCCACCCAGGACGCAATCTTAAACTTCGTGATGGGCTCGATGTTCATCATCCTGCCAGTGTTTTGGATGGGCGCGCTGGGATGGGCAGGGGTGAGCGCAGGAAAAGCATTGGAAGGCCTTACCAGCGGAACAAAAGATGTTCAAAAGGCAGGTCAGGAAGGGGTGAATACTGTCAAACGTAGCGTTATGTAACGTAAGGGTCTCATATCATTGATATGAGACCCTTAATCATCGTCGTCTACACGTTGACCAGCAACATAGTACCCATAGCCATCGGGGCCATAGCATTGACCATACTCTATCTGGTTTCTGCGAGGCGTAGGTCTGTGATTCAACGCCCAGAGCCCTCCACCCAAAACCAAGGTAAATACTGCAACGCTGATAATCCCGCTGAAAATGTCTGCAGAAAAATATAGGAGTACGGCAGCCACAACCAGACGCTTGACCCAACGCAGGGTACGGTTCTGACTGCACCAAACGAGGCGCGCAGCCTGACCCAGGCCATAGCCTAAGCGACTTGCTACTCCCTGAGAGGTCTGTGCGGTCATGGTGCGTCTCCTTCTTACCCGGTCTAGGGGCGATTTGACATTACTTATAATACCGATTTTTCTATGCTGCAAGATCATGAGACAAACGGCCTTTGCCTTCAGCACCAGATGCCCCCCTTTCACAACAAAAATGGCCCAAAAGGTAAAAGGTTTTGTAGAAGCGAATGGAATGGTTCACAAGGGTAAAAGCCTTACCCGAAAGGGCCGCTTTCAGCGGGAAAAAGGTCCAATCTCATCAACGCATCTCGCGAGTCGAATAAACTTCAACTAACTCGTCTTCTGTAAAATTACTAAGCAAAGAAAAGTATTCAGCTCTGGACTCAACCGTCAACGGTTGGATAGAACCTAAATTAATAAGAGTTGAAACAGCCTCGTCAGGAGTCATTTCGCTAGTAAGTGGGGCTCTCTGCCCAGAGTAATAAACCTTGTCAGACGCAATAGCTACATCCAGCAGTTCACGTACTTCACCATAACGAGCGGAACGCGCAGCGGTTAGAAACACTCCATCAAAAATGACCAAGACGCTATCAACGTGAGGAATAATATATTTAGCTAAGGCGACAACCAGAGGAAGGTTGTTGTCCCACCTTGCTTCCTCATCATCAAGATCATTCCCTACACTAGCAAAAAGAATGATCTCATCACACTTATTGTCACGTATCAAATCACAAAGTGCCCAAACATTATCTGAGGTTGATTTCGTAGCGTAGCGAAGTGAAACCATCATTTTTTCCTCACATAGTCGATCTGCGGCCCCGTGCCCTTAGACCGAAACGACGATAATTCTGCATTCCTTTCTCCGTCACCACCATAGAAAGATGGCTCTTCGCCAAAAGAAATACCCGAGGCAACCAGTGATCCTTTCCCCTTGCTCGCCCCCCCTTTGATAGGAGAAAAGCCTGCCCCATGAATCATTTACGGAGCAGGCGATGTTCTCTATTTTCCGCCGCAATAAAGCGCTACCCGCCCAAAGCCCCTCCCCTAACGGTTTTATACAGCCGGCCTCTAGCCAAGCACTACTGGCATCGCCGCGCCGTCAGAAACTACTGGAGAACATTTGGCAGCGCGCATCGTTATCTCGCTCACAGTTTGTCGAGCTCTATAGGCGTCCACTTGAGCGCTACGCGGAGTTGGTCCAGCAGCTCCCTGCTTCGCAAAACCACCATCATGCACACCCTGGCGGCATGCTGGATCACGGGCTTGAAATCGTCGCCTATGCCTTGAAAATTCGACAGAGCTACCTGCTTCCTATAGGCGCACCGCCGGAGTCTCAATCAGCACAGGCTGAGGCCTGGACTGCCGCCGCGGCTTACGGCGCTCTGATACACGACCTCGGCAAGATCGCCGTCGACGTGCACGTCGAGCTGGCAGGAGGTAAAACCTGGCACCCGTGGCACGGCCCAATCGATCGTCCCTATCGATTCCGTTACGTGAAAGGACGCAACTACCAACTTCACGGAGCCGCTGCCGCACTGATCTACGCGCAGATCCTCTCCTCAGAAATCTTAGATTGGCTCAGTAATTTCCCCGAAGTGTGGTCGCAGTTAATCTTCATTTTGGCTGGTCAGTACGAACATGCCGGCATTTTGGGAGAGATCGTGGTCAAGGCCGATCAGGCGTCCGTCGCACAGGAGCTCGGTGGAAATCCAGCCCGCGCGCTGTCCGCGCCCAAACAGTCTTTGCAGCGTCAATTAGCAGATGGGTTGCGTCACCTGGTCCGAGATACATTCAAACTGAATCAACCCGATGGACCGTCAGATGGATGGCTGACACAGGATGCTCTTTGGCTGGTTAGCAAGCCTATTGCTGATCAATTGCGAGCCTATTTGCTGACCAAAGGCGTTGAAGGTGTACCCAGTACGAATGCGCCTTTCTTCAACATGCTGCAAGATCAGGGGGTAATCCAAACCAATGCCCAAGACAAGGCAATCTGGAAAGCCACGATAGACAATGGTCGTGGCTGGCGAAACACCTTCACCCTGCTGAAGCTCTCACCGGCACTGATCTGGAATGATCCAAGTGATCGGCCCACAGCTTACGCTGGGACTCTTGAGGTAGAAGCTGGCAACCCGGTAGAAGACTCTGCAGCTGAAAATACCGTCGCCACACCGGCCAAAAAGTTGCCTTCGGAAATTCAATCCAGCCCTGTGCCGGCGCCTTTAGCACCGGCACAGCCATCACCGTTCGAACTACCTCAGCATTCCTCGAGCAGTACAGATGAATTTGACGAGCTACTGGCGCTCCTTGGTAACATCAATGAGCCATCAGAAGACACCAAAAACAAAGCGGTCTCAGCGGCACATACCGCGCCTCCGAAACTGGATGAAATCCAGCCTTCCCAAACCTCCAATCAAGGAGGTGCGCCTTTAGCAATAATCGAAGAAGTCACTCCGATGCCTAGCAATAACACCGAGATCGGTCAGGGATTTGTTGAATGGCTTAAGAAAGGCATCGCATCCCGGACCATCATTATCAACGATACCAAAGCGCTGGTTCATACCGTAGCAGGGACCGCTATGCTGGTAACGCCTGGAATTTTCAAACGCTACGTCCTTGAATTCCCCCATATCGAACAGCAAGCCAAAGTACAGCAAGTCAGCGCCTGGCAGCTGGTTCAACGTAGTTTCGAGAAACAGAAACTTCATCGAAAAACGCATAAGAGTTTGAATATTTGGACCTGTGACGTTGTTGGACCTCGAAAATCCAAGCAGCTCAAGGGGTACTTACTACTAGACCCGCGAACAATCTTCTCTGAGGTCCCTTTCGACAATATCAGCCTGTCCTTGAAGTCAGAAGCAACGGAGCCGCCACAATGACGACGCCCTCGAATCTGACGGAGGAATACATCTTTGCCCATGATCTGCGGCCTGCCAGTGCAAAGATCTATCGCGCCTCGACCAAAGCACTACTCAAGCATTTCCGAACGGCCTCAGTTGAGGAGATCGATCATCGTGCGGTTCTGACATGGCGAAAAAAAGTCCTTGAGAACGGATTATCCAAACGCAGCTGGAACACCTATTCAAATCACCTTCGAACTGTTTGGGGCTACGCCATAGAACACGGCCTGATGACCCATACCACGATCAACCCATTCAAGAAAACCAGCGTTATCCCACCAAAGCGAGCCAGCAAGACAATCAATGGAGACGCCATCCAACGAGCACGCAACTGGCTCATATCCCTTGTAGGCCAAGAACGTTGTACGCATGAACGTAGCCAGATCACACCTGCCTGGTTCTGGCTCAGCGTCTTCGAGATGTTTTATTACACAGGCATACGTCTGAATGCCCTGCTGTGCCTGCGTTACAAAGATATCGACTGGGACAGCCAGATGATCTTGGTCCGCGGTGAAACAGAGAAGACCCATCGGGAGTTTTTCCTCCCCATTATGGAAGGACTCGCTCCACACTTATCCAGGATCTTGGGGGAGGCCGAGAAAATCGGTTTTTCACCAGACGATCAGCTGTTCAACGTCAACAGATTCTCTCGTCACTTCCATGGCAAGGAAATGAACATCGACCAGGTGGAGTCAATGTACGGCAAGCTCACCGATAAGATCGGCGTGCGCATGACCCCTCACCGCTTCAGGCACACATTAGCAACAGACTTGATGAAGCAGCCTGAGCGAAACATTCATCTCACGAAAAGCCTGCTGAATCATTCGAATCTAGCGACAACGATGAATTACATAGAGGCGGACTACGACCATATGCGTGCTGTTCTACATGAGCGGAGTCGGGCTCAGGGCGCTCTGAGCCGAGTGACACGGGTTGATCCAAGTGGCAAACCCTCTGCCCCCTTACCCGCCAAAATAGGTGTGCATTCACAGGAAACCGCTCAACCAGAGCCCAAGAAGCTGCCAGCTCCACAACAATCTAGCAGCACAGAGGTCAGTATTGATCGGCGGACCAAGTCGACTGGCCGAAGCGCGCTACAGAAGGCTCTCGAGCTCGCATCTGCGCAACTGCATCGCGAGTCAATGACATGCTCTATGGACCCACCAGTAGATCAAGTAGAGCAGAGTCTACTATTGACGCTAATGGCGAGCGGGCTTGGTGTCGGCACATTCAGGAAACGCACCTCAACTGAGCATTCAATGCGAAGCTCATCATTTTCCAGAGCATCGCCCTAGTACGCTCATAATCAAAGCGCACTGGCTATAGGGAATTCTGGTTGGCCAGAGGCTTTCGCATGCCCGGAATAAAGAACCAGGTCGAAATCCGGATTTTTTCCAGACGAACGGTACGACTTTGCTCAAGGCACAAAAAAAGGCGTCATAAAGACGCCTTTTTCATTAAATATGGTCGGGGTAGGGGGATTCGAACTCCCGACATCCTGCTCCCAAAGCAGGCGCGCTACCGGACTGCGCTATACCCCGGAATGCGCATCGCAAAGCCTATGCACATTGACATCATGACGAACCGAAACTACTGTTCGCCTCAGACGGCTGCATGTCTACGGCGATATCTAAGTGCTGTAACACTTTCCAAAACCGTAAAACCGCCTCTATCAGAGCTAGAACCTCTGATTCTAAGATTTGATTCCAGCGTCAACTGGTCTCAAAAATGGTGGGTCGTGTGGGATTCGAACCTACGACCAATTGGTTAAAAGCCAACTGCTCTACCAACTGAGCTAACGACCCAAATATGGTCGGGGTAGGGGGATTCGAACTCCCGACATCCTGCTCCCAAAGCAGGCGCGCTACCGGACTGCGCTATACCCCGGTTTGAAATTGGCTCCGTGACCAGGACTCGAACCTGGGACCCAATGATTAACAGTCATTTGCTCTACCGACTGAGCTATCACGGAACTACATATTTCAAAGTTACTGCTGTGTTGCTTCCTCTTCGACCCTGTCCGTATCGCTACGTTAGCGTCTCTGAGGCGCGCTATTCTACAATCTTAAAAACCCCTGTCAACCCTTTAAATTGCTTTTAAGACAATGATTTGCGCTTCTTTCTGATTTCTTCTTGGGGAGAAGAAACCCGTGGGCTGACGTTGCTGCGGGGCGCACTTTACAAGCCTTTGCCTTACAGTTCAACGCCCTATCGAAAAAAAAGGCCCCGCAATGCGGGGCCTTCTCTGGTTGCGCCAAGCGCAGGCCTTAATGGAAGACGATTTCGTCGTCTTTCACCGTCGCCGTGACGCGGGTGCCAGGCATAAAGCTGCCCGACAGGATCAGCTGCGCCAGTGGGTTCTCGATCCAGCGCTGGATCGCACGTTTGAGTGGCCGTGCGCCATACACTGGGTCGTAACCGACCGCGATCAGCTTGTCCAACGCTTCGCTGCTCAACTCCAGGTCCAACTCGCGCTCAGCCAGACGGCTACGCAGGCGGCCCAACTGAATTTCGGTAATGCCCGCGATCTGATCCCGCGCCAGAGGCTCGAAGATCACCACTTCGTCGACCCGGTTGATGAATTCCGGACGGAAGTGCGTGGTCAACGCATCCATCACCGCCGCACGCTGGGCTTCACGATCACCCACCAATTCCTGGATCTGAGCCGAGCCCAGGTTGGAGGTCATCACGATCACCGTATTGCGGAAGTCCACCGTGCGCCCGTGGCTGTCCGTCAAGCGACCATCTTCCAGCACCTGCAGCAAGATGTTGAACACATCCGGGTGCGCCTTCTCGACCTCATCCAGCAGGATCACCGAGTAAGGCTTGCGCCGTACGGCTTCGGTCAGATAACCGCCCTCTTCGTAACCCACATAGCCTGGTGGCGCACCGATCAGACGAGCCACCGAGTGTTTCTCCATGAATTCGGACATATCGATCCGCACCATGGCCTCTTCAGTATCAAAGAGGAACTCGGCCAGGGCCTTGCACAACTCGGTCTTACCCACACCGGTTGGGCCGAGGAACATGAACGAGCCGCTTGGACGGTTCGGGTCGGACAAACCTGCCCGGGAACGCCGTACCGCGTTGGACACCGCCACCACTGCCTCTTCCTGGCCGATGACGCGCTGATGCAACAGGCTTTCCATCTTCAGCAACTTGTCGCGCTCGCCTTCGAGCATCTTCGACACGGGAATACCGGTCCACTTGGAGACCACTTCGGCAATTTCTTCCTCGGTCACCTTGCTGCGCAGCAACTGGTTCTCAGGCTTGCCGTGCTGGTCAACCATCTGCAGGCTGCGCTCCAGGTCCGGGATCACCCCGTACTGCAACTCGGCCATGCGGTTCAGGTCGCCTTTACGGCGCGCCGCTTCCAGTTCCTGACGGGACTGCTCGATCTTTTGCTGGATCTGCGCCGAACCCTGTACTTCGGCTTTTTCCGAGGTCCAGATTTCTTCGAGGTCCGAATACTCGCGTTCCAGGCGAACAATTTCTTCCTGGAGTTTTTCCAGGCGCTTCTTGGCCGCTTCGTCTTCTTCTTTCTTCAGCGCCTGGGATTCGACTTTCAGTTGAATCAGGCGCCGATCCAGGCGATCAAGCACTTCCGGCTTGGAATCGATCTCCATACGGATGCGGCTGGCCGCTTCGTCGATCAGGTCGATAGCCTTGTCCGGCAACTGACGATCAGTGATATAGCGATGGCTCAACTTGGCCGCCGCGATGATCGCACCGTCGGTAATAGCCACCTTATGGTGGACCTCATAGCGCTCTTTCAGGCCCCGCAGGATCGCGATGGTGTCTTCTTCGCTGGGTTCTTCCACCAGAACTTTCTGGAAGCGACGCTCAAGGGCTGCGTCCTTTTCGATGTACTGACGGTATTCGTTAAGCGTAGTTGCACCGACGCAGTGCAACTCACCCCGCGCCAAGGCGGGCTTGAGCATATTGCCGGCGTCCATGGAGCCTTCGCCCTTACCGGCGCCGACCATGGTGTGCAATTCGTCGATAAACAGAATGATCTGCCCTTCCTGCTTCGACAATTCGTTAAGCAAGGATTTCAAGCGCTCTTCGAACTCACCCCGGAACTTGGCTCCGGCAATCAGCGAGCCCATATCCAGAGACAGCAGGCGCTTGCCTTTGAGGCCGTCCGGCACTTCACCATTAATGATGCGCTGAGCCAGGCCCTCGGCAATCGCGGTTTTACCCACGCCAGGTTCACCGATCAACACCGGGTTGTTCTTGGTGCGACGTTGCAATACCTGAATGGTGCGACGGATTTCGTCGTCACGGCCAATCACCGGGTCCAGCTTGCCTTCTTCGGCACGCTTGGTCAGGTCGACGGTGTATTTGTCCAGGGCCTGGCGCGACTCCTCGTGGTTGGGGTCGTTCACCGCTTCGCCGCCACGCAGGTTGTTGATGGCGTTTTCCAGGGCCTTTTTGCTCACGCCCTGGCCCAGCAACAACTTGCCGAGCTTGCTGTTGTCGTCCATGGCGGCGAGCAACACCAATTCACTGGAGATGAACTGGTCACCTTTCTGCTGGGCCAGGCGGTCGGCCTGGTTGAGCAGGCGCGCCAGATCCTGGGACATATTCACGTCCCCGGTGGGATTCTGGATTTTCGGCAGTTGGTCGAGCTCTTTGCTCAACTCCTTGCGCAGGCTGTTGACGTCAAAGCCCACCTGCATCAGCAAGGGTTTGATAGAACCACCTTGCTGTTCCAGGAGTGCCTGCATCAAGTGCGCAGGCTCAATGGCCGGGTGGTCGAGGCCCACCGCCAAGGATTGAGAGTCGGACAATGCCAACTGTAATTTGCTGGTTAAACGATCAATACGCATTAGTCACCTTCCTTTTGAGCAGGCCGGAGCTATGAACAAACACATCCTGAATGAAGAAACCTGCCAGATACCCTTATAGATGGGGTGGATTCTGGGCGTTTCAAGCGGCAGACGGTTGATACAGGTCAGGACAGTCTAGCGTTCAAGCCAGATAAGGGAGGCGAATCGGCCCGTATGTGGGCTTCGGCGATAAGAAAAGAAACGCGGGTCGGTCACAGTGCACAAACCGCCCCCATACACAGCGCTAACACCGCGAGCGGCCAGACGTAGACGCGCCAGCTGGTAGATGTCGGCCATGTACTTACCAGGGTTGTGGCTGGGAACAAAGGCTTCAGCGGTGGCCGGCAGTTGCTGCATGAACACCTCACGCACTTCCGGGCCGACCTCAAAGGCTTGTGGGCCTATGGCAGGGCCGAGCCAGACCAGAACGTCTTCGGGTGCGCTATCCAGGCTTTCGAAAGCGGCCTCCAGCACGCCGGCCGCCAAACCACGCCAACCGGCATGGGCTGCGGCAACCCGGGTGCCCGCTCGATCACAGAACAGCGCAGGCAGGCAATCAGCGGTCATGGCTGTGCAGGCGATGCCAGCGGTGCTGGTCCAACTACCGTCAGCCTCGACAGTACGGCCCGGATCGGCCTCAACCACGCGAGTACCATGGACTTGACGCAACCAGGCAGGCTGGATATCGAAGGCCTCACTCAGGCGACGGCGATTCTCAAGGACGGCCTCGAGGCTGTCCTCGACATGATCACCCAGGTTGAGGCTGTCGAACGGCGCCAGGCTGACGCCGCCCGCACGGGTGGTGACGCAGGCTTTTACCCGAGCCGGCGCGGGCCAGTCAGGTATCAGCCAGTCACTCATCCGACAAACGCCTCGCGATCTTGCTTGAGCAGCGACAGCAGCCAGACCAGATCGTCTGGCAGTGGCGATTCCCAGCTCATGCGCTTACCGCTCGTCGGATGATCCAGTTCCAGGAAGCGTGCATGCAGTGCCTGGCGCGGGAACGTCTTGAGCGACTCAACCATGGTCTGGCTGGCCGCCGGCGGAATACGGAAGCGGCCACCGTAGGCCGGGTCGCCGACCAACGGGAAGTTGATGTGCGCCATGTGCACGCGAATCTGGTGGGTACGCCCGGTTTCCAGCTTGACCCGCACATGGGTGTGGGAACGGAAACGCTCCAGCACACGGTAGTGGCTGACGGCCTGCTTGCCACCTTCCATCACCGCCATACGCTGGCGCTGCTGGCCGTGACGACCAATGGGTGCGTTGATTTTGCCACCGGCCACAACGACGCCGATCACAATGCACTCATAGATGCGGCTGACGCTCCGGCTCTGCAATTGCGTAACCAGTTGCGTCTGCGCCTGAATGGTCTTGGCCACCACCATAAGGCCGGTGGTGTCCTTGTCCAGACGGTGAACAATGCCGCAGCGCGGCACATTGATGATGTCCGGCACGTGGTGCAACAGGGCATTGAGCAAGGTGCCATCAGCGTGCCCGGCGGCCGGGTGAACCACCAGGCCTGCGGGTTTGTTGATGACCAGGATGTCGTCGTCTTCATAGACGATATCCAGCTCGATGTCCTGAGCAACCCATTCTCCCTGGGCTTCCTGCTCGGCAGTCAGCTCAAGAATCGCACCGCCATGGACTATGTCTCGCGGGCGGATAACCGCTCCATCCACAGTCAGGCGGCCGTCTTTGATCCAGGCGGAAAGGCGCGAGCGCGAGTGCTCAGCGAATAATTGTGCGGCGACTTGATCGAGGCGTTGGCCGCCCAATTCGGACGGCACCTCTGCGCGAAGTTCAATTTTATCGGACATGCTCAGACTAGGCGTGGCGTAGCCTTTGGTTTCGGCTGCGCGCTTGTGGTTAAATACGGCGTCTTTTGCCCCGAGGCTTTCAACGGGGCGCTCATCATAACAGGACGGCCCCGCCCAAGACAGCGGCCGTCATAGGGACGCAAGCCGCCATGCAAGTGAAACACCTGCTGCTGATCGCCATCCTCGCCATGACTGCTGCTTGCTCGTCAACAAAGGACGTCGTCGACGAAAACCTGAGCGAAGTCGAGCTGTACCAGCAAGCTCAGACAGACTTGGACAATAATAGCTTCACCAGCGCCACAGCGAAGCTGAAGGCATTGGAGTCGCGTTACCCGTTCGGCCGCTATGCCGACCAGGCCCAGCTTGAGCTGATCTACGCCAACTACAAGAACGCCGAGCCGGAAGCTGCCAAGTCCGCTGCCGAGCGTTTCATCCGCCTGCACCCGCAGCACCCGAACGTGGACTACGCCTACTACATGAAGGGCCTGACCTCGTTCGACCAGGATGTTGGCCTGCTGGCGCGCTTCCTGCCGCTGGACATGACCAAGCGCGACCCGGGTGCTGCGCGCGACTCCTATAACGAGTTCGCCCAGCTGACCAGCCGCTACCCCAACAGCCGCTACGCGCCGGACGCCAAGCAGCGCATGATCTACTTGCGCAACCTGCTGGCTTCGTACGAGATCCACGTGGCCCACTACTACCTGACCCGTCAGGCTTATGTGGCCGCCGCCAACCGTGGCCGCTACGTGGTGGAAAACTTCCAGGAAACCCCGTCCGTGGGTGACGGCCTGGCCGTGATGACCGAGGCTTACCAGCGTCTGCACCTGGACACACTGGCGACGACCAGCCTGGAAACCCTGAAGCTCAACTACCCCGACCACCCTAGCCTGAAAGACGGCCAGTTCGTGCCTCAGGTTGCCGAAGCGGACAACCGTTCGTGGCTGAGCAAGTACACCCTGGGCCTGATCGAGTCCCGTCCACCACTGCCGCCGGGTGAAACTCGCGCCAACCAGGACGTGATCAAGATGTACCAGGACGCCAAGGACGCTATTCCTTCGGATCTCAAGCCGCACGACGAGAACGGTGACGTGATCGAAGAAGAAGAGCCGCAAGCCCTGGGCAACAACCAGGACCGCTCGTGGTTCAGCTACATGACCTTCGGTGTGTTCGACTGATTGTTCGACGCAACGCAAAAGGGAGCTCTGAAGGAGCTCCCTTTTTTATGAGCGAGTATTTATTGCCCTGTGCGCCCGTGACCACCTTGGCTAAACTGGCGCATTCCTTGTCGAGAAACTGCCCATCATGCTTCGTCTACTGTTCTGGATTGCCGTCATTGCTGCCGCGGTATGGTTCTGGCGCAAATTCAAAAAAAATGCCTCCCATCAGCAACGGCCTGCCGAACCGGATGCGGCCCTGATGGTGCGTTGCGCCCACTGTGGCGTGCACCTGCCGCAGGACCGCGCACTGAGTTCACGCCAGGAATGGTACTGCACCCAGGCGCATCTGGAACAAGGGCCAAAGTCTATTCAGCGTTGAGGCGACCTGCGGGGGCGTAAGGCGCTGGATCGATGATCGGAGCCCGCGCCAGCAGCAAGTCGGTGAACAACTGGCAAGATGCCGGTGCGAGTACCAGACCATTGCGGTAATGCCCGCAATTGAGCCACAACCCCTTGAAGCCAGGGACCTCACCGATAAACGGTATACCTTCGGGGGAGCCAGGCCGTAAACCGGCCCAATGCCCGACCACCTCGGCGTCCGCCAAGGCGGGAATCAGTTCCAGCGCAGACGCCTTGAGGCTTTCCAGCGCGGTGTCGGTTGGCGTCTTGTCGAATCCTTCATGCTCCAACGTGCTGCCGATCAGGATGTGCCCATCCCGCCGGGGAATCGCATAACGCCCCTTGGCCAGGACCATGCTGGATAAAAAGTCGGACGCGCATTTGTACAGGATCATTTGGCCTTTGACCGGCTCCACGGGTAGCCCCAAGCCCAGCGTACCCAACAATTGTCCGCTCCAGGCGCCGGCCGCGAGCACCACCTGATCCCCCAAAACCTGGCCCGTAGCGGTATTCACACCCACCACCCTGCCGTCGCCGAGCACAAAACCCGACACATCGCATTGCTCGCAAATCGTCACGTTCGGCAACGCCAGCAGGGCCGCCTTCAGTGATTTGACCAGGCGCGGGTTGCGTACGTTGGCCACATCGGCCATGTAGATCGCCTGAGAATAGCCACCCCCCAACACCGGCACCGCGTCATGGGCCGCAGATACGTCCACCTTGCTCAACGGTCTCCCTTCACGGGCAGCCCAGGCCAGTGCTTGCGCTTCGTCATCCAGGTCGAGCCAATACAACCCCGTGGTATGTACCTCTGGATCGACGCCGGTCGCTGCAAACAGCCGTTGCGCCAGTTGCGGGTAAAAATCCTGGGACCAATGGGCCAAGGCAGTGACCGCCTGGCTATAGCGCCACGGGTACAACGGCGAGACAATCCCACCGCCCGCCCAGGAAGACTCTTGCCCAAGCCCACCGCGCTCCAGCAGCGTGACCGCCTGGCCCTCACTGGCGAGGTTGTACGCCGTCAACAGCCCGATTACTCCGCCGCCGACAATCACCACTTGCTGTTGCTTAGCCATCATTTGATCCAGCCGATAAACAGGGAAAGGCGCGCCCGGCGCCCACGCTTCAAGTACGCTCATCCTTGCCCCCAGCAGACCTTGGGCGACATTTCAGGCCCTGCTCCCGGGTTGCCGCGCATACCGGTGCTGGTCAAGCTGAATGCTGCGCATGCGTCGTTCGCCATGACCGAGTCCGCAGCGGGAGTGGCGAGCAGGTCAAAATCCTGAGGGTTGAGGACGGCACTGATTCTATAATGATCATTGCCCGCGCTGACGTCGCCTGCATCAATAAAAGTGCCATTCCTCGTATAAGAACGCTCCAGGTGCTGGGCCTGTTCGCTCAACAACGCGACGATCTGCGCCCGATACACCTTCTTCACCTGGCTGAGGTACCCGGGATACGCAATCCCGGCCAGCAACGCGATGATCGCCACGACGATCAGTAACTCCATCAGGGTAAAACCCTGGCTCTCCTTGCCCATCCGATTGCTCCTTATTGAAGTTGCCGCCATAAGACCCGTCGAAACTTGACGCGGCCGCCCTCCTCCACCCGTGCATAGACCGTCTCCAGCACCGTGCGCGTTTGCCCCGCAAGCCCGACCGAGGTGACACGAAAAAGTGTGCCTACGGTTTGGGAGGGTAAATGAGCAAGCCCTGCACCTTCCCCAAGAGATTGAATGCCATAAAACCCATCCTTCAAGGCGAGCCAGGTGACCGCCGAGACCGGGTTCGTCCCGGCCGCCGTCAAGGAAGACGCCTCAGCAGGCGGCGCACAACGGATGATCGAGTGGCAGACAGGCATCGCCTGGCCAACCTTTTGCACGGTCGACTCCCCCAATCTCAGGCCGCTTTCGGCAGATTGAAGCGATTGATTGCGATGCCACAGGCTGCTCGCGACTTTTTGCTGGGAGACCGCAGCCTGTATTGATGACAGTCCCACCTGCGACAGCACCAACAGGAACACCAGACTGATCAGCAGCACCATCCCGGTCTGCCGTACATGAATGCCGCCATGCATGATCATTGCCCCTACCCCAGCCGATTTCGCAGTGCCGCCACGACACTATAGGTCTGGTCCTTCACCCGCCCAGCGGGGTCTTGAAGGGTCATGAGGATGCGCACGCTACGTATCAGCGACTCATCGGCGGGATGGCTGTCATAGCGCTCCACAACTGTTGATGCCGAGGTGGCTGCCATGCCGAAGCTGACGTCGAACGCCCTTACGTTATCCATCAATACCGCCCTGGCCGGCGCCGCCGGGGTACTGATCTTCAACTGGCCCGATTCGTAGGTGTAGGTAAGTTGGCGTATGCCAAAGCGAAGTTGGCCGGGCTCGGCGCCGGGTGGCGTGCCTGCATAAGCCCTGGCCGCCTCCTTGCAGTCGGACAACACTGTCCAGTCAGGCCTGCCGACGCCATCGCCGACATTCGCGGTCACCAGCGTCAGTGACTTCGCACTCCCTGCCGCTTCCCAGCTTATCGGCCGATCAAAGGCAACCGGAGCATTGTCGATAGCCGCCACGGCCAAACACCCCAGCATGCCCGCCTGGCGAATATCCTGGGTGATCTTGCTCAGCACAAAGCGCGCATCATCCTGCAGCACCATGGCGGCCTGCTGGCTGGCATGGGTCAATCGCGAGCTGATCAGTATCTGGCTTGCCCCCAGTATCATGACCAACCCGATGGCGAGCGCCAGCAACACTTCCACCAGGCTGAAACCTCGCCCAAGACGCTTCATTGCGACACTCCCTGTTCATTGCTGATGCGACTGGTCAGGGTGAAGGTTTCCCGCGCCCCAGGGCGATTTGCTGCCCGAGCATCCGCCCAACTGATGCTGATGGTGACCTCGTGCCCGTTCACCACCACTGATCCTTTGGCATCCTCGCCGGCAAAACCCATGATATTGGCTTCGAAATCGTGCAGGTCCAGGTCACGTACGCTGGCGGTGGCAATGCTGGGTGGCGCCAGCTCCGCCCGGCCCCATGTGTAATCGGCGCCAGCATTGCTGCGAATGCGGTCGAGCATGTCGTAGGCAATAAAACTGGCTTGGCTGGTCATCCTGGCGCTGTTGGTGTACTTGAGCGCGTTGAGTTGCAGCACCGCAGCGCCCATCAGGCCGATCGCCAAAATCAACAGCGCGACCAGCACCTCGACCAGTGTCATGCCGGATTGGCGCAAGTGAGCAACGCGCAGGAATCGGTTCTGGCAGGCAGGCATTTCCGTCGTCATCCATGTCGAAGGCCGGAGAAAAAAGCAGGCAAGGCCTGCTGTGCGACCCAAGACTAGCGTCGGTTTTCGAGCGGCGCTGCTCCCGGAACAAAGGGAAATACTTTGGACATAAAGGCCATCATCCAGCGCCAAGGACCAAGCGCTATACCTAGAAAACCCACTCGTGCCCATGGAGGGAACGCACATGAAACAAAAAGGATTCACCCTGATTGAAATGCTGCTGGGGCTGATCGTCACCAGTTTTCTCGCGCAACTGGCCGTACCCGGTTTCAAGGGCTTGCTTGAATCGCAACAACGACAAAACGCGGCCCAAGCACTCGCCTCCGGGCTGCGCTACGCACGCACCGAGGCCATCGCGCGCAACCGGGCGGTGGTCATTCATGCAAAGGACGAGGACTGGAGCCTGGGATGGCGCGTGATACTGGATGTGAGTGGGCGCGGCCACCTGGATGACGACAATCCAGTATTGCTGGAGCGCGAGGGCAATGGGCGCGTGTCGGTGGCCGGGAATGGCCCGGTTACGAGCCAGGTGCGCTTCAGCGGCCTGGGGGAGCCGGTGTTTGCCGGCGGGGGATTTCGTGCCGGCACCGTACATGTGTGTGACAAGGACCAGGCACAGAGCCTGTATCAGATCGTGCTGGCCCCCAGCGGGCGCATCAGCCTGCGCAGTGACAAGACCGAACAGGCATTATGCCGAGGCTATTCCAGCACCCTGGCCGTCAGAGCAGCGAGCGGACCCGCAGTTCCTTGGGCATGGAGAACGTGATGTTTTCTTCACGGCCCGCCAGCTCATCGGCGCCGGTGGCACCCCAGGCTTGCAACTGTTGGATCACACCGCGCACCAGTACTTCCGGAGCGGAGGCGCCCGCCGTGATGCCGATACGCTCGACACCGTCGAACCAGCTGCGCTGCATGTCTTCGGCGCCGTCGATCAGGTACGCCGGTGTGGCCATGCGCTCGGCCAGCTCGCGCAGGCGGTTGGAGTTGGAACTGTTAGGGCTGCCGACCACCAGCACTACATCGCATTCGTCCGCCAGTTGCTTGACCGCATCCTGGCGGTTTTGCGTGGCGTAGCAGATGTCATCCTTGCGGGGGCCGCCAATAGCAGGAAACCGCGTGCGCAGGGCGTCGATGACGCGGCTGGTATCGTCCATGGACAAGGTGGTCTGGGTGACGAAAGCCAGACGATCAGGGTTGTGTACCTGCAAGTTGGCAACGTCTTTTTCGTCTTCCACCAGGTAGATGGCGCCGCCGTTGCTGGCGTCGTACTGGCCCATGGTGCCTTCGACCTCCGGGTGACCGGCATGGCCGATCAGGATGCATTCGCGACCGTCGCGGCTATAACGGGCCACCTCGATGTGCACCTTGGTCACCAGCGGGCAGGTGGCATCGAACACTTTAAGGCCACGGCCAGCCGCTTCGGTACGCACGGCCTGGGACACGCCATGGGCACTGAAGATGACGATAACGTCGTCGGGTACCTGATCGAGTTCTTCGACAAAGATCGCACCGCGTGCGCGCAGGTCTTCGACCACGAACTTGTTATGCACGACTTCGTGGCGCACATAAATCGGCGGCCCGAAGACCTCCAGGGCGCGGTTGACGATTTCGATCGCCCGGTCCACGCCAGCGCAGAAGCCACGGGGGTTGGCGAGTTTGATTTGCATGCTGTGCCTCGTGCCTTGCAGGCCAAGAAATTGGATCAACTCAGCTCTATAGAATAAGCATCTGTGGGAGCGGGCTTGCCCGCGATGCAAACGACTCGATGTATCAGATACACCTAGGTGATGCTATCGCAGGCAAGCCAGCTCCCACACAAGCCAGCCCCACAGGAACCGGTTTCGTCAGTTAGAGCGCTTTAACGTCGATGATTTCAACATCAAACGTCAAGGTTTTACCGGCCAACGGATGGTTGAAATCGATGGTCACTTGCGCATCATCGAAGGCTTTAACCACACCGGGCAATTCGGTATTGGCCGCATCATTGAAGATCACCAGCAAACCTTCCGACAGGTCCATACCTTCGAACTGCGAACGCGGGATGATCTGCACGTTTTGCGGGTTGGGTTGGCCGAAAGCGTTTTCCGGCAGGATCTGCAGGTTGCGCTTGTCGCCCGCCTTGAACCCGAACAATGCCGCTTCAAAACCAGGCAGCAGGTTACCGTCGCCAACCTTGAAGGTCGCCGGGGCTTTGTCGAAGGTGCTGTCGACCGTGTCGCCATTTTCCAGGCGCAATGCGAAATGCAAAGTGACTTCCGTGTTCTGGCCGATGCGTTGCTCAGCCAATACCTGATCAGTCATTGACGGTTTCTCCGGTTTTCTTGCTCTTGAACATATCCAGCGCCAGCATGATTGCACCAACGGTGATGGCGCTGTCGGCAAAGTTGAACGCCGGGAAGTAGTGGCGGTTCTGCCAATGCACCAGGATGAAGTCGATCACATGGCCCAGGGCGATGCGGTCATACAGGTTACCCAGCGCGCCGCCCAACACCAGGGCCAGCGCGATAGCCAGCCAGGTGTCGTCGCGGCCCAGGCGCTTGAGCCACACCACCAGCACGGCACTGACCACCACGGCGATCAGCGCGAACAGCCAGCGCTGCCAGCCACCGCCATCAGCGAGGAAGCTGAAGGCGGCACCCGTGTTATAGGCCAGGGTCCAGCTGAAGTAATCCGGGATCACCACGATTTGCTGGAACATTTCCAGGGAGCCCTCGAAGTGAGCCTTGCTGACCTGGTCAATGACCAGCACCAGCAGGCTCAGTACGAGCCAGCCCAGACGTCCGAAACGACTGGCTGTATTAGGCATAGTGACGAACCTCGCCTTCACCGCTGATGTTGTCGACACAACGACCACAGATTTCCGGGTGCTCAGGGTTCACGCCGACATCTTCACGGCAGTGCCAGCAACGGGCGCATTTAGGGAAGGCCGACTTCACCACCTTGAGCTTCAGGCCCGGCACCTCGGTGACCACGGCATCTGCCGGGGCCTGGGCGAAAGGTGCCAGGCTCGCGGTGGAGGTGATCAGTACGAAGCGCAGTTCGTTGCTCAGCTTGGCCAGGTCGGCAGTCAGGCCGTCCTCGGCAAACAAGGTGACTTCGGCTTGCAGGTTGCCGCCCACGGCCTTGGCCGCACGCTGAACTTCCAGCTCCTTGTTCACCGCAACCTTGACGGCCATGACGCCTTCCCAGTACTCGCGGCCCAGTTCGAAGTCGGCCGGCAGTTCTGCCAGGCCTTCGTACCAGGTGTTGAGCATGACGGACTCGTTACGCTCGCCCGGCAGGTATTCCCACAGCTCGTCGGCAGTGAACGCCAGGATCGGCGCGATCCAGCGCACCAGCGCTTCGCTGATGTGGTACAGCGCGGTCTGCGCCGAACGGCGAGCCTTGCTGTTGGCGCCGGTGGTGTACTGGCGGTCCTTGATGATATCGAGGTAGAAACCGCCCAACTCCTGCACGCAGAAGTTGTGGATCTTGGAGTAGACGTTCCAGAAGCGGTATTCGCCGTAGTGTTCCTGCAACTCGCGCTGCAACAACAGGGTACGGTCCACGGCCCAACGGTCCAGCGCGAGCATGTCTTCGGCCGGCAGCAGGTCGGTGGCCGGGTTGAAACCGGTCAGGTTCGACAGCATGAAGCGCGCGGTATTGCGGATACGACGGTAGGCGTCGGCGCTGCGGGCCAGGATCTGGTCCGACACGGCGATTTCACCCGAATAATCGGTGGAAGCCACCCACAGACGCATGATGTCGGCGCCCAACGTATCGTTGATCTTTTTCGGCTCGATCACGTTCTTCAGCGATTTGGACATCTTGCGGCCCGTCTCGTCGACGGTGAAGCCGTGGGTCAGCAGCTCGCGGTACGGCGCGTGGTTGTCGATGGCGCAACCGGTCAGCAGCGACGAGTGGAACCAGCCACGGTGCTGGTCCGAACCTTCCAGGTACAGGTCGGCACGCGGGCCGGTCTCGTGGCCCATAGGGTGCGAACCGCGCAGCACGTGCCAGTGAGTGGTGCCCGAATCGAACCACACGTCGAGGGTGTCGCTGATCTTGTCGTACAGCGGCGCTTCATCGCCCAGCAACTCGGCGGCGTCCAGCTTGAACCAGGCTTCGATGCCTTCCTGTTCAACGCGCTGGGCCACGACTTCCATCAGCTCGACGGTGCGCGGGTGCAGCTCACCGCTTTCCTTATTCAGGAAAAACGGGATCGGCACGCCCCAGTTACGCTGGCGGGAGATGCACCAGTCAGGACGGTTGGCGATCATCGAGTGCAGGCGCGCCTGGCCCCAGGCCGGGACGAACTTGGTGTCTTCGATGGCTTTGAGCGAGCGTACACGCAGGGTGTCGCCGCTGGTCGGCTCTTTGTCCATGCCGATAAACCACTGCGCCGTAGCGCGGTAGATCAGCGGGGTCTTGTGACGCCAGCAATGCATGTAGCTGTGCTGGATGGTGGCGGTTTGCATCAACGCACCGACTTCACGCAGCTTTTCGATGATCGGCTGGTCAGCCTTGAAGATGAACTGGCCACCGAAGAACTCGAGCGAAGGCACGTAGACGCCATTGCTCTGCACCGGGTTGATGATGTCATCGTTGACCATGCCGTACTTCTTGCAGATCACGAAGTCGTCCACACCATAGGCAGGCGAGCAGTGGACAATGCCGGTACCCGAACCCAACTCGACGTAGTCAGCCAGGTACACCGGCGACAGACGGTCATAGAACGGGTGACGGAAGTTGATCAGCTCCAGCGCAGAACCAGTGGTGGTGGCGATCACCGAACCTTTTAGTTCGTAACGCGCCAGGCACGACTCGACCATTTCTTCGGCCAGCACCAGCAGGCGATCACCGACGTCCACCAGGGCGTAGGTGAATTCCGGGTGCACGTTCAGCGCCTGGTTGGCCGGGATGGTCCACGGGGTAGTGGTCCAGATCACGATGGCCGCTGGCTTGCTCAGGCTTGCCAGGCCAAAGGCCTCGGCCAGCTTGGCGTCGTCGGCGATCGGGAAGGCCACGTCGATGGTCGAGGACTTCTTGTCTTCGTACTCCACTTCCGCTTCGGCCAGGGCCGAACCGCAGTCGAAGCACCAGTTCACGGGCTTGAGGCCCTTGAACACGAAACCGCCCTTGACGATTTCAGCCAAGGCGCGGATTTCACCGGCCTCGTTCTTGAAGTTCATGGTCTTGTAGGGGTTGTCCCACTCGCCCAGCACGCCCAGGCGGATGAATTCGGACTTCTGGCCTTCGATCTGCTCAGTGGCGTAGGCACGGCACAGTTCGCGGGTCTTGTCCGCGCCCAGGTTCTTGCCGTAGGTCACTTCAACTTTATGCTCGATCGGCAGGCCATGGCAGTCCCAGCCCGGAACGTACGGCGCGTCAAAGCCCGACAGGGTTTTGGAGCGCAGGATCATGTCCTTGAGAATCTTGTTCAGCGCATGACCGATATGAATCGTGCCGTTGGCATAAGGAGGGCCGTCGTGCAGGACGAATTTCGGACGATCCTTGCCAATTTCGCGCAACTTTCCGTACAGGCCAATACTGTCCCAGCGCTGCAGGATCTGCGGTTCGCGCTGTGGCAGGCCGGCCTTCATTGGGAAGGCGGTGTCCGGAAGGTTTAGCGTGGCTTTATAGTCGGTCATTTAAGGCTCTTCGGTTAGCGATGGGCGCTAGGTGCGGCTAGTGCACGGGCGGCGGCGACATCCGCATTGATCGCCGTTTTCAACGCCTCCAGGGAGGCGAAACGCTGCTCTTCACGCAGCTTCTGGTGGAAAACCACCGTCAAACGCCGGTCGTATAAATCACCGGCAAAATCCAAAAGGTGAACTTCCAGGTGGGCCTTGCCATCACCTGCAACCGTGGGCCTGACGCCTATATTGGCGACTCCTGGCCACGATTGGCCGTCGATGTCGACGCTTACCAGGTAAACCCCGGTCAGCGGCACACGACGGCGCTTGAGTTGCACGTTGGCGGTTGGCGTGCCCAATTGGCGCGCCAGCTTCTGGCCGTGCAATACCCGTCCGGCAATGCGGAACGGGCGACCGAGCAAACGCTCGGCCAGGTCGAAGTCGGCGGCGGCCAGGGCGTTACGCACCTGGGTGCTGCTCACGCGCAGGCCGTCCAGTTCGACGGTTTGCGAGGCTTCGACAGTGAAACCCTGATTGACGCCGGCATGTTGCAGGAAATCGAAATCCCCGACCCGGTCACAACCGAAATGGAAGTCGTCGCCGACCTCCAGGTGCTGTACACCCAAGCCGTCCACCAGGATGCGGTCGACGAACTCGGCGGCGCTGAGGCTGCGCAAACGCTGGTTGAATGCCAGGCAGAGGACACGGTCCACGCCCTCCTCCGCCAACAGTTGCAGCTTGTCCCGCAAGCGCGCCAAGCGGGCCGGCGCGGTTTCGGGGGTAAAGAACTCCCGCGGTTGTGGCTCAAAAATCACCACGCAGCTGGGCACGCCCAACTCGACCGCACGCTCGCGCAGCCGAGCCAGGATAGCCTGGTGGCCACGGTGAACACCGTCAAAGTTGCCAATAGTGGCGACGCAGCCCCGATGCTCGGGGCGCAGGTTGTGGAGACCTCGAACCAGCTGCATAACGCGCTTCTTGCTCATAAAGTGGTCGATTATAACCACACCCAGCCCCGGACGACAGGCAACTGCGCAGGCCAAATGGGTCGAATCGATAAAACAACCGTTTTATCGCGGCAAAGTCTCTATCCCAACGACTTGCGATTGAAATCACGCAGGCGGAAACCCTGCAACAGCAACATCCCGAAGTACACCGCCACGCCCGCGACCACCAATACACCCAGGCGCATGAAGCGCTCCAGCATATTACCTTGGTCCCAGGCCGGCATGAGGTGCATCAGGGCAAAGAGCACAACCGACATCGCGGCGACCGCCACCAGCAGCTTGAGCGCAAACACGCCCCAGCCGGGCTGTGGTTGGTACATCTGCTGTTTACGCAATTGGTAAAACAGCAGGCCTGCGTTTATACATGCCCCCGCGCTGATCGCCAAAGCCAGGCCGGCGTGGGCCAGCGGGCCGATAAACACCAGGTTGAGCAGTTGCGTAACCACCAGGGTGAAAATCGCGATTTTCACCGGGGTACGGATGTTTTGCTGAGCGTAGAAGCCGGGCGCCAGCACTTTGATCACGATAATGCCGAGCAGACCGACGGAGTAGGCGACCAGCGCATGCTGGGTCATCAAGGCGTCATGGGCGTCGAACTGCCCGTATTGAAACAGCGAGACCGTCAACGGTTCGGCGAGGATGCCCAGGGCCAGGGCGCACGGCAACACCAGCAGAAAGCATAGGCGCAGGCCCCAATCGAGTATGCGTGAGTATTCCTGGCGATCCTTGCTGGCGTAGGTACGCGCCAGGGTCGGCAGCAGGATGGTGCCCAACGCCACGCCCAGCACACCGGATGGCAATTCCATCAGGCGGTCGGCGTAGTACATCCACGACACCGAGCCGGATACCAGCAACGAGGCGAACGCGGTGTTGATGATCAGGGAAATCTGACTGACCGACACCCCGAGGATCGCCGGCAGCATGTTGCGCATCACGCGCCAGACGCCGGAATCCTTGAGGTTCAAGCGCGGCAGTACAAGCATGCCGATTTTTTTCAGGTGCGGCAGCTGGTACAGCAACTGTGCCAGGCCGCCGGCCAGGACCGCCCAGCCCAGGGCCATGACGGGCGGATCGAAATACGGCGTAAGGAACAACGCAAAAATAATCATGCTGACGTTCAGCAAGGTCGGCACAAAGGCCGGTACCGAGAAACGATTCCAGGTATTGAGGATCGCCCCGGCGAGCGAAGACAGGGAAATCAGCAATATATAAGGAAAGGTCACCCGCAGCAGATCAGTGGTCAGCGCGAACTTTTCCGGCGTATTGGCAAAACCGGGCGCCGTGGCCCAGATCACCCAGGGCGCGGCGAGCATCCCGACGATGGTTACCAGCATCAGCACCAGCGTCAGCAAACCTGAGACGTAGGCGATAAACGTACGGGTCGCCTCCTCGCCATGCTGGGTCTTGTACTCGGCCAGAATCGGCACGAACGCCTGGGAAAACGCGCCTTCGGCAAAGATCCGCCGCAACAGGTTGGGCAGTTTAAAGGCAATAAAGAACGCATCCGTGGCCATGCTGGCGCCAAAGATGCGGGCCAGCAGGGTGTCACGCACGAACCCCAACACCCTGGAAATCATCGTGATAGAGCTGACGGCAGCCAACGATTTGAGCAGATTCATTGAAAGAGTTTGCGCCTATAGATAAAGAGCAGGCGAACTACGCGCCCACTTATGCGATACTGCGCGCCTGCAACAGCACAGAGCCAAAGCTCGCGAGTTTACAGGTCAAGCGCCGGAAATAAATCACCCGCCTCTTCAGATCGACCACTCAGCAGTTCGCATCAGCCGCCCTTGACAACCCGTCAAGTCATCGGCATGATTCGCGGCCTATTTTGTTTGCTATTTCCTAAAAAGTCTTTCGAGGAGCTCGACGGTGGCCAACACACCTTCCGCCAAAAAACGTGCAAAACAGGCTGAGAAGCGTCGCAGCCACAACGCCAGCCTGCGTTCCATGGTTCGCACCTACATCAAGAATGTAGTCAAAGCCATCGACACCAAAGACGCTGAAAAAGCTCAAGCAGCTTACGTTCTGGCTGTGCCTGTTATCGACCGTATGGCCGATAAAGGCATCATCCACAAGAACAAGGCCGCTCGCCATAAGAGCCGCCTGAATGGCCACATCAAGGCTCTGAGCGTTCCTGCTGCAGCCTAAGTGGTAACAACTGCCACGTAGCCCAGGTTGCGTAACAGTTAAGAAATGCCCCGTACCGAAAGGTCCGGGGCATTTTTGTTTGCCCCCTGAAAACTGTAGGAGCGAGCTTGCTCGCGAAGATCGTTAACGATGACGCGGGAAGCCTGGCGCCCGAGGGGTTCTCAGGTTTTTCGCGAGCAAGCTCGCTCCTACAGAAAGTTGACCGGGAATATTCTCAAGGCAAAAAAACGCCCCGAACCAGTCGGGGCGTTTTTGATACCGATTGATCAAACCACAATCAATGGTGATGACCGCCTTCACCGTGGACGTGGCCGTGAGCCACTTCTTCCTGGGAAGCGTCGCGGATGGCCACGATCTTCACTTGGAAGTTCAGGCGCTGGCCAGCCAGAGGGTGGTTGCCGTCAACGGTAACGTCGTCGCCGTCCAGGTCGCGGATGGTGACGATCTGCATTTGGCCGTCCGGCGCGGAAGCGTGGAACTGCATGCCCACTTCCAGCTCATCAACACCTTCGAACATGCTGCGGCTCAAGGTGCTGACCAGTTCGGCGGAGTATTCGCCGTAGGCATCTTCAGGTTCTACGGCGACGGTCAGTTCGTCACCGACGTTCTTGCCTTCCAGAGCCTTTTCCAGGCCCGGGATGATGTTACCTGCGCCTTGCAGGTAAACCAGCGGCGCGCCGCCGGCGGAGCTGTCGATGACCTCACCAGCGTCGTTGGTCAGGGTATAGTCGATGGAGACAGCCTTGTTAGCGGCGATCGTCATGGGGCGAGACCTTTTGCAAAAGAATGAAGAACGGACAAGTCTAAACAAGGATTTGCCCGAAAGCGAACGGAACCCGGACGGACGGGGCCGATCAACGGTCACGATCACAGGTTTTCATCAGGACGACGATGGCCACTGGGTGGCCGAGCTGTCCTGCGGCCACACCCAGCACCTGCGCCACCAACCGCCCTGGCAGTCGCGCCCCTGGGTGCTCGACCCCGCGCAACGCCTTGAAAAAATAGGCCAGGCCTTTGCGTGCGGCTGGTGTGCGCAAGGGCACGAATAACGATAACCTTGGCGCCTGATTCGCGGTAGGCACTCACCCATAGAGCGCCACCCAAGCCATGCACCTCCAGAGAATTCGCATGCAGACTTTTTTTATCGCGCCCACCGATTTTGGTGTGGGTCTGACCTCCATCAGCCTTGGGCTGGTGCGCACCCTGGAACGGGCCGGCCTGAAAGTCGGTTTTTTCAAACCCATCGCCCAGCCACACCCTGGCGATACCGGGCCGGAACGCTCCACCGAGCTGGTGGCGCGCACCCACGGCCTGAAACCGCCGCAGCCCCTGGGCCTGGCTCACGTGGAGCGCATGCTCGGCGACGGCCAGCTCGATGAGCTGCTCGAAGAGATCATCACCCTTTACCAACAGGCAGCCGTAGGCAAAGACGTGCTGATCGTCGAAGGCATGGTGCCGACCCGCAGCGCCAGCTACGCGGCACGGGTCAACCTGCACCTGGCCAAGAGCCTGGACGCCGAAGTGATCCTGGTCTCGGCGCCGGAAAATGAAGTGCTCACCGAGCTTTCCGGCCGTGTGGAATTGCAGGCCCAACTGTTTGGCGGTCCCAAAGACCCGAAAGTGCTGGGCGTAATCCTCAACAAGGTACGCACCGACGAAAGCATGGAAGCCTTCTCGGCGCGCCTCAAAGAGCATTCGCCGCTGTTGCGCAGCGGCGATTTCCGGCTGCTCGGCTGCATCCCCTACCAACCCGAGCTGAATGCCCCGCGCACCCGCGACGTGGCCGACCTGATGGGCGCGCAGATCCTCAACGCCGGCGACTACGAAAGCCGGCGCATGACCAAGATCATCATTTGCGCACGCACCATGCGTAACACTGTCGAGCTGCTCAAACCCGGCGTGTTGGTGGTGACCCCGGGAGATCGCGATGACATCATCCTCGCCGTCAGCCTGGCCGCCATCAATGGCGTGCCGCTGGCCGGGCTGCTGCTGACCAGCGACACCCTGCCCGACCCACGCATCATGGATCTGTGCCGGGGCGCCTTCCAGGCCGGGTTGCCGGTGTTGTCGGTGAGCACCGGCTCCTATGACACCGCCAACCAGCTCAATAGCCTCAACAAGGAAATCCCTATCGATGACCGCGAGCGTGCGGAAATCATCACCGACTTCGTCGCCAGCCACCTCGATGCGCGCTGGCTGCACCAGCGTTGCGGCACGCCGCGGGAGATGCGCCTGTCGCCGGCGGTGTTCCGTTACCAGTTGATCCAACGCGCCCAGGCCGCCAACAAACGCATCGTGTTGCCCGAAGGCAGCGAGCCGCTGACCGTACAGGCCGCCGCAATCTGCCAGGCCCGCGGCATTGCCCGTTGCGTGCTGCTGGCCAAGCCTGCGGATGTGGAGGCAGTCGCCCGCGCCCAGGGTATCGACCTGCCCGAAGGCCTGGAGATTCTCGACCCCGACCTGATTCGCCAACGCTACGTGGAGCCGATGGTCGCCTTGCGCAAGAGCAAAAGCCTCAACGCGCCCATGGCCGAGCAACAACTGGAAGACACCGTGGTGATCGCCACCATGATGCTCGCTCTCGACGAAGTGGATGGCCTGGTCTCCGGCGTTATTCACTCCACCGCCAATACCATTCGCCCTGCCCTGCAACTGATCAAGACCGCGCCGGGCTGCACCTTGGTGTCGTCGGTGTTCTTTATGCTGTTCCCCGAGCAGGTACTGGTGTACGGCGACTGCGTGATGAACCCGCACCCAAGCGCTGCGGAACTGGCGGAAATCGCCCTGCAAAGCGCCGACTCGGCGGCCGCGTTCGGCATCACGCCACGGGTGGCGATGATCAGCTATTCCAGCGGTGACTCGGCCAGCGGCGAGGAGGTGGAAAAAGTCCGCGAAGCCACCCTGCTCGCCCACGAACAACAAAGCTCGCTGCTGATCGACGGCCCGTTGCAATACGACGCTGCCGCCAACGAAAACGTCGCCCGACAACTGGCGCCCAACAGCCAGGTGGCAGGCAAGGCCACCGTCTTTGTATTCCCGGACCTGAACACCGGCAACACCACCCACAAAGCCGTACAACGCAGCGCCGATTGCGTGAGCCTGGGGCCGATGCTCCAGGGCCTGCGCAAACCGGTCAATGACCTGCCACGAGGCGCCCAGGTGGACGACATCGTGTACACCATCGCCCTGACGGCGATCCAAGCCGCCAACCGACCCATGGATATCTAAATGCTGGATTTTCTACCTGCCGCCGTGCGCGGGGTGATCGCTTCGCTGTTGCTGGCGCTGAACACGATCCTGCTGTGTTCGTTCCTGTTTATCGTGGCGCTGTTCAAGGCGCTGCCGTTCGCCACGCGCCTGAGCGAATGGCTGATGAACCACACCCATGAAGCCTGGGTCACCAACAACAAGGGTTGGATGAACCTGGTGCGCCGTACGCGCTGGCACCTGACTGGCCTTGAGGGCCTGGACTACCAGCACTCGTACCTGGTGACCAGCAACCATCAGAGCTGGGTCGACATCATGGTGTTGCAGTACGTGCTCAATCGGCGCATTCGCCCCCTGAAGTTCTTCCTCAAGCAAGAGCTGATCTGGGTACCGGTGATTGGTCTGGCGTGGTGGGCGCTGGGCTTCCCCTTCATGAAGCGCTACAGCAAGGCTTATTTGGAGAAGCACCCGGAGAAGAAAGGCAAAGACCTGGAAACCACGCGCAAGACCTGTGCGAAGTTTCGCGACAATCCCGTGGGGATTTTCAACTTTGCCGAAGGCACACGCTTTACGCCGGGCAAGCATGCGCAGCAGCAGTCACCGTTTCGCTACCTGCTTAAACCCAAGGCGGGCGGCATTGCGTTTGTGTTGGATGCCATGGGCGAGCAGCTCAAGTCACTGATCAATGTGACCATCCACTACCCCGCCGGGCGCCCAGGTTATTGGGATTTGCTGTGCGGTAACGTGAAGGACGTGGTGGTGCACTTTGAAGAGGTGCAGATACCGGCCGAATTCATCGGCAAGAATTATGAGCAGGATGGGGAATATCGACTGGCGTTCCAGGGCTGGATCAACCAGTTGTGGCAAGACAAGGATGCATTGTTGGAACAGCTGCACAAAGACTTTCCGGCCAGCCGCTGATCAACATGTGGATGCAATTTAATGTGGGGGCTGGCTTGCCTGCGATAGCGGTGGATCAGCTAAGGATCAATAAACTGACAGGCCGCCATCGCAGGCAAGCCAGCTCCCACATTGACCGAGTCCACATTTGAGAATATGTAAAAAGCCCGCCACCGGGTAACCGGTGGCGGGCTTTTTTGTGCGGCAATAAAGCTTAGATCGCGCCGCGCTGACGCAACAGTTCCAGCACTTGCTTGACGCTGTCTTCCAGCGACAACGCCTGGGTGTCGATCACAAGGTCGGCATTCAGCGGCACGTCATACGGGAAGGATTCGCCAGGGATGTTATCCCCACCGGCCGCGTACAAACCTTGCGGGTCACGCTCGGCGCACACCAACGGCGATGCCTGCACGTAGACGGTCAGCAGTCGGTCCGCACCAATCAGCGCCTTGGCCTGTTCACGGCCTTCGGCATCCGGCGCAACGAAGGCTGCCAGAGTCAACAGGCCGGCTTCATTGAACTGACGCGCCACATGAGCGGCACGACGCCAGTTCTCGGTACGCCCGGCACGGTCCTGCGGCAACCCTTTGTTCAGGTCGTGACGCAGGTTCTGGCCATCCAGTACGAACACCGCACGGCCCATGTCGAACAGCTTGCGCTCGACCGCATAGGCCAGAGTGCTCTTGCCAGCGCCCGACAAGCCGCTGAACAACACCGTGGCCGGCTGCTGGCCGAAACGCAGGGCGCGCTCTTCGGTGGCGACATGCGCCAGGCTGCCGTGCTGCGCAGCGCCGCCATGACCCACCGGTGGCGCGATGATCATGCCTGCGGCGACCGTGCCGTTGGTCAAGCGATCGATCACGATGAACGCGCCGGTGGTGCGGTTGCTGTCGTAACCGTCCAGGGCGATGGCGGCGTCCAGGCTGACCTTGACCCGACCAATTTCGTTGAGCTGCAGCGAACTCGCCGGGCCTTCGGCCAGGGTGTTTACGTCCACGCGGTGCACGATGCTGGTGATGGAACCCGGCACGTAGCTGGTGGCGCGTTTGATGTCGTATTTCTTGCCCGGCAGCATCGGTTCTTCAGCCATCCACACCAGCATGGCGTCGAAGGCGTCGGTCACTTGCGGCACGTTGTCGGCATGCACCAACAGGTCGCCACGAGAGATGTCGATCTCATCTTCCATGGTCAAGGTCACGGCCTGGCCTGGGCCTGCGTGTTCCAGCTCACCTTCAAAGGTGACGATGGATTTGACGCGGCTGCTCTTGCCCGACGGCAATACCACCACTTCGTCGCCCTTGTGCACGATGCCGCTCGCCAGGGTGCCGGCAAACCCACGGAAGTTCAGGTTCGGGCGGTTGACGTATTGCACCGGGAAACGCAGGTCGGTGTAGTTGCGGTCGTTGGCGATCTCGACAGTCTCCAAGATCTCCATCAGGGACTGGCCGGTGTACCAGGGCGAACGCTCGCTCTTGTTCACCACGTTGTCGCCCTTGAGCGCCGACATCGGCACGAAGGCCAGGGTGCTCGGCTTGAATGCGATACCTTCGGCGAACTTCAGGTAATCGGCCTTGATCGACTCGAATACGCTTTGGTCAAAGCCGTTGATGTCCATCTTGTTGATGGCCACCACGATGTGTTTGATGCCCAGCAACGAGGCGATGTAGCTGTGACGACGGGTCTGGGTCTGCACGCCGTAGCGGGCGTCGATCAGGATGATCGCCAGGTCACAGGTGGACGCACCGGTGGCCATGTTGCGGGTGTACTGCTCATGGCCGGGGGTGTCGGCGATGATGAATTTGCGCTTGGCGGTGGAGAAATAGCGGTAGGCAACATCGATGGTGATGCCCTGCTCACGCTCGGCCTGCAGGCCATCGACCAGCAACGCCAGGTCGATATCGTCACCGGTGGTGCCGGACTTCTTCGAGTCGCGGGTAATGGCTTCCAGGTGATCTTCGTAGATCATCTTGGAGTCGTGCAGCAGGCGCCCGATCAGGGTGCTCTTGCCGTCATCGACGTTGCCGCAGGTCAGGAAGCGCAACATCTCTTTGCGCTCGTGCTGGCCCAGGTAGGCGAGGATGTCCTCGCTGATCAAATCAGATTGATGCGACATGACAGCCCCTTAGAAATAGCCTTGACGTTTTTTATCTTCCATCGAGCCTGCACCATCGTGGTCGATGACACGGCCCTGGCGCTCGGAAGTTCGCGTCAGGAGCATTTCCTGAATGATGTCCGTCAGCGTCTCGGCTTCGGACTCCACCGCACCCGTCAACGGGTAGCAGCCAAGGGTGCGGAAACGTACTTTCTTTTTGACGATACGGGCTTTGTCTTCGTCGGACAGGTGCTCGAGGATGCGGTCGTCGTCGATCATGATCAACGTGCCGTTCTTCTCGATCACCTCGCGCTCGGCGGCGAAGTACAGCGGCACGATCGGGATGCCTTCCAGGTAGATGTACTGCCAGATGTCAAGCTCGGTCCAGTTGGACAGCGGGAACACGCGGATCGACTCGCCCTTGTTGACGTTGCCGTTGTAGACGTTCCACAGCTCCGGGCGTTGGTTCTTCGGGTCCCAACGGTGCTTGCTGTCGCGGAACGAGTACACGCGCTCTTTGGCACGGGATTTCTCTTCATCGCGACGGGCACCGCCGAATGCTGCGTCGAAACCATGCTTGTCCAGCGCCTGCTTGAGGCCCTCGGTCTTCATGATATCGGTGTGCTTGGCACTGCCGTGGGTGAACGGGTTGATGTTCTGCGCCACGCCATCGGGGTTGATGTGGGTGATGAGGTCCAGCCCCAATTCCTCGACCATCTTGTCGCGGAACTTGTACATCTCCTGGAATTTCCAGCGAGTGTCGACGTGCATCACCGGAAATGGCAGTTTGCCTGGGAAGAAGGCCTTGCGTGCCAGGTGCAGCATCACGGCGGAGTCTTTACCGATCGAGTAGAGCATCACCGGGTTATCGAACTCGGCGGCGACCTCGCGGATGATGTGGATGCTTTCCGCCTCCAGCTGTTTCAGATGCGTCAGTTTGTCGACCATGGTTACTCACGGAAAAACGATCTTATGGACGGCCAGCGGGCCGTGTTCGAGCGAGGCATGCTAGCACAGCAACTTCTTCTATTTAGGGAGCCAGCTAGACCGAAACGGTATATGAATATGCCGCCGAGTTTGGCGCCCAACTCGCTCAATGTGGGATCTGGCTTGCCTGCGATACAGGCGCCGTGCTCCTTCAGGCTGACCGAGGTGATGCCATCGCAGGCAAGCCAGCGTCCACGGTGTTCATGCTGTGCTTTAGATCGGATTGGGGCAGTCGATGAACAGATGCTCCAGGGCAAAGCGCCGCGCCAGATAGTCGCCTAGCGCCTGCACGCCATAGCGTTCGGTGGCGTGATGGCCGGCGGCGATGAAGCTGATGTCGTTTTCCCGGGCGCTGTGGAAGGTCTGTTCGGACGCTTCACCGCTCAGGTACAAATCGACACCCGCGGCAATCGCCTGGTCGATGTAGCCCTGGCCGCCACCGGTACACCAGCCGACGCGGCGAATCATCTCGCTGCCTTCGATCAGCAGCGGTTCGCGGCCCATCACTTCCTGCACGCGGCGGGCGAAGTCGCGGGGTGACAAGGGCTCGGCCAGGGAGCCGACCAGGCCGACGATTTTTGGGTTGCCGGGGTCCAGCGGGCCTTCGACGGTGATGTCCAGGTGGCGAGCCAGTTGCACGTTGTTGCCGACATCGGCGTGCAGGTCCAGGGGTAAGTGGTAGGCCAGCAGGCTGATGTCATGCTTGAGCAGGGTTTTGAGGCGGCGCTGCTTCATGCCGGTGATGCATGGGTTTTCGCCCTTCCAGAAGTAACCGTGGTGCACCAGCACTAGGTCGGCCTTGGCTTCGACGGCGGCGTCCAGCAGGGCTTGGCTGGCGGTCACGCCGCTGACGATGCGCATCACTTGGGGCCGGCCCTCGACCTGCAGGCCATTGGGGCAGTAATCGGCAATTTTGGCGCTGCCGAGGTAGCGGTCGGCTTCCTCGACGAGGGTAGTAAGGGGCACGGCCATAAAAGACTCCTAAATATCCCGTTCGCAGGCGTCACAGCCTCGTATAATGCGCGACATTATGGGCGCTCTCCCGCCCCCTGCAACCTGTCAGGACTTACTTGATGCTCAAGGCACTGCGTTTTTTTGGATGGCCATTGTTGGCTGGCGTGCTGATCGCGATGCTGATTATCCAGCGTTATCCCCAGTGGGTGGGCCTGCCCACACTGGATGTGAACCTGCAACAGGCGCCGCAGACCAACACAGTGGTGCAGGGTCCAGTGACCTATGCCGATGCCGTGGTCATCGCCGCTCCGGCTGTGGTCAACCTGTACACCACCAAGGTCATCAACAAACCTGCGCATCCGTTGTTTGAAGACCCGCAATTTCGCCGCTATTTCGGTGACAACGGCCCCAAGCAGCGCCGCATGGAATCCAGCCTCGGCTCCGGCGTAATCATGAGCCCCGAAGGCTACATCCTCACCAACAACCACGTGACCACGGGCGCCGACCAGATCGTGGTGGCCCTGCGTGACGGCCGCGAAACCCTGGCCCGTGTGGTGGGCAGCGACCCGGAAACGGATCTGGCGGTACTCAAGATTGATCTGAAGAACCTGCCGGCCATCACCCTCGGCCGCTCCGACGGTTTGCGCGTGGGCGATGTGGCGCTGGCCATCGGCAACCCGTTCGGAGTGGGGCAAACGGTGACCATGGGCATCATCAGCGCCACCGGGCGTAACCAGTTGGGCCTTAACAGCTACGAAGATTTCATCCAGACCGACGCGGCGATCAACCCCGGCAACTCGGGCGGTGCGCTGGTGGACGCCAATGGCAACCTGACTGGCATCAACACCGCGATTTTTTCCAAGTCTGGCGGTTCACAGGGCATTGGTTTTGCCATCCCGGTAAAGCTGGCGATGGAAGTGATGAAGTCGATCATTGAGCACGGCCAGGTGATTCGCGGCTGGCTGGGCATTGAAGTACAGCCTTTGACCAAGGAACTGGCCGAGTCATTTGGCCTGACCGGGCGTCCAGGCATCGTGGTAGCGGGGATCTTCCGCGACGGCCCGGCGCAGAAAGCCGGCCTGCAACTGGGCGATGTGATCCTCAGCATCGACGGCGCGCCGGCGGGTGATGGCCGCAAGTCCATGAACCAGGTGGCGCGGATCAAGCCGACCGACAAGGTGGCGATCCTGGTGATGCGCAACGGCAAAGAGATCAAACTGTCGGCGGAAATCGGCCTGCGCCCACCACCGGCGACCGCGCCAGTCAAAGAAGAGCAATAACCGTCGCGACCCAAGCGCCCGTTCGCGGGCGCTTGTAAGGCCATATTTCTTAGCGATTCATTCTCATTAGGCATGTTATATTGTTTCAATATCGCTATTGGAACGCTCTATCATGTCGTCTCGAAAGTTTGTGCCCTTGGCCGGCCTGGCCCTGGGTTTGCTGCTCGACCCTGCCTACGCCGAAGAAAACACCCTGGAACTGGACACCATCAGCGTCACTTCCGACGCCTATGAATCCGCTACCGGTCCGGTCGACGGCTACCGTGCCACCCGCTCTGCCAGTGCGACCAAGACCGACACGGCCTTGCGCGACATCCCGCAGTCGATCAGCGTGATTCCGGCCACGGTACTCAAAGACCTGGGCAGTACCAGCGTTGAACGCGCCCTGGAATTCGCAGGCGGTGTGTCCAAGCAAAACAACTTCGGCGGCCTGACCCTCTACGAATACAGCGTGCGCGGCTTCACCACATCCGAGTTCTACCAGGATGGTTTCAGCGCCAACCGTGGTTACCCCAGCACCCCGGACGCGGCGAATATCGAGCGCATTGAAGTGCTCAAAGGCCCCGCCGCCAGCCTTTATGGGCGTGGCGATCCCGGCGGCACGGTGAATATCGTCACCAAGAAACCTCAGCCCGAGGCCTTCACCACGCTGCAAACCAGCGCAGGCAGTTGGGACCGCTACCGCACGGCGCTGGATGTGAATACGCCGCTGGACAGCGAGGGGCGCGTGCTGACGCGAGTGAACCTGGCCGTTGAAGACAACCACAGCTTTCGCGATCACGTCGACGCCAAGCGTGTGTTCGTCGCGCCCTCCTTCAGCTGGCAACTGGACCCGGACACCACGCTGCTGGTGGAAAGCGAATTCGTGCGCCACAGCTCCACCTTCGACCGGGGCATCGTCGCCAACACCGGCATGTCCCATTCCACCTTCCTCGGCGAGCCCAACGACGGCAATATCCGCAACCACAACAACCGCATTCAGGCGTCGTTGGAACACCACCTCAACGACGCCTGGAAACTGCGCCTGGCCAGCCATTACAAGCAAGGCAGCCTGTGGGGCGATGCTTCGGAAAGCCGAGCGTTGAACGCAGACGGCCACAGCGTCAATCGCCGCTACCGTGAACGCTCCACCGGTTGGCATGACAGCATCACCCAGCTGGAACTGCGCGGGGTGTTCGATATCGGCAGTTGGCAACATGAGCTGTTGATCGGCACCGAATACGAGGATTACCGCAAGAAAGAGCGTGTGACGACGATCGCTGGCGACTATCCCATCGACATCTACAAACCGGTGTACGGCCAGCCCAAACCCAACGGCATACGCTCCGGCACTGACTTCTTCGAACAAACCAAAAGCCACGCACTGAACCTGCAAGACCAGATCATCTTCACCGACCGCCTGCGCGGCATGATCGGTGCGCGCTTCGAACACTTCGAACAAAGCACCGACGACTTCACCCGCAACCACGCCAAGGGCCGCCAAACCCACGACGCCTTCACTCAGCGCGCCGGCCTGCTCTACCAGCTCACGCCAGAAGTCGGCGTGTTTGCCAACGCCTCCACGTCGTTCAAGCCCAATAGCGGCCTGGATGCCGGTGGCAAGTCCTTCAAGCCCGAAGAAGGCGTGGGTTATGAGGTGGGGGTCAAGAGCGAGCTGTTTGACGACCGCCTCAGCGCCACCCTGGCGGCCTTTCATATCGAAAAGGAAAACGTGCTGACCCTGGACCCGACGACCAACCTCAACCGCGCCATGGGCAAGGCCCGCAGCCAGGGCTTCGACCTGCAAGTAACCGGGCAAGTGACCGACGCAGTCCGCGTGATCGGCGCCTTGGCCTACATCGACGCTGAAGTGACCAAGGGCGACAAAATCATCCCCACGGGCAGCCGCATTCTCGGCGTGGCCAAGCGCAGCGGCAGTGTGTTGGGTGTGTATGAATTCCAGGACGGCGCATTGCGTGGCTCAGACCTGGGCGCAGCGTTCACCTATGTAGGTGACCGCTCAGGCGAAGCCGGCACAGGCTTCGAACTGCCCGCCTACCACACCGTGGATTTGCTGGCCCATTACAAGGCCACGCAGAACGTGACGGTGGGGCTGAACCTCAACAACCTGTTCAATGAAAGGTACTACGAGCGGTCCTACAGCAACTATTGGGTCAACCCCGGCGAGCCGCGCAACTTCACGGTTAGCCTGACCCTTAATCTGTAGATACAGTCAAAATGTGTGGCTTGCCTGCGATGACCATAGGTAATCACGATGCGAAGCGAGCCGCTCTTGATCTTGATCTGCTTGTGATCTTGATCTCAGGCGCCCCGTTAGACTGGGCCGGCATTCCGGCTCTTTTCCAAAGTGACCCGCTGTAAAAGCGGAACCCTAAGCAGCCGTTACCGCAGGAATGGATATGTACACAATCCAACTGTGTTGACTGCCATGCCGCCTTCGCGAGCAAGCCCGCTCCCACAGTTGGTCCGCGGGGGGTCAAGTAGGGAAGCGTCGCGGTTAGGCCGCCATCGCAGGCAAGCCAGCTCCCACAATTGGATCACCGCAGGGCTCGATTACAAGGCAACCGGCGCCCGTTCGCACAGGGTATTAAGCGCCGCCGCCCACTGCGGCTCGTCATTCAGGCAAGGCACCAACACCAACTCCTCGCCCCCCGCTTCACGAAATTGCTCGCGACCGCGATCGCCAATTTCCTCCAACGTCTCAATACAGTCGGCGACGAACGCCGGGCACATCACCAGCAGCTTCTTCACCCCTTGCTGGGCCAATGCCTCAAGGCGCGCCTCGGTGTAGGGTTCGATCCACTTGGCCCGGCCCAGGCGGGACTGGAACGCCACCGACCATTTGCCCTCCGGCAAACCCAGCCGCTCGGCCACATCCCGCGCCACGCTGAAGCACTGCGCGCGGTAACAGGTGGCAAGCACTTCAGGGGATGCGTTCTTGCAGCAGTCGGCGTCCTTGAAGCAGTGCTGGCCGGTAGGGTCGAGCTTGGTCAGGTGACGCTCAGGCAAACCATGGAAACTGAGCAGCAAGTGATCGTAATCCTGCTCCACATAAGCGCGCACACTCGCCGCCAGCGCATCGAGGTACTCAGGCTGATCGTAGAACGGTTGCAGGATCGAAAACTGCACATTCAGTTGCTTGTCGCGCACCACTCGCTTGGCTTCCTCTATCACCGTGGTGACGGTGCTGTCGGCAAATTGAGGGTACAACGGCGCCAGTGTGATTTTTTGAATACCCTGGGCGGCCAGGCGCGTCAGGACCGTTTCCAGGGACGGTTCGCCGTAACGCATCGCCAGTTCCACCGGGCCCTGGGTCCACTGCGCGGTCATCTGCTGTTGCAGGCGGCGGCTCAGCACCACCAGCGGCGAACCTTCGTCCCACCAGATCGACGCATAGGCATGGGCCGATTGCTCGGGGCGCTTGATCAGGATCAGCGACACCAGCAAGCGCCGCACCGGCCACGGCAAGTCGATCACATAAGGGTCCATCAGGAACTGATTGAGGTAGCTGCGCACATCGGCCACTGAAGTGGACTTTGGCGAACCCAGGTTGACCAGTAACAACGCGTGATCGGTCATGCAACATCCTATCTTTAGAGGCGGCTGGACAAGTCGTCCAGAGCCGCACGCAACTCAGTGAACTGGAAAGTGAAACCTTCGGCCTGCAGCCGTTCAGGCAAAGCCTTTTGCCCGCCCAGCAACAAGCCGGACAACTCACCCAGGCCAACCTTCAACGCAAATGCCGGCATCGGCATGAACGCCGGGCGGTGCAGCACCTGGCCCAAGGTCTTGGCAAATTCGCGGTTGCGCACCGGGTGTGGCGCGCAGGCATTATAAGGACCGTTGGCGTCTTGCTTGTGCAGAAGAAAATCAATCAGGGCGATTTGATCCTTGATATGCACCCAGGGCATCCACTGCCGTCCATTGCCAACCGGCCCGCCCAGCGCCAGTTTGAACGGCAGCAGCAGGCGCGACAAAAAGCCGCCCTCGGCAGACAGCACCAACCCCGTACGCACCAGCACCACGCGAATGCCCAAGGCTTCGGCACGCTGGGCGGTTTCCTCCCAGGCGATACACAACTGGCTGGGGAAGTCATCCAGCACCGGGCCGCTGGCTTCGGTCAGTTCGCGCTCGCCGCCGTCGCCGTACCAACCCACCGCAGAACCGGAGATCAGCACCGCCGGTTTTTGCTCCAGGCTTTCCATCCAGGCCAGCAAGGTTTCGGTGAGGTGAATGCGACTGTTCCACAGCACTGCCTTGCGCTTGTGGGTCCAAGGCCGGTCGGCGATAGGCGCGCCTGCCAGGTTGACCACCGCGTCCACCGCGCCAATCACCTCTTGTAGACGAGCCACCCCGAGCACCTGCGCACCACACACCTGGGCGACCGTTTCCGGTTGCCGGCTCCACACCGTCAGGCGATGGCCTTGCGCGAGCCAGTGCTTGCAGAGTTGGCGACCGATCAAGCCGGTACCGCCGGTCAGCAAAATATGCATGGGACTCTCCTCATGTAACGTTCGCCGCCGCTCACTGGTCTATTTTATAAGCAGGGATCAATTTGATAATTGAGCGTGACGGGGGTTCAAGCCTTAGCTTAACCATAGGTCACGCCACACAATCAGGCACGCCAAAACTTATACCAAAAAACAATATTGTACAGCTATTGGTGTCGGCGTAGTCTGTACCCAACGGTAAAACGAGGCCTCCCATGACTGTTCCCATCGCGATCATTGGTACCGGCATCGCCGGTCTCTCCGCCGCCCGAGCGTTACAAGACGCCGGGCACGCAGTACAACTCTTCGATAAAAGCCGCGGCAGCGGTGGCCGCATGTCCAGTAAGCGCAGCGACGCCGGCGCGCTGGACATGGGCGCGCAATATTTCACCGCCCGCGACCGGCGCTTCGTCAACGAAGTGCAGCGCTGGCAAACCAACGGCTGGGCCGAGCAGTGGAAGCCCCAGCTGTATAACTTCAAGTCCGGGCAATTGACGCCCTCCCCCGATGAGCAGATCCGCTGGGTGGGCACACCGCGCATGAGCGCCATCACCCGCGCCCTGCTCGACGACTTGCCGGTGGAGTTCGGTTGCCGCATCACCGAAGTCTTCCAGGGCACGCAGCACTGGAACCTGCTCGACGCGGACGGCGGCAATCACGGCCCTTTCAGTCACGTGATCATTGCCACGCCGGCGCCCCAAGCCACCGCCCTGCTGGCCGCCGCGCCCAAGCTGGCGAGCGCCGCCGCCGGAGTGAAAATGGACCCGACCTGGGCCATCGCCCTGGCGTTCGACAAGCCCCTGGATACGCCGATGGAAGGCTGCTTCGTGCAAGACAGCCCCCTCGACTGGCTGGCGCGCAACCGCAGCAAGCCTGGGCGCGACACCACCCTCGACACCTGGGTGCTGCACGCCACCAGCGCCTGGAGCAAGGCCCACCTGGACCTGCCCAAGGAAGCGGTGATCGAACACCTGCACGGCGCCTTTGCCGAATTGCTGCACAGCGCCATGCCCGCGCCGTCGTTCAGCCTGGCGCATCGCTGGCTCTACGCACGCCCCTCCAGCAGCCATGAGTTCGGTGTGCTGGCCGACGCCGACCTGGGCTTGTTCGTTTGCGGCGACTGGTGCCTGTCCGGTCGGGTGGAAGGTGCCTGGTTGAGTGGCCAGGAAGCGGCGCGACGCTTGATCGAGCACCTGCAATGAACCGCATCAACCCCGCCAAACTGCTGCTGTCAAAATGGACGGCAGCTTATCCTCGCCACAAGGAAAAACACTTCCTGGTCACCGAGTTGTTCCGTGACGACGAGGGCACGGTGCTGGACATCGAACTGCAGGCCATCCTGACTCGGCGCGCCGAACGCCTGCCCTGGCAGACCCTGAAAAACGCTGAAGACTGGAAAATCGGCTGGAAATAAAGCGGCGGCACAAACCTGTACAAATTATTTGACTTGTACAACATCGAGCCTATGATGAGATTTAGTTGTACAAGATTTTTAGCTTGTACAGGATTCTTGCAGAGGTTTGCTTATGTCCAGCCATGTGAAACCGAAGATCGCCATCAGCGCCTGCCTTCTGGGTGAGAACGTGCGCTTCAATGGCGGTCATAAACAGTCCCTGCTATGCAGCCAGACCCTCAGTGACTACTTCGATTTTGTCCCGTTGTGCCCTGAAGTTGCCATCGGCCTGGGCATTCCTCGGCAAGCGATCCGCCTGGTCGGCGATCCCAACCAACCGCAGGCTGTGGGCAGCGTAAACCCTGCGCTCAATGTCACTCAGCCACTGGACGATTACGGCCAGCAAATGGCCCGGGAACATACCGACCTGTGCGGCTACATTTTCATGCAAAAGTCACCGTCTTGCGGGCTGGAGCGGGTCAAGGTGTACCGCGACAACGGCACGCCCGTCGACGGTGGCGGGCGCGGTATTTACGCCCAGGCGTTTTGTGCCCGCCACCCCAACCTGCCGGTGGAAGAGGACGGTCGCCTGAACGACCCGGTGCTTCGAGAAAACTTCCTCACCCGCGTATTCGTGTACGCCAGTTGGCAGCAACTGTTGGCCGACGGCCTTACCCGTCACCGCTTGCTGACGTTTCACTCGCGCTACAAGTACCTGCTGATGGCCCACAGCCCGGCGCATTACAAAAGCCTGGGCCACTTGCTCGGCAGCATGGGCAAGGGCATTGACCTGCAAGCTTTGGCCGACGGCTATTTCAGCGAACTGATGGCGGGCCTGAAAAAATGCGCGACTCGCGGTACCCATACCAATGTGCTGCAACACATCAGTGGCTACCTCAAGCAGGCCATCAGCGCCGATGACAAACAGGAAATGCAGACCGTCATCGGCCAATACCGCCACGGCATCGTGCCACTGGTGGTGCCGCTGACCCTGCTCAAGCACCACTTTCGCCAACATCCGGACCGCTACATCGCGCAGCAGGCCTACCTGCAACCGCACCCGGAAAACCTCAGCCTGCGTAATGCGATCTAACCCATGAAACCTGCCCTGCTCGACGAACCCGGCGAAGACATCGCTCTGGCCCTGGAAAACGGCTGGCTGCCGATCCGCGAGGTGGCGCGCCAGACCGGCGTGAATGCGGTGACGCTGCGCGCGTGGGAGCGCCGCTACGGCCTCATCGTGCCCCAGCGCACGCCCAAAGGGCATCGGTTGTTCAGCGCCGAACACGTACAACGCATCCAGGCCATCCTCACCTGGCTCAATCGCGGCGTGCCGGTCAGCCAGGTCAAAGGGCTGATCGACTCCGCCCAAGGTAGCCCGGAGCCGATGGAAAACGAGTGGCAGAGCCTGCGCCAGCATTTGGTGAGTGCCATCAGTGAACTGGCCGAGCGCCGGGTCGATGACGCCTTCAACCAGGCCATGGCGCTCTACCCGCCACGCACCTTGTGCGAGCAACTGATGCTGCCGCTGCTCAACGAGCTGGAACAACGCTGGCAGGGCCAGTTCGGCGCGCAGATGGAGCGGGTGTTCTTCCTGTCCTGGCTGCGCAGCAAGTTTGGCGCACGGATCTATCACAACAATCGTCAACTCCACGGCGCGCCGCTGTTGCTGGTCAATCATTCCGACCTGCCCCTGGAACCCCACCTGTGGCTCAGCGCCTGGCTGGCCAGCAGTGCCGATTGCCCGGTGGAAGTGTTCGATTGGCCGCTGCCGGTGGGCGAACTCGCCCTGGCGGTGGAACACCTGCAACCGCGTGCGGTGCTGCTGTATTCGAGCAAGGCGTTGCAGGTGCCGGCACTCAGCAAACTGCTGGGCGGCATCCGTTGCCCAACCGTGATTGCCGGACCAACGGTGTGCATCCACCACGCCGAGTTGGGCGTATTAACCCAGGACATCCCTGAGTTGTCCGTGGCCGAGGACCTGTTGTCGGCCCATCAATTATTGATCCAGCGTGGAATTGTCTGAATGCATCTGATCTGGTTGCGCACCGACTTGCGCCTGCACGACAACACTGCCCTGGCGGCCGCGAGCCAGCGCGGCCCCGTCGCGGCTGTTTACCTGATCACGCCCGAGCAATGGCAGGCGCATGATGACGCGCCGTGCAAAGTCGATTTCTGGCTGCGCAACTTGCAGCACCTGAGCCAGGCACTGGACAACCTCAACACCCCCCTGTTAATCCGCCACGCCGCGACCTGGGACCAGGCGCCGACGGTACTGAGCCAACTGTGCCGCGAGCTGTCGGTGGAGTCGGTACACGTCAACGAGGAATACGGCATTCACGAGAGCCGCCGCGACAGCGCCGTGGCCCAGGCCCTGGAAGCTGACGGCGTGACCTTCCACAGCTACCTGGACCAACTGTTTTTCCAGCCGGGTAGTGTGCTGACCAAGACCGGCACCTACTTCCAGGTGTTCAGCCAGTTCCGCAAGGTCTGCTACAGCCGCCTGCACAGCGCCCTGCCCCGCGTGGTGCCGACGCCAAAGGCCCAGGCCGAGCCTGGCGTGAAAAGCGACCCTGTGCCGACGGCAGTCGAAGGGTTCCAGACACCCAGCGAAACCTTGCGTGCCCTCTGGCCCGCTGGCGAAGACGAGGCGCGCCGTCGCCTCGATGCCTTCGCTGATCAGCAGATCAGCTATTACAAGGACGAACGCGACTTCCCGGCCAAGCCCGGCACCAGTCAGCTTTCTGCCTACCTGGCCGCCGGTGTGGTTTCGCCGCGCCAGTGCTTGCACGCCGCGCTGCAAACCAACCAGGGCGAGTTCGAAAGCGGCGACATCGGCGCCATCACCTGGATCAACGAGCTGCTGTGGCGCGAGTTCTACAAGCACATCCTGGTCGGCTACCCACGGGTTTCCCGCCACCGCGCGTTTCGCCCGGAAACCGAAGCGCTGGCCTGGCGCAAGGCGCCCGAAGACCTGGCCGCCTGGCAACAGGCGCGCACCGGCTTGCCGATCATCGACGCGGCCATGCGCCAATTGCTGGAAACCGGCTGGATGCACAATCGCCTGCGCATGGTGGTGGCGATGTTCCTGACCAAAAACCTGCTGATCGACTGGCGCGAAGGCGAGCGCTTCTTCATGCGCCACCTGATCGACGGTGATCTGGCGGCCAACAACGGCGGCTGGCAGTGGAGTTCGTCCACCGGCACCGACTCGGCGCCGTATTTCCGGATATTCAGCCCGCTGAGCCAATCGGAAAAATTCGACGGCGACGGCGTATTCATCAAACGCTGGCTCCCGGAACTGGCCGCGCTGAATAAAAAACAAGTGCACAACCCCGAAGCGGCTGGCGGCCTGTTCGGCGTGGCGGATTACCCGCGTGCCATCGTCGATTTGAAACAGTCTCGCGAGCGCGCCTTGGCCGCATTTCGCCGGCTGCCTTCGCGTCAGGAGATGGCCGAACATGAGTGACTTCCTGCGCCAGTTCGCCCCCACCTTCGCCACGCTGGACAAGCACAACCTGCACCTGCTCGGCCGCCTGTACAGCGAGGACGTCGCCTTCGCCGACCCCCTGCATGAAGTTCAGGGCCTGCCAGCGTTGCAGCGTTACTTTGCCGACTTGTACAGCAACGTCAGCGAGCTGAACTTTGACTTCCACGGCTTCGATACCGTGGCCGAAGGCGAGGGCTACCTGCGCTGGACTATGCGTTTTCGTCACCCACGCCTGGCCGGCGGCCAGGTGATCGAGGTGCCAGGCTGTTCCCATTTGATGTGGCACGACAAGGTTTACCGCCATCGCGACTACTTCGATGCCGGCGCCCTGCTCTATGAACATGTCCCCCTACTGGGTCGCGTTATTCGTTGGCTGAAAAGGAGAATGGGATGAGCCTTACACCGCCCCGTCGTTATTGGCTGACCGGCGCCAGCAGTGGTATCGGTGCGGCGCTGGCCGTGGAGTTGCTCAACAGCGGCGCCCACGTGGCCCTCAGTTCCCGCACCCAAGGCCCGCTGGATGCCCTCGCCGTTCGATATCCAGGCCAGGTGCTGGTGGTGGCCGGCGACCTGACCAACAGCCAGACCGTGCGCGAGATCGGTGAGCGTATCAGCGAGGTCTGGGGTTCGCTGGACACGGTGATCCTCAACGCCGGCACTTGTGAATACGTCGACGCCCGGCAATTTGACGCCTCGATCATCGAGCACGTGGTGCGTACCAACCTGCTGGCGAGCAGTTATTGCATCGAGGCCGCGCTGCCGCTGTTGCGCGCCGGGCGTACCCCGCATCTGGTGGGCGTGGCCAGTGCCGTGACCTACCTGCCCATGCCTCGCGCCGAAGCCTACGGCGCGTCCAAGGCCGGCCTGCGTTACTTGTTCGAATCCCTGCGTATCGGCCTGTCGCCAGAAAACATCGATGTCACGGTGATCAGCCCAGGCTTCGTCGACACGCCGCTGACCGAGCGCAATGATTTCCCGATGCCCCTGAGCTGGCCGGCCGACAAAGCCGCGAAACACATCTCCGCCAAGCTGGAAAAACGCCCGCTGGAAATCGCCTTTCCGGCCCTGTTCATTGCCACCTTGTGGCCGCTGTCGAAGCTGCCCAACCGCGCGCAACTGATCATCGGCAAACGCATGCTGCGCAGCCCGCCACCGAAGAAGGACGACCTGTGAAGATCGCCATTATCGGCAGCGGCATCGCCGGGCTGACCAGCGCCTACCTGCTCAGCCGTCGCCACGACATTACGCTGTTCGAGGCCAGTGACTGCATTGGCGGGCATACCCACACGGCCAAGGTGACGGTCGACAGCAAAAGCTATGCGGTGGACACGGGCTTCATTGTGTTCAACGACTGGACCTACCCCAACTTCATCCGTCTGCTGGAGCAGATCGGGGTCAGGTTCAAACCCACCGAGATGAGCTTTTCGGTGTGTGACCAAAGCACTGGCTTTGAGTACAACGGCAACAACCTCAACAGCCTGTTTGCCCAGCGCCGCAACATCCTGTCGCCGGGGTTCTGGGGCATGTTGCGCGATATCCTGCGCTTCAATCGCCAGGCGCCCCTGGACTTGCAAGAGCAGCGCATCAGCGCCGACATGACCCTGGGCGATTACCTCACCGCTGGCGGCTATGGCCCCAGGTTTATCCGGCATTACATCGTGCCGATGGGCGCGGCCATCTGGTCGATATCCCTGGCCGATATGCTCAAGTTTCCGCTGCAGTTTTTTGTGCGTTTCTTCAAGAACCACGGCTTGCTCTCGGTGAGCAACCGCCCGCAATGGTGTGTGATCGAAGGCGGCTCCAGCTGTTATATCGAGCCGCTGACCCGCAGCTTTCGCGAACAGATACGGCTCAACTGCCCTGTGCATAAGGTGCAACGCAGCGACGAGGGTGTGGTTATCCACAGCCCGGCCGGCAGCGAAACCTTCGACCGCGTGGTGTTCGCCTGCCACAGCGATCAGGCCCTGGCCTTGCTCGATGACCCCAGCCAGGCCGAACAGCAGATCCTCGGTGCCCTGCCCTACGCCGACAACGACGTGGTGCTGCACACCGACACACGCCTGCTGCCCGACCGCAAACTGGCCTGGGCCAGCTGGAACTATCGGCTGACGGGCAACGTGCAACAACAGGCCGCCGTCACCTATGACATGAACATCCTGCAAGGCATCGACAGCGCCACTACCTTTTGCGTCAGCCTCAACCAGACGCCGATGATCAACCCGCTAAAGATCCTGGCGCGCTACACCTACGCCCATCCGCAATACAGCCTGGCCGCAGTCGCCGCACAGGCACGCTGGGAAGAATTGAACGGCGTGCGCAATACCTTCTACTGCGGGGCCTACTGGGCCAACGGCTTTCACGAAGACGGCGTGGTCAGCGCTCTGCGCGTGGCCCAGGCGTTTGGGGAAACCCTGTGAACAGCGCCCTGTACAGCGGCTGGATCGCCCATCGGCGGTTTACGCCCAAGGCCCACGCCTTTCGCTACCGCATCGGCCTGCTGTACCTGGACCTCAGCGAAGAGGACGAAGTACTGGGGCTCTCGCCGCTGGCTGGCACGAGTCGCCTGGCGCCTTTCGGTTTCCGCCAGCAGGATTACCTGCGTGAATTCACGCGCCACGGCATGAGCCTGAGCGATGCCGTGCGCCAGGAAGTCGGCAAGGCCCTGGGGCAAACACCCCAGGGCGCTATCTGCCTGCTGACCCAGGCCCGCAGTTGGGGCCTGGCTTTTAACCCGGTGAGTTTCTTCTACTGCTTCGAGGCTGACGGGCGACTGGCCGCGATCCTGTGTGAAGTGACCAACACCCCATGGCGCGAGCGCTATCACTACGTGCTGCCTGCCCAGGCACTGGGCGCCGATGAGCACCAGCATTTCGCCGTGGCCAAGGCCTTCCATGTGTCGCCGTTTTTGCCTCGCGAGCTGGAATACCGCATGAGTTTCAGCCCGCCCGCAGCCAGGCTCGGCGTGCATATGGCCGATTGGCAGGGCACGCAAAAAGTCTTCGACGCCACCTTGAGCCTGGAAAAACAGGCACTGAGCCGCGCCAGCCTGCATCGCTATCTGTGGCGCTTCCCCTGGATGACCGCCAAGACCGGCCTTGCGATCTACTGGCAAGCCTTGCGCCTGCTGCTCAAACGCACACCGATTTTTTCCCACCAGGCCGCCGATGGCGCCTCTCGCACCGCAGTCGGGTATACCAAGGATCGCCACCATGAAATCCCCTAGCTTATCGGTCAAGGCTAACCGCCTGAACGTCAACGGCATGACCGCTGCGCTGTTGCGCAAAGGCGTGTTGCGCCAGCTCAGCCAATTGCGCCACGGCCAGTTGGTGATCATCGAGGATGGCGAACGGCAAGTCTTCGGCGCACGGGAAGCGCACCTGCTGGGCGAGATCCAGATTCTCGACGCGGCGGTATGGGGGCTGGTAGCGGCCAATGGCTCGATCGGCGCTGGCGAAGCGTTTATCCATGGTTACTGGACCAGCCCCGACCTCACCGCCGTCGTGCGGGTGATGGTCAGCAATCTGGAGGTGCTCGACGCCATGGAAGGCGGGCTGGCACGCCTGGCCCGGCCGTTCACTCAGGGCCTGCACTGGCTCAACCGCAACACACGCAAAGGCTCGCAAAAAAACATCGCCGCCCATTACGACCTGGGCAACGACCTGTTCGAAGAATTTCTCGACCCCACCATGATGTACTCGGCGGCGCAGTTCCTGACGCCTGATGACACCCTGGAGCAGGCACAGCTGAACAAGCTGGCGCGGATTTGCCAGAAACTGGCGCTCAAGCCCAGCGACCATCTGCTGGAAATCGGTACCGGCTGGGGCAGCATGGCGTTGTATGCGGCGCAGCATTATGGTTGCCGGGTCACCACCACGACCTTGTCCAAGGAGCAGTTCGCCTACACCGCCCAGCGTATCGAGGCGCTGGGCCTGCAAGATCAAGTGACCGTGCTACTGAGCGATTACCGCGACCTCACCGGTGAGTACGACAAGCTGGTGTCGATCGAAATGATTGAAGCGGTGGGCCATCGGTTCCTGCCCACCTATTTCAAACAATGTGCCCAGTTGCTCAAGCCCGACGGCCTGATGCTGCTGCAAGCCATCACCATACGTGAACAGCGCTTTGAACAGGCCAAGCGCAGCGTCGACTTTATCCAGCGCTACATCTTCCCCGGCGGCGCGCTGCCCTGTGTGCAAAACATGCTGCAGATCGTCAGCCGCGACACCGACATGAACCTGCTGCACATGGAAGACTTCGGCCTGCACTACGCTCGCACCCTGCGCCTGTGGCATGAAAACTTTCGCCGCGCCCACGGCCGTCTTGCGGAACTCGGTTATGACGAATACTTCCTGCGCCTGTGGGAGTTTTACCTGTGCTACTGCGAAGGCGGCTTTATGGAGCGCACCATCGGCACCGCGCAGTTGCTGCTGGCCAAACCGGCGGCCATCAATCCGCCGCTGCTCGGGCGTTTCAGTGCTTAAATCCCTGGCCAATGCCGTGCTGTTTCAGTGCGGCTGGTTTGCCTGCGTACTCGGCGGCGATAGCCGTTGGTTGCTGATCGGCGTCGCGGCACTGGGCGCACACTTGCTGTGGATAAGTGCTTGGGCAAGAGAGGGGCAAGTGATTCTGGCCGTGACGGTGCTGGGAACGCTGGTCGATACAGCACTGCGCGGGCTCGGCGTGTTTGAGTTCAATACGCCGGGACCACTGATTCCGCTGTGGCTGATACTGTTATGGGCCTTGCTGGCCACCACCTTGCGCCATTGCCTGGCCTGGAGCGCACGGCCCTGGTGGCTGGCCAGCCTGCTAGGCGCGGTGGGCGGGCCGTTGTCTTATTACGCCGGCAGCCAATTGGCAGGCGTGAGTTTTGCGTACGGCACCACCCCGACACTGATCGGCCTGGCGCTGTTATGGGCCATGCTCTTTCCGCTGTTGCACGGGGTTGCACAGAGGCTGGAATACTGACGCCCGTCCGAGCATTCATACGCGTCTAGCGCACTTGCCTTACACTGCGCGCCTATGACCAACATCCCTCACATTCAAATCACCGAACCCGTCACCTGCACGACGTGCGCGGCCTGTTGCTGCCAGCTGGAAGTCATGCTGATCACCGACACCGGCGTGCCGCAACGCTTTATCGATACCGACGATTGGGGAGGTGAGGTGATGCTGCGCCTGGACGACGGCTGGTGCGCAGCGCTGGACCGCGACACGATGATGTGCACGATCTATGAGCTTCGGCCGTTGATTTGCCGGGAGTTCGAGATGGGGGCGCCGGAATGCCTTGAAGAGCGCGAAGGTATTACCACGGCCTATCGCTGACCCCGAACTTCGTGACGATCACGGGCTTGTGTGGGAGCGGGCTTGCTCGCGAATGCGGTGGGTCAGTCTAAGTATGTGCTAGCTGATACACCGCTTTCGCGAGCAAGCCCGCTCCCACAGGGGGGCCAAGTGTTCTTGAGATTAGAGCGGCATGGTGTAGTGCAGCGAGTAGCTCTCTACCCCATCGTTATTGCTGCTGATGCCGGCATTGGAATAATGCGTGGCACGAATGCCCACTTCATGCCCGCCGTTGAACCGCAGGCCGAAACCCAGGCGGTCTTCGAACTGGAATGACTGGCCGATGTTGTTGTCTTCCAGCCGAGTGCGGGAGAACAACGCCACGCCGATACCGGCTTCGATGTAGGGCTTGACCGACTCGCCGGCAAACTCATACACAAATACCGGCGAGAACGACAGGCTGCTGGCGCCTGCACGGTCGTCCCCTTCCCAATAGGTATAGGCGCCGCTCCAGTAGCCGGTCAGTCGGCCGACATTGCTCTGCATCCAGCTTTTGTCCCAATCGGAGGTCAGGCCCAGGCGGTAGGTCAGCGTCGAATCGCTGGTGCTCCCCAAGCCGAACTCCAGGCCGGCGGCCTGGGCTGAAACAGAGTGTCCCAACATAGCGGCCGCAATCGCAGCCAAACAGAACAAGCGCTTCATGTGAAACGTCCTTTGCAAACGGAATAATTGGGTTATGTACAGGCTAACGGGCTATAGAAGCCGACGCATAGCCAGAAGTTCAGCTTTTTTCAGTGTTATTTCACGAAATTTTCACGAGCCAAAGCTTCGCACAACTCCAGGATGTTTCCAAAGTGTCGGTAGGATATTTCTTAGGTGACACAGATCGCCGCTGGTCCAGAACTGTGTAGCTTCAGGTTCGCCAGCGGCCAGCAGGTCGCGCTCACCCAGCAAGCGCTTGAGCTGGCGCGCCACAGCGGCGCCGGTATCAATGAGGATGATGCTGGGGGGCAGCATCTGCGCCAGGAGTGGCTTGAGGAAGGGGTAATGAGTGCAACCCAGGATGATGGTGTCGCAACCGGCGCTGAGCAGCGGCTCTACATAGCCTTGCAGCAGGGCGCGCAAGGCCGGGCTGTTGAGGTCGCCGGCTTCAATCAGCTCCACCAGGCCTGGGCACGGCTGGGTAATCACTCGCACATCGGTGGCGAAGCGGTCGAGCAAGGCGGCGAACTTGGCGCTTTGCAGGGTACCGGTGGTGGCGAGCACACCCACCACGCCACTGCGCGTGGCTGCGGCCGCAGGTTTCACCGCAGGCTCCATACCGACCAATGGCCAGTCAGGGTAATCCTGGCGTAAGTCGGCCACGGCGGCGACAGTCGCCGTATTACAGGCAATCACAAAGGCCTTGGCGCCCCGCTCGCGGAAAAACTCAGCGACCGAGCGAGAACGCTCAAGAATGAACGCCGGCGTTTTCTCGCCATAAGGAATGTGCCCGCAGTCAGCCACGTACAACAGTGACTCGTGGGGCAACAACTGCTGGATTTCTTCCAGCACCGTGAGGCCGCCGATGCCGGAATCGAACACACCAATAGGCGCGCCCTTAACCATGCTTTGCCCCGCAGACGCTGCAGCCTGGGTCACGCTTGACGCGCAACTCGCGAAAACGCGTGGTCAGCGCATCGATCAACAACAGGCGCCCCACCAACGGCTCACCAAAACCGGCCAGCAGCTTCAAGGCTTCCAGCGCTTGCAGGCTGCCCACCACCCCCACCAACGGCCCGACAACGCCGGCTTCGCTGCAGGTCAGTTCAGTGTCGCTGCCGTGCCCGTACAAACAGTGGTAACAGGGGCTGTCGGCGCGACGGGGGTCGAATACCGACAACTGCCCCTCAAGGCGAATGGCCGCGCCACTGACCAGCGGTTTGCCGGCGGCGACGCAGGCCGCGTTGACCGCCTCGCGGGTAGAGAAGTTGTCGCTGCAATCGAGCACCAGGTCCACTGCGTTGACCGCAGCGGCCAGCGAGTCGGCATCCAGCGCAGCACGATAGGCGACCAGGGTGACTTCAGGGTTGATCGCCCTCAGGCGCCCCATGGCCGAATCGACCTTGGTCTGCCCCACGCTGTCGGTGTCATGGATGATCTGGCGTTGCAGGTTGGTCAAATCGACTGTATCGAAATCCGCCAAGTGCAATTCGCCCACCCCGGCAGCGGCCAGGTAAAGCGCCACCGGAGCGCCCAGGCCACCCAGGCCGACGATCAACGCGCGACTCTGCTTCAGGCGCAATTGGCCGTCGATGTCGACAGGCTGCAACAGAATCTGCCGGCTATAGCGCAACAGCTCCTGGTCGGTCAGCACGGGCGGCGCCCCAAGGTGATGCGCTCGTGACCGCCGAGATCGATGCGGCTGTGTACGCCGTCAAAGCCCTGGTTCAGCAACAAATCGCGCACGGCCTGGGCCTGGTCGTAACCGTGCTCGAGCAACAGCCAGCCTCCGTCGTTCAGGTGGTCAGGAGACTCTTGGGTGATCAGGCGCAAGTCGTCCAGACCATCGTGCCCCGCCACCAGCGCACTGGCCGGTTCGAAGCGCACATCGCCGGCCGCCAGGTGCGGGTCATTGTCGGCAATGTAGGGCGGGTTGCTGATGATCAGGTCGAAGCGGTGGCCTTGCAGGGCGCTGAACCAATGGCTGTTGAGCACCGTAGCGTTATTGAGGTGCAGACGTTGACGATTGCGCTCGGCCAGGGCCACGGCCTCCAGCACGCGGTCGACCGCCGTGACCTGCCAGGCCGGCCGTTCGCTGGCCAGGGCCAAGGCGATGGCACCGCTGCCGGTGCCCAGGTCCAGGATCTGGGCGGGCGTGGCGGGCAGCAATTCCAGGGCAGCTTCCACCAGCAATTCAGTTTCCGGGCGCGGGATCAGGGTGTGCGGCGCTACTTCCAGGTCGAGTTTCCAGAAGCCTTGCTGGCCGAGGATATAGGCCACCGGCTCGCCGCTGCGGCGGCGCTGCAGGTAGCCGGCAAAGGTCAGGGCATCTTCGCTGCTGACGATCTTTTCCGGCCAGGTATGCAGGTAGCTGCGCGATTTGCCCAGGGCAGCGGCCAGCAGCAACTCCACGTCCAGGCGCGCCGTTGGCGAGTCGGGCAGGTCAGCGGCGCGCAGCAGGCTGGCAATGATGGTCATTCAGTCACCTATCGCCGCCAGTTGGTCGGCCTGATATTCGGCGAGCAACGGCTCGATCACCGCATCCACGCCACCGGCGAGAATTTCGTCGAGGGAGTACAGGGTGAGGTTGACCCGATGGTCGGTAACCCGGCCTTGGGCAAAGTTGTAGGTGCGGATACGCTCGGAGCGGTCGCCGGAGCCCACCAGCAGCTTGCGTTCGCTGGCAATTGCGTTGGCCGCGGCGCTGGTCTGCTGGTCGTTCAACTTGGCCGACAACCAGGACATGGCCCGTGCACGGTTCTTGTGCTGGGAACGTTCTTCCTGGCACTCCACCACAATGCCCGACGGCAAGTGCGTGATACGGATCGCCGAGTCGGTCTTGTTAACGTGCTGGCCACCCGCGCCGGATGAGCGGTAGGTGTCGACGCGCAGGTCCGCCGGGTTGATCTCGATGGCTTCCTGTTCATCCGGCTCAGGCAACACCGCGACGGTGCATGCCGAGGTGTGGATACGCCCCTGGGATTCGGTCGCTGGCACCCGCTGTACGCGGTGCGCACCGGACTCGAACTTCAGCTTGCCATAGACGTTGTCGCCTTCAACCCGGGCGATGACTTCTTTATAGCCGCCGTGCTCGCCCTCGTTCTCGGAGAGGATCTCCACCCGCCAGCCACGACGCTCGGCATAACGCGAATACATGCGGAACAGGTCGCCGGAGAAAATCGCCGCCTCGTCGCCACCGGTGCCGGCGCGGATTTCGAGGAACACGTTGCGTCCGTCGTTAGGGTCCTTGGGCAGCAACATGCGTTGCAAATCACCCTCAAGCTCGGCGAGTTTTTCCTTGGCTTCGCGGACTTCTTCCACGGCCATTTCACGCATGTCCGGGTCGCTGTCCTTGAGCAGGGCCTGGGCACCTTCGAGGTCGGCCTGGACTTTCAGCAGGTTTTTATAGGTGGCCACAATGGGCTCAACTTCGGCGTATTCCTTGGAATAGGCACGGAATTTGGTCTGATCGGAAATGACCTCGCCATCGCCGAGCAAGGCGGTCAGTTCTTCGAAACGGTCCTGGAGCACGTCCAGTTTATTGAGCAGTGACGCTTTCATTGCGGTTTTTTATCCGAAGAGCTGTCTGACGCGCCCTCACCGAGGGCAAAGAGTTCCTGGGCCATGGCCAGCGCATCGAGGCGGCCTTCGGCGGTAAGCTTTTTCAACTGGACGCTAGGCGCGTGAAGCAGTTTGTTGGTCAGGCCACGGGCCAATTGCATCAGCACCTCTTCGGCGCCACTGCCATTGGCCAGCATGCGCTGGGCCTTGAGCAACTCTTCATCACGCAGGCGTTCACCCTGCTGACGATACGCCTTGAGCACATCCACTGCCGCCAGTTCACGCAGGCGCACCATGAAATCTTCGGCACCGGTGCTGACCATTTCCTCGGCGGCCTGGGCGGCACCCTGCCGGCTCTTGAGGTTTTCAGCGACCACTTCATGCAGATCATCAACGCTATAGAGGTAAACGTCGTCCAACTCGCCGACTTCGGGCTCGATATCCCGGGGAACGGCGATATCCACCATGAAGATCGGCTTGTGCTTGCGCAGCTTCAACGCGCTCTCGACCGCGCCCTTGCCCAGAATCGGCAATTGGCTGGCGGTGGAACTGATGACGATATCACTGCGTACCAGTTCAGCGGGAATGTCCGACAGCAGCACCGCATGCGCACCGAACTGCTCGGCCAAAATGCTGGCGCGCTCCAGGGTGCGGTTGGCGACCACGATGCGCTTCACGCCAAGATCGTGCAGGTGACGGGCTACCAGGGTGATGGTTTCACCAGCGCCGATCAGCAGGGCCTGGCTGCGCTGCAAGTCGCTGAAAATCTGCTTGGCCAGGCTCACAGCGGCAAAAGCCACGGACACCGGGTTTTCACCGATGGCCGTATCGGTACGCACTTGCTTGGCGGAATTGAAGGTGGCCTGGAACAGGCGGCCCAGCAATGGGCCGACGGTGCCGGCCTCACGCGCCACGGCGTAGGCGGACTTCATCTGGCCGAGAATCTGCGGTTCACCCAACACCAGCGAGTCGAGACCGGCCGCCACGCGCATCATGTGACGAACTGCCGCATCCTCTTCATGCACATAAGCGCTGGCGCGCAGGTCATCGAGGCTCAAATGGTGATAATCGGCCAGCCAGCGCAGCACCACATCCGCCGAGAGATGTTCCTGCTCTATATAGAGCTCGCTGCGATTGCAGGTTGAAAGAATCGCAGCTTCGCGGCTGTCGGTAAGCCGGCAGAGCTGCTGCAGGGCCTCAACCAACTGCTCTGGCGTAAACGCCACGCGCTCGCGCACGTCTACGGAGGCAGTCTTGTGGTTAATACCGAGTGCGAGGAAGGCCATTCAATATCGCTGATGATGTCGGGAAGCCGACAATTGTCCTACTTCGAAAGATCCAGAACAACCACCGTCGTCTATTGTCCCTATATCTTATGCCTATCAATGCACTTTTGTAGGAGCGAGCTTGCTCGCGAAAAACCTGAGAGCGCCGCTGAGCGCCAGGCGTCCCGCATTATCGTTGACGATTTTCGCGAGCAAGCTCGCTCCTACAAAGGAAAGGCAAAAGGCAGCAATAGTCGTATTCCGAGTGCCCCGGTTATGTTTGGCCGAAGGCTTGTGTCATGATGATCCGACCGCAGGTTAGTCGTCCTCTTCCTATATGAATAGATCTTCCGCGTTGCTCCTCGCTTTTGTCTTCCTCAGCGGCTGCCAGGCCATGGCACCCGTGTCGCCGGACGCTACGTCGCCGGTGGAAGACAGCACTCCCGCCCCTGAAAAACCCAAGGTTTATTCCTCGTTCAGTGAAGAAACGATCTACAGCCTGCTGACCGCTGAACTGGCCGGCCAGCGCAATCGCTTCGATATTGCGCTGGATAATTACGTGACCCAGGCCATCAACACCCAGGACCCGGGGATTTCCGAGCGAGCGTTTCGCATCGCCGAATACCTGGGCGCCGACCAGGCAGCGCTGGACACCTCGCTGATCTGGGCCAAAAACGCCCCGGATGATCTGGAAGCCCAACGCGCCGCAGCCGTGCAATTGGCGCGTGCCGGGCGCTATGACGACTCCATGGTCTATATGGAGAAGGTTCTGCAGGGCAAGGGCGACACACATTTTGACTTTCTTGCGCTATCGGCCGCCGACACCGACCAGGACACGCGCAACGGCCTGATGAAGAGTTTCGATCGCCTGCTGCAAAAGCATCCGAAGAACAGCCAGTTGATTTTCGGCAAGGCCCTGCTGCTGCAACAGGACGATGAAGCCGACGCCGCGCTCAACCTCTTGGAACAGAACCCGCCGGAAGAAGGCGAAATCGCGCCGATCCTGTTGCGTGCACGCCTGCTGCAAAGCCTTAACCGCGGCAAGGAAGCGATTCCGCTGCTGGAAAAAAGCATCAAGAAATACCCCGGCGACAAGCGCCTGCTCCTGACGTATGCACGCATGCTGGTTGAGCAGGACCGGATGGAAGACGCCAAAGTGCAGTTCGCCAACCTGGTCCAGCAATACCCGGACGACGACGAACTGCGTTATTCCCTGGCATTGGTGTGCCTGGAAGCCAAGGCCTGGGACGAGGCCAAGGGCTACCTGCAAGAGCTGATCGAACGTGACAGCCACGTGGATTCGGCGCACTTGAACCTGGGCCGCATCGCTGAAGAGCGCAACGACCCGCAGGCGGCCCTGCTTGAATACGCCCAAGTCGGCCCCGGCAATGATTATCTGCCAGCGCAGTTGCGCCAAGCCGACATCCTGATGAGCAACGGCCGCACCGACGAAGCGGAAAAACGCCTGGCCGCGGCCCGCGATGCCGAGCCGGACTATGCGATCCAGCTGTACCTGATCCAGGCCGAGACCTTATCGGCCAACAAGCAGGGCGAACGCGCCTGGAAGTTATTGCAACAGGCGTTGCTGCAATACCCCGACGATTTGAACCTGCTGTACACCCGCGCCATGCAGGCGGAAAAACGCAATGACCTGGCGCAGTTGGAGAAAGACCTGCGCCTGATCATCAAGCGTGACCCGGACAACGCCATGGCCCTTAACGCCCTGGGCTACACCTTGTCCGATCGCACCACGCGCTACGCCGAAGCCAAGGTGCTGATCGAACAGGCCCACGCGCTCAACCCGGAAGACCCGGCCGTACTCGACAGCCTGGGCTGGGTGAATTACCGCCTGGGCAACCTCGACGAGGCCGAGCGCTTGCTGCGCCAGGCGCTGGAGCGTTTCCCGGACCAGGAAGTTGCCGCACACCTGGGCGAAGTGCTCTGGGCCAATGGCAAGCAGCGCGAAGCCCGACAAATCTGGGAAAAGTTCCTCAAGGAACAACCCGACAGCCCTATCCTGCGCAGCACCATCAAGCGCCTGACCGGATCCGAGACCCTTTAAGCTTATGTTCTTGCGCCACATTATCGTTTTCAGTTTCATCGCCCTGCTCGCCGGTTGCGCGGGCATCGGCAGCCGTGAATCCGTTGAAGGCCAGGGCAACCCGGCACAATGGAAACAACACAAGGACCAGCTCAGCAGCATCGATGGCTGGCAGATCGAGGGCAAGGTCGGGGTGCGTGCGCCGAAAGACTCCGGCAGCGGCACCCTGTTCTGGCTGCAACGCCAGGACTACTACGACATTCGCCTCTCGGGCCCCCTGGGTCGTGGCGCAGCCCGCCTGACTGGCAGGCCAGGGCAAGTAAGCCTGGAAGTGGCCAATCAGGGCCGCTACGAGGCAACCTCTCCGGAAGAACTGCTGGAGCAGCAGATTGGCTGGAAGCTGCCCGTCTCTCATCTGGTCTGGTGGGTCCGCGGCCTGCCGGCACCTGACAGCAAGAGCCGGCTGAGCCTCAATGGCGACAGCCGCCTCGCCACCCTGGAGCAGGATGGCTGGCAGGTCGAATATTTGAGCTACGTGGAGCAAAGCGGCTATTGGCTTCCCGAACGTATCAAGCTGCATGGCACCGACCTTGATGTCACGCTGGTGATCAAGGACTGGCAACCGCGCAAACTGGGGCAATAACGTGTCCGCACAAAAATTGACCCTGCCCTCCCCGGCCAAGCTCAACCTGATGCTGCACATCCTTGGCCGTCGTGAAGATGGCTACCACGAGTTGCAGACGCTGTTTCAGTTTCTCGACTACGGCGATGAGCTGACCTTTGCCGTGCGTGAGGATGGCGTAATCCAACTGCACACCGAATTCGACGGCGTGCCCCACGACAGCAATCTGATTGTGCGGGCAGCCAAAAAACTTCAGGCACAATCCGGCTGCCCACTTGGCATTGATATCTGGATCGACAAAATCCTGCCCATGGGCGGGGGTATCGGTGGCGGCAGCTCCAATGCCGCGACCACTTTGTTGGGCCTAAATCACTTATGGCAACTGGGCTGGGACCACGATCGCCTTGCTGCGCTGGGCCTCACGCTGGGCGCCGACGTCCCGGTTTTCGTGCGGGGGCACGCCGCATTTGCTGAAGGCGTTGGGGAGAAACTCACCCCTGTAGAGCCCGAAGAACCTTGGTATGTCGTGCTGGTGCCGCAAGTATCTGTAAGTACAGCAGAAATTTTTTCAGATCCGTTGTTGACACGTAACTCTTCTCCCATTAAAGTGCGCCCCGTTCCCAAGGGAAACAGTCGAAATGACTGCTTACCGGTTGTAGCAAGGCGTTATCCAGAGGTACGTAACGCTTTGAATTTGTTAGGTAAATTTACCGAAGCAAAATTAACCGGCACTGGAAGTTGTGTGTTTGGGGGCTTCCCAAGCAAAGCTGAAGCTGATAAAGTCTCGGCCCTTCTTACAGAGACCCTTACAGGGTTTGTAGCAAAAGGAAGCAACGTTTCGATGTTGCATCGCAAGCTGCAAAGTCTGCTCTAAAAGGAACCGAGTGTTAGGCACTCGTTGCAACAGATACAGGGGCGTCGCCAAGCGGTAAGGCAGCAGGTTTTGATCCTGCCATGCGTTGGTTCGAATCCAGCCGCCCCTGCCATTTTCTAATACTCATCCAGGTTACCCTCAGCCTCTAGGTACTGCGCGTGTCCAAGATGATGGTCTTTACGGGGAATGCCAACCCCGATCTGGCTCGACGTGTCGTACGTCAGCTGCATATCCCTCTCGGTGACATCTCTGTCGGTAAATTTTCCGACGGCGAAATTACAGCCGAGATCAATGAAAATGTCCGCGGTAAAGACGTCTTCATTATTCAGCCGACCTGCGCTCCGACCAACGATAACCTGATGGAACTCGTCGTGATGGCTGATGCCTTCCGCCGCTCCTCAGCGACTCGAATCACAGCTGTAATCCCTTACTTTGGTTATGCCCGTCAGGATCGCCGTCCGCGCTCCGCACGTGTAGCTATCAGCGCGAAAGTCGTTGCTGACATGCTGACCGTGGTAGGTATCGACCGTGTGCTCACGGTTGACCTGCACGCTGACCAAATCCAGGGGTTCTTCGATATTCCGGTAGATAACATCTACGGCTCCCCCGTCCTGGTGGATGACATCGAAGACCAGCGCTTTGAAAACCTGATGATCGTGTCCCCGGACATTGGTGGCGTCGTGCGTGCACGGGCTGTTGCCAAATCCCTGGGCGTGGACCTCGGGATCATCGACAAACGCCGTGAGAAAGCCAATCACTCTGAAGTGATGCATATCATCGGTGATGTCGAAGGGCGCACCTGTATTCTGGTTGATGACATGGTCGACACCGCCGGCACCCTGTGCCACGCGGCGAAAGCCTTGAAAGAGCACGGTGCAGCAAAAGTCTTCGCCTATTGCACACACCCTGTGCTGTCGGGCCGAGCGATCGAAAACATCGAGAACTCCGTGCTGGATGAACTGGTGGTGACCAACACCATCCCGTTGTCCGCCGCAGCTCAAGCCTGTGCACGTATCCGCCAACTGGATATTGCACCGGTCGTTGCCGAAGCGGTTCGCCGCATCAGCAATGAAGAATCGATCAGCGCGATGTTCCGTTAAGGGTCAAACCAACGGATCACCTCACTGACGAAAAGCGCCCCGCCCCAGCATTCCGCTGGGGCGGGGCTTTTTTGCCCATATCGAGTTCGGCGCTGGTCGCAAACGCCCCTCGATGATGGCTATTTTGGAGATACAACATGAACGAATTTACTCTGAACGCCCAAGCGCGTACTGACCTGGGGAAAGGTGCGAGCCGCCGCCTGCGTCACGCCGCCAACATCCCAGCCGTTGTCTACGGTGGTAACAAGCCTGCTGAATCCGTGACCATCCTGGCCAAGGAAATCGCCAAGCTGTTCGAAAACGAAGCTGCCTACAGCCACGTTATCGAGCTGAACGTCGACGGCGCCAAGCAGAACGTCATCGTTAAAGCGATGCAGCGTCACCCTTCCAAGCAGTTCATCATGCACGCTGACTTCGTTCGCGTTGTAGCTGGCCAGAAACTGACCGCCATCGTGCCTGTGCATTTTGTCGGTGAAGAAGCTCCGGTCAAGAAAGGCGGCGAGATCTCGCACGTCCTGAACGAAATCGAAGTGACCTGCCTGCCGAAAGACCTGCCTGAATTCATCGAAGTCGACCTGTCGGCTCTGGAAATCGGCGCCATCGTTCACCTGTCCGACCTCAAGGCCCCTAAAGGCGTTGAGTTTGTCGCACTGGCTCACGGTGATGACAAAGCTGTTGCCAACGTTCACGCTCCACGCGTTGCTCCAGAAGAAGCTGAAGAAGGCGCTGCAGAGTAATTCACTCTGTATTGCCGGAGCTTGAGGAAACATCGCGGACCGAAACGTAGCGAGAAAGCGGGCGATAACGCGGCGTTTACTCTTGAGTAAATGATGTAGTGTCGTCCACTTTCGCCGCACCTGGGTACGGCGATGTTATCCACAACTCCAAAGGAAGGGCTCCTGTCGTGACTGCCATTAAACTGATCGTTGGCCTGGGAAATCCAGGCGCCGAATACGAACAGACCCGGCATAACGCGGGGGCCCTTTTTGTTGAGCGCATCGCCCACGCCCAAGGCGTCAACCTGGTGGCCGATCGCAAATATTTTGGCCTGACCGGGCGCTTCTCGCACCAGGGTCAGGATGTTCGTCTACTGATTCCCACCACCTATATGAACCGCAGCGGCCAGGCTGTCGCGGCGCTTGCGGGCTTCTTCCGGATCAAACCCGAAGAAATCCTGGTGGCCCATGACGAACTGGACCTGCCACCCGGCGTAGCCAAGCTCAAGCTCGGCGGCGGGCATGGTGGGCACAATGGCCTGCGTGACATCATCGCGCAGTTGGGCAATCAGAATAATTTTTACCGTCTGCGGCTCGGCATTGGCCACCCAGGCGTTGCCAGTATGGTTTCAAATTTCGTCCTGGGTCGTGCGCCACGCGCCGAACAGGAAAAACTCGATGCCAGCATCGATTTTGCCCTCGGCGTGCTGCCGGATATCTTCGCCGGTGAATGGAACCGTGCGATGAAAAACCTGCACAGCCAGAAGGCCTGACTCTTATCCGAGGGGAAACACCATGGGATTCAATTGCGGCATCGTCGGCCTGCCCAACGTCGGCAAGTCCACCCTGTTCAACGCCCTGACCAAGTCCGGTATTGCGGCGGAGAACTTCCCCTTCTGCACCATCGAACCCAACAGCGGCATCGTGCCGATGCCGGACCCGCGTCTTGACGCACTGGCGGCCATCGTCAATCCCAAGCGCATCCTGCCGACCACCATGGAGTTCGTCGACATCGCGGGCCTCGTCGCCGGCGCCTCGAAAGGTGAAGGCCTGGGCAACAAGTTCCTGGCCAACATCCGCGAAACCGATGCTATCGCCCATGTGGTCCGCTGCTTTGAAGACGAGAACGTGATTCACGTCTCCAACAGCGTCGACCCCAAGCGCGACATCGAGATCATCGACCTGGAACTGATCTTCGCCGACCTCGACAGCTGCGAAAAGCAACTGCAGAAAGTCGCGCGTAACGCCAAGGGCGGCGACAAGGATGCAGTGGTCCAGAAGGGCCTGCTGGAGCAGCTGATCGCGCACTTCACCGAAGGCAAGCCTGCGCGCAGCCTGATGAAGAACATGGGGGCCGATGAGAAGGCCGTGATCAAGGGCTTCCACCTGCTGACCACCAAGCCTGTGATGTACATCGCCAACGTTGCCGAAGACGGCTTCGAGAACAACCCACTGCTCGACGTGGTCAAGGCTATTGCCGACGAAGAAGGCGCCATCGTTGTTCCGGTGTGCAACAAGATCGAAGCGGAAATCGCCGAGCTTGATGACGGCGGAGAAAAGGACATGTTCCTCGAGGCCCTGGGCCTGGAAGAGCCTGGCTTGAACCGCGTGATCCGCGCAGGCTACGAAATGCTCAACCTGCAGACCTACTTCACCGCCGGTGTCGAAGAAGTCCGCGCCTGGACCGTCAAGGTCGGTGCTACCGCGCCACAGGCTGCTGGCGTGATCCACACCGACTTTGAGAAAGGCTTTATCCGAGCTGAGGTGATCGCTTACAACGACTTCATCCAGTTCAAGGGTGAAGCCGGTGCCAAGGAAGCCGGTAAATGGCGCCTGGAAGGCAAGGACTACATTGTTAAAGATGGCGATGTGATGCACTTCCGCTTTAACGTGTAAGCACCACCGCAGTATTGACTGCGAACAAAAAGCCGATGCATTGCATCGGCTTTTTTGTGGCCGGCATTTAAGCTTACAAATAAAAACACATATCCAAATACTCAAATATCTCAGAATCCTCCTACTTACCTTTTTCGACGCATTAACCAAACTAAAGCCGAGCACATTAAAAATTTAAACTTACAGTTATTTTCCTACATTATTCCGGCACATAACTACCTCTTCGCCGGGTGAAAACTTTTATATTCTGCGTTCTACTGAGTTGGCGCTTGCACACCGTCCTTCCACAGTGAAGTACTAGCGAACAGGGAGTACACATCGATGTCGGCCTACGTCCAGAAGGATAATACAACAGACGTTTCACTCATCGATGGTCAGGAAATTGAAACCACACTTAACAACACCGCCGCGCTTAACGTTGACATCCTGCTGTTGGGAGAAACGGGTACCGGCAAAGATACGCTTGCACAACGGATTCATCGCTTATCGGGTCGACGAGGTAATTTTGTCGCCGTGAACTGTGCGGCCATCCCTGAAAGCCTGGCGGAAAGCCAACTGTTCGGTGTCAACAGCGGCGCCTACACCGGGGCAGTGCAATCAAGGGCTGGATTTGTCGAAGCCGCCCACTTGGGTACTCTGTACCTTGATGAGATCGACAGCATGCCCTTGAGCCTGCAAGCCAAGCTACTGCGTGTGCTGGAGTGCCGCGGGGTGGAGCGCCTGGGTTCGACTCGGTTCATTTCCGTGGACATGCGCGTCATTGCATCGGCCCAGCAATCCCTGCAAATCATGGTCGACCAGGGCGCCTTCAGGCGTGATCTCTACTTTCGGCTGAATGTCGTGAACATCGAACTGCCCGCCCTGCGCGATCGGCGCGAGCGCATCATCCCGTTGTTTCTGCAGATGATTCAGGAAGAAGCAGACCAGTTCAATTGCACACCTCCATCGCCTTCTGACGGCCTGTTGCATGAACTGCTCTGCCACCCCTGGCTGGGTAATGTTCGCGAGCTACGCTCGGCGGCGAAACGGTTCGTCCTGGGCCTCCCGCCGCTCTCAGCGCCCGCCTGCCGTCAGCCACCCCCTCAGACGGACCTGAAGGCACGCCTTCAACAAATTGAAAAAGCGTTGATTGAAGAGTCGATGTACCGTCACCACCACTGTGTGGATACCGTAGCCATTGAGCTGGGGGTTGCGAAGCGCACGCTGTATTACAAAATGAAACAATTGAACATATCATTGGCATAAGCTTGATGACGCCCGGTTCAAAAATCTTATAGTCAAAACATCAATGATACGAGCCAGCACATGAAGAGCCGATAGTTTCTCAAATATTGAGGATCATATTTCGTTACACCTCCGCTCAAAACTTTTGGAACGCATCCGTTTTATAGGCCACACAATTATAGCTGCAAAATATGTCAACAGCGTCATATCTATGATGATGTTACGGGCAGCGAATACAATTCTTAATTCACAAAGGACCCTTATATGTCAACTATTACCTCAGGCTCGATCTATTCACGAGCGTTGGAAAACACGTCTAACCCATTCACTAAATTTAACGGAGGCACAGGAGAAGGATTTGCTGGAGGTGGCGAAGATGGCGCCGAAGGCATCTTCGAAAAGATGAAGGCTGATGCCATAAAAAACGGCTGGAGAAGCGCTGAAGTGAAAAACATTCAAGGGTTGATCCGGTCGGGGTCCGGTCAATAATTATCGGGTGATCGATTACCTTTCAGGCTCTCTAGTCCGAAAGGTAATCATCCCCCCTCCCGACAGGCCAGTGTGTACGCCTGTAAAGCTGCGCCCACTTTGATCGAGTAAACCGCCATGCGAATAGCAAACGACCCTTTCTCACAGAAAGGCAGCAGTACGGAACATACCCGTGCAGCCCAGGAACAGTCGCCAGACGGTATGGATGCCAGTTTTTTCACATCGATGCTTGAACGCCCCACCAACGCGACTTCTGCCAAGCCTGAAGTCTCGCTCCTTTTGACAGAGGCCTCAAAGCACCTCAGTCACTCAAGAGATGGCTTCGCAAAAATAATCCGCTCAACCAAAAAAGGTATAGATGTTGAGGCCATCAGTACTTACCCACGAGAGTTATATAGCGCACAACTCACATCACAACTCATGGTGAAATGTCTGGCCAAGACAACACAGTGCATCGACAAGATCAGTAACATGCAGTCCTGAGCATGAATAACTCTCTGCGTGTCGTTTTAGTTTTGATCATGGCTTTTATACTGAGCGGATGCGGTGACCGAGTGGAACTTCATCGCCAATTGTCCGAGCAAGAAGCCAATGAGGTCGTCGCCGAATTGGCTGATAAACATATTCGTGCGCAAAAGACCCCGGCCAAAGATGGCGTCGTCGTAACGGTCAATACAAACGACATCGGGCGCGCCGTACGTACCTTGGAAGCGGCAGGCCTTCCTCGACTTGCCCGGACCACCATGGGGGATACATTTCGCAAGGAAGGGGTCATTTCCACCCCCCTGGAAGAGCGTGCCCGCTACATCTATGCCTTATCCCAAGAGCTTGAAACCACCTTGTCCAAGATCGATGGCGTTATTGTCGCACGCGTGCATGTGGTGTTGCCCGAGCGCATTGCGCCAGGAGAGCCGGTCCAACCTGCATCTGCCTCCGTGTTTATCAAGCATGATCCACGCCTGGATCCCGACAACATCCGTGCGCGGGTCCGCAGAATGGTGGCAAGCAGTATTCCCGGGATGACCACAGCGGTGGATAACCCGCAAAAACTCACTGTGGTGTTTGTACCTGCCTCCACTTATCAGGAACAGCAACGCCTGGTGTATTTCGGCCCCTTCCTGGTGCCTGGCGACGATCTCGGCTTCTGGCGAACCAGCATAATGATTGTGCTGCTCGCTCTGGTTTCGGCCGTGGCCGCCATGATCTTCCTCCAAGCGCGGCGCAAGCGTCACTCCCAGGAGCCGGCCATTAAAGGCGACTCAGCGGGGTCAACGCATGGCACCTAGACCCGACCCTCTCATGCGTGAACAACTGGCCTGGGCTCAGTGGTGGGCTTTTCCCTGGAAGCAGGCCCACGAAGACTGGCGAGGTGAGGAGTATCGTGCGATTGAAAGGCTTTTTTACAACGGCCGGTCAGTGCCCGACAACCTGACGGGTTTTAAAGCCTGCTTGCCTGCTGCGCCTCACGCTACCGTGCTTCGGTTGGCCCTGGCCACGACGGATCAACTGAACCTGGGGCTGGCATTGGTCACGCACATATTCAATCCCGAAGCGCCATCACCATTGAGTGAAAGTCATCACCAGTGGTGCATGCGCCTCTCCATGGCGCTGCACCCCTCCATGCTGCCCCCACATTCCGATCCACTGCGACTGCTTCATAGCTGGGTTGAACCGGCTATCTGGCAGCGTCTTCGATTGCGCTTTCCCCGTACACGTGTGAGCGAGGCTGAAATAGCAAACGCCCCACTCGAACATGCAAGCGGCCGATTGAACACTCTCTGGCAGGCCGTCGTCTGGCGCGTCACGACCATGGCGAGCGGCAACACGCCCCTGTCTCGCACAGGTGAGGAAAACAGTAATGTTATGCCGACATACTATTGAGTTACGCAATGACGCATCCGGCGCACGAGGAAGCCTTATCAAGCGCGAAGAGCTTGCCCATTGGGAACACGCCAACCACCTCCTGAGCCACGCCAAGGCCCAGGCCGACGAATTGATAAGTATGGCCGAGAAAAAATGCGAGGCCATGCTTGAACAAGCCTCATTGGAAATCTGGCAACGCGCAGATGCACAACTCAAGCAATGGGAACGCGACCGTCAAACGATGCGCGACAACCTTGAACACTATGCGACCTCCATAACCAACCAGGCCATTCGCTGCTTGCTCGGCGAGACGACTGCCCCGCAAAGGCTCGCAGCACTGTTAAAGCACTTGCTGGAGAGCCAAGTTCAGGAAGTCAGCGCGACGCTGCTCTGTCATCCCCTTGATCTTGAGGAAATAAGGCAGAGCCTTGCACGCCACAAGAGCAACGCCTGGAAGTTAAGCGCCGACGACACAGTTCATCTTCAGACACTCGTACTGAAAACAGATGAGGGCGACTTCCGTATCAGCTGGAACGCCATGCTCGACACTTTTTTCAAGCAGGATAAAGAGTACTTGATCGAGATTTAATCCTACGAACATAGAGACTTTCTTTATGTTAATCACTCAGAGCTGACTGTTTAAATTCATCCATCGACAATAGAAAACCGAGGAAAAATCATGGATTTTTTCAAAGAACTGACTCATTCGATTGCCCGAAATAAAACATCGACATACAAGGAGTTCAAAGCCGGCTTCGAAGAAAGCCTGGCCGCCGAAGACAGCGAACTCTTTCACAACTTGGTAACGCGTAGAGAGGTCACCTTTGCGCTTTATAACGAGCACGGTAAAACCGTCAACCAAATGCTTAAAACAACTATTGAAAGCTTCCAGTAGATGAAGGCGCTCGTGAGTGACTGGTTGAGCAGCGGAAAGGAAAAAATCGCTCTATTTGAGCGCGACGACGAAGTCACCCTGCAACGTCAGGGAGACACCGTTTTATTGGGGGCTCAACTGACCTCTTCTCTACCCGATAACTCAGCCTTGCAAGGCTGGCTGCGCCTGGGCGCGGCCAGCTTGAATCATTTTCAAGGTGCATTGGCTCAAAAAGCCGACACGGGAGCGCTATGGGTGATTAACAGCCTGCGCGCCGACCGTGGAGAAGCCGGCCTGCTTGGCTGCCTTGAAGCCCTGCTCAACCAACGCGACACATGGCGCGCAATCAATGCACGACTTGCTCGCCCAGTTCAAAACCTCAAACCCACCCCGCTAAGTTCACGTTCGTACTAATCAGAGAACTGTCTATGTCTAACAAGACCCATAAGGGCAATCGCTCGTACCTTGGCTCGCCTGCCGTTACAGCCAAAAGAACCCACTGGCGGAATGTGTTTTTGTTTTCCTGGTTGCTGGTTTCAGCACAAAGCGCGCTGGCCGCCATCCCTTCGGAATGGAAAAACACCGCCTACGCTTATGAAGCCGAGCATAAGCCGGTGCGCGAGGTACTCGAAGATTTCGCCCAGACCTTCGGTACACAACTGCAGATCGAGGGCCTGCTGGAAGGCATCGTCAATGGCAAGATACGCGCTAACACCCCGCAGTCATTGCTCGACCGCCTGGGGGTAGAGCATCGCTTCCAATGGTACCTGTACAACAACACGCTCTACGTCAGTACTCTGGACCAGCAAGAGTCAGCGCGCCTGGAGGTCTCCTCCGAGACCATTGCCGACCTCAAGCAAGCCCTCACTGATATCGGCCTGCTCGACAGCCGCTTCGGTTGGGGTGAGTTGCCCGACGATGGCATCGTGTTGGTCTCAGGGCCTCGGCGCTATATCGAGCAAGTCAAACAGTTCAGCAGCCAACGCCGCTCGGTGGACGAAAAACAGAGCGTGCTGAGTTTCCCGCTGAAGTTTGCCAATGCAGCGGATCGCCACGTGGATTATCGCGGCCAGAAGATCACCATTGCCGGTGTTTCCAGCATTGTGCGGGGCTTACTGGAGCCACGCTCCAACGCGACACCCCCTGCGTTAGCCCAGCGCCCCGCCTCACAGCCCGCCCCTCTCGTACCCAACGTTCCCCGCTTGAGCAACCCGTTGCTGGGGCAGATGCTCGCTACAAACAGCACTCCCATGCCAATGGATATTGGCGCCACACTCACCCCGCGGGCGCCGGCCCCCACCAGTCGCATTCGCGTCGAAGCCGATATGCGCAATAACGCGGTGCTCATTTATGACCTGCCAGAGCGCCAGGCCATGTACCGCGAGTTGATCGCTCAACTCGATGTGGCGCGCAAGTTGGTGGAAATCGATACGATCATTCTGGATATCGAGCGCACCCAATTGCGTGAATTCGGCGTGAACTGGGGGTTTCAGAACAGCCGTTTCCGTGGTGGTGCAAATATGGCGCCCGGCACATCGCAGCAGTTGTCGATCGAGAATCGCGACCGTTTCTATGCTGACATACGCGCCCTGGAAGCCAAGGGGCTGGCGACCATGGTGTCCAACCCCTCCGTGCTCACCCTGGAAAACCAACCGGCGGTGATCGACTTCAACCGCACTCAGTACCTGACACCCGGTCGTCAGAACGCAACCATCCTGCCGGTCACCGTGGGTACCAGCGTGCAGGTCGTGCCCCGCGTCATCACCAGCCGAGGCAGCCATCAGATTCACTTGGTGGTGGATATCGAGGACGGTACGTTCGATGAGTCCAACCCCAATCGTGACCTCAATAACTTGGATGTGCGCCGCGGTAACGTCAGTACCCAGGCGGTCATGGCGGAAAAACGCTCAATGGTGGTGGGCGGATTCCATGTCACGGAAAGCACCGACAAGCACAACAAGGTGCCGCTGCTGGGCGATATCCCACTGCTGGGCAAGGCGTTGTTCTCTTCAAGCGAACGGCAGAACAATCGGCGTGAACGCCTGTTCATCATCACCCCACGCGTCATCGGCGACCAGGCCGATCCGTCCCGCTACTTGCCTCAGGCAGACCAGGCCGAGTTGCAGACGGCCCTTGCACCACTGGCCAGGCGCAACGCCCCTCACCAGCCCGAGATCAAGCGTAGCGACATCATCAGCACGTTGGCGCATCTGGTGACGGGAGAAGTGCCCAAGGCCTTCAAGTTGGCGCCCATGCCCCTGGGATTGAACACGCTGTGCAGCCCCCGCGACTTGCTGGCGCTGAACAGCGAGCGCAGCCAATGGTACGCAGGCCCCGAGTACAACGTCGCCGTCGTGGTGATGCGCAACCAGTTCAACCGCAATGTGCGCATCGATGAAAAAGAATGCAGCAACTCGCAGACTTTGGCCGTCACCGTGTGGCCACGCGCCTGGTTGAAGCCGGGAGAAGAAGCCGAAGTCTTTATCGCCATGCGCCCGGTGAAGAAGGATGAACACCTCAGCGTTCCGCGCCCTACCTTGATTACTCCTGTCAAAAAGGCCCGACCATGAAGCATCAATTGTTGTGCGTCACCCTGATCGGTGCGGCGCTGCTCGTCAGCGCTTGTACCCCAACATGCAAAGGCGACTCCTGCTCACGCCCGCAGTCGACCGCGCAGAAGATGGTGATCTGGTGGCCATCGCACATGCGCGTCCAGCCTGGACCGTCCGGGGAGCGCGCGGACTACCAGACGGTATCGCTGGAGCGATGAGCACGACGCAAATGCCCGGCAACCAACCCCAGGTAGTGCTGAACGACCTGGTGAGCGGCGCTGCCGCTCACCAGTCCCTCGCGCCCGGTATCAAAGTGTGCACGTTGCAGGCCGGCAATCGCCCGGGGCTGGCTCTGCATGTCGCTCGCGAAGCGTTGCAAGCCGGGCAATTGCAACGGATATTACAGCGCCGCTTTGAGCAGGCCCTGGTCTTCGAGGGGTGCTTTGTCTACCTCGATGCCCAGGGCGCCATGGTGATCTGGCACGCGCTGCCAACACCGCCCGGCAATCTGGACAGGACGCTGAGCCGGATGCTCTCGCTGGCAGGTCTCAGTGTCCTGGACCCAGGATCCATTCGCTGATCAGCGCTGGTCAAGCTCCGGGAGCTCCAGCGTCTCGCGTTTGGCGTCATCGTCCAGCTCGCGCAAGGTGCGATAGATCAACGCCACGGCCTGCAGGGTTTCGCGAGGAATGCTGGCTCCCAACTTTTTGGTGTAGATCGTACGCGCCAACCACACACACTGAATCACGGGCACCTCGGCGGCCTTCGCGCGCGCGATCAGTTTTCGCGCCTCGTCGTCCGTGCCTTTACTGATCAGCAGGGGCAGAGGCGTCTTGCCAGGACGGTAATACAGGGCGACCGCAAAGTGCGTCGGGTTGACTACCAGCATGTCTGCCTCTTCCAGCTTGGGCAGTTTGACCTTCGGTTCCTCCTGGGCCAATTGCTGCGCCAACTGACGGCGCTGCCCCTTCACATGAGGGTCGCCTTCCATGTCTTTGTATTCTTTGACGACCTCAACCTGTGTCATGCGCATACGCTTGGCGAAGAAGTGCTTCTGCAACGTCAGATCGATCAACGCCAACACCAGCAACAGCCCCAGGCAGGCATGCAGCAAGTGACGGAACAACGCGATCAGCGCCAGTAGGTAACTCTGCAGATCGCTGTTGGCAAGATTGATCAACGCCCCCAAAGAGGGCCAAACCACCACGTACACAATCAGGCCCAGGAGGAACGCCTTGGCTATGCTCATCAACAGATTCATCAAAGACTGGGCAGAAAACATCTGCTTGATCTGGCTGATAGGGTTGAGGCGATTGAAATCCAGCTTGAGCGTTTGCGGGGCGAACAACAAGCCGAACTGCATCCAGCTGCCAATCAGCTTCGCAGCAATTGCAAGCCCGGCCATCAGCAGAGAGAACGAGAAAAACATGACCAGGCCCTCCACCAGTACTTCTTCCAGCACTCGCACAAACGGCTGGCTCAAGCGCGACATCGGGAACACCATCAGTTGCTGAAAGCGCTGCAAACTGGTCTCGGCAGTGAACAAGGCGACTTCACTGATAGCCGTCAGTGCCAACAGCTTGCTCACATCCTGGCTTTGCGCGACCTGACCTTTCTTGCGTTGGTCACGCAGTTTCTTGGCGGACGCCGGGTGCTTTTTTTCCCCCGAATCACTCACGGTGCCGAGACCGAGAACAAAAGCCCCAGATAGTGCTTAAGGTCACCCAGCTGGCTCATACGCCCGACAATAAGATCCTGCAACAATGCAAAGTACAGCAACAAAATACCGATTCCCGCCAGGCATTTAACCGGTGGCGCCAAGGTACTCACTTGCAATTGCTGGCTGTAGACGCCCAGCAACGCGATGCCAAACTCCAACAGCAACAACACGGCAATAAAGGGCGCAGCGTAAAGCATCATGTGCATGAACGTGTCACTCAGCATCCCGACAAATACGCTCATGCCATCAGCCGCTGGAAACGGAAACCACACGGTGGGTGGCCAGATCAGATAACTGTCCCAGATCACCTGGGTCAGCGTGCCCAACCCCAGAACGGCCATCAACAGGTAAATCGCCAGTTGCTTGAACATGTGCCCGATCGGTGTCGCGTCCGGCCCCAGTGACGGGTTAAGTTGGCCACCTGCCAAGGCTCCACGCTGGTTGTCCAGCAGTGCCCCGACCGACTCGAACATCCAGAACGGCATCGCCAGCAACACCCCGAGCAGCAACCCCAGGACCACTTCCTTGATCATCAGCGCACCGAGCATGATTGCTGAAGGGTCCTGCCCTGCCAAAGCTGCGTGAATACCCGGCGCGGGCAGCAGCGCCAGGACCATCACGATGGTGTGCCGAGGCAGGCCTCGCACGTGCTGAAAACAAAACGCCGCCACCAAAATGCCACAGGGGTAAATACGCGCCATGCCAATCACCAGGCTGGGCAGGTAGTCAAGATAAAGCAGCACAGGCGACGCCTCAGTTCAGGGCCGAACGGCCGATCATTTCAAACGTCAGGTTGATCAGCTGGATCAACTCAACGCCAATCCAGCGGCCCGTCAGGATCAATGTGACACCCACCGCCACTAGCTTGATACCAAAGGGTAATGTCTGGTCCTGGATCTGCATCAGTGCTTGTACCAGGGAAGTCAGTACCCCCACCACCACCGCCACGATCAGCGGCGGCGCCGACAGTACAACCACCAGCAACATGCCCTGCTTGAACAGCACGATAGGTTCCATACGCCACTCAGAGATAAGAAAGGAACAGGCTGTCGAGCAACCGCGACCAGCCAGACACCAGCACGAACAGCAGCAGCTTGAGCGGCAGGGAAATGGTCATCGGCGAGACCATCTGCATACCCAGCGCCAGCAGCAGGTTGGAAACAATAAGGTCGATCACGATGAAGGGGATATATATCAGGAACCCGATCTCGAACCCCGCCTGCAATTGCGAAAGCACAAAGGCCGGAATCAGCAGGATAAGATCCTCACGCTGCACCTCCTGCGCCATTTTCGCTGGCCACAGACGTGCGGTATTTTCCAATAGATGGGTCAGCACATCCGGGTCCACATTACGCAGCATGAAGGCACGCAAGGGGTTGATGGCCTCATTGCCGGTACTCAGAAACGTTTGCACGTTGGTCATGTCCAGAGGCGAAGCCTTAAGGTTCTCGGCGATCTCGTAACCCACCGGCGCCATGATGAACAAGGTGGCAGCCAGGGCGATTCCGTTGATGGCCATGCTTGGAGGCACCTGTTGTACGCCGATGGCATTGCGGGTAATCATCAGCACAATCACGATTTTCAAGAAGGCTGTGCAGACAACCAACAGCATGGGCATCAACGACAACGCCCCCAGAAATACCGCCAGAACTACCGGGTCCAGCCCCTGAAGAATCATCGACCGAACACCACTCGGGACAACTGCAACCCCAGACGCCCGTCAACTTCCACCAACTGTCCCTGGCCGATGGGTCGATCACCGTAATACAGTCCCGCCGTGCCCGGGGCGAAACCGGCAATGCCCAATACCGAGCCGGGCACGAGGTTACGCAGCTCCCCCAGGGTAAGGTTCAGTGTTCCGCAGCGTACGTTCAGCGTCATGCTCAACTCATCGAACGGCTCGGGGCCGAATACGTCCATGACAGGTTCATCGTTTTCATGCCCCGAGTAATGAGGTACAGCTAAATCTTCGTCCACGGACATGTCCTCGATAGAAGTAAGAATGAAACGTAACCGCCCGTTGTCATCGTCAATGCCCCCGTGCAGGCGCTCTCTGCCAACCTGCACATAGCCGCTGCCCAGGGCCTGGAAAAAGGTCTGTTCAAGCACCAGCACATCGCCGGTCCGCAGGCTACTGGCCTGTACAATCGGTAACCGCAACCGCCCAAGGGTCACGGCAATTGCCAATTGAAACGACAACGGCAGTGGCGCAGCCGTGGCCCGCCAGGAACTCGCCTCGTGCAAGGCCAAAAAGCTTTCGGGGCTCAACCAGGCATAACCCTCAGCCCAGGATGCCCCCAGGGTCACGGTGAGGCGGCAGCCAAACCCCCTTGGTCGCTCGGTGTGCAGCAATCTCACATAACCCAACAACGACCGCACTTCGGGGCTCAGGTAATACTGGAACAACGCCCAGAACCAGGAGTCTGGTTCGTTGTCGGCCCCAGCGAGGGTCACCGGACACTCGCCCATCAGGCTGAGCAACGGCCCTGCCTTAGCGAGCGCCAGCACGCCGCACTGCGTGTCAAAGCACACCGCTTCACTGCCAACTGGCGCACGTCCAGGCTCAAGCCGCAGCTCACCGGCCTGACCCGCGACATGGAACGGCAGGTACAGGCCGCGCCCCAGTCGGTTGCGTGCGGCAACCAAGTCGCTCTTGATCGACGGGAATGTCAGTAGCGGTACGATCATAGGTTGCCGACGCTTGGCACAAGTACGCTGACTGGCCGCCCCAGCGCTTGCGCAAAACGTTCCTCACACTGCTGTCGTACGCCACTGAGCCACCGTGCCGTGGCGCCCTGTTCTGCTTCCAGCTCAATGGTCCAGGCGCTCTGTTCTCGGCGCACGCTGGCATTGATCCGTCCCAGACGTGGCAAGTACAACACTGCCTGCAACGGCCATTGCGAACCGGCCAATACACGCGGCGCCAGCTGTTCGGCGAGCGCCTCGATCATGGCGATACCGGATGCTGATTTTTTTCCCGATAAGGAGGCTCCCGTCCCTGTGCCCTCACGCTCATCAGCAAACAGCCGCGCAAACAGTCGCCCTTGCTCCCAGGGCACCACGCCCGCTGTTCCCGGCTCACGTTCTTCCCGTGGCTCACGCAGGGGCGGTCTTTGAGGGGGTTTATTAGCAACCTTAGTCATGCCGGCTCCCGTGCCAGTAAAAGTGATAACTCCTGTAACTTTTCGACCTGTCGCAAGCATTCGGTGGCTTGCCTCTGGGCTTTGCCAACGTGGCTTTCTTTTACTGGCCGTTGGCTGCGCAACGCCTCAAGCTGCCCCTCTTCTCGCTGGGTGCTGGCGGATAAGGAGTGTTCCTGCGCGCGCCAGGATTTCAGCCCCTTCAAGGTCAGGGTCTGGCCCTGATGCTGACTGAGCAACTGCGCACTTTGCCGGGCTTCCTCCTGCCGAGTCTGTTCAAGTGCTTCCTGGGCCTGCTGGATGTGCGCAAGCAGGGCCTGCTGCGCACGCTTGGCCTCACGCAGGGCACGCTCGGCCCGATCGGCCCGGTGCCTGCGCAGGCGCCGCAGCGTCTCCACCTCACCGAGCAGTACGTCAGAATGGGACATGGGCGGTCAGCTCCTTGAGTTGCTCCAGCGTGACAGCCATCGGTGTCGGCTCACGCAAATCCTGGCGCAGGAAACCATCCACCGCTTGGCGACTGTTCACCGCCAGGTCCGTCAGGGCATCGCTGCCAGGCTGGTACTCGCCCAGCTTGAGCATCAACTCAATCTGCTGGTACGCCGATAGCAAACGCCGCAACGCCGTGCCCGCCTGGATATCCGCAGGTTCTGCGACGTTGCTCAATATTCGTGAAAGGCTCGCCAGCACATCCACCGCCGGATAGTGCCCACGCTCGGCCAATTTGCGCGACAGCACGATATGGCCGTCAAGCAACGAACGCACTTCGTCGGCCACTGGGTCGTTCATGGAGTCCTGCTCGATCAGCACCGTGTAGATCGCTGTGATCACACCGTCACGGGTCAACCCGGCGCGTTCCACCAGACGCGGCAGCAAGCTGTACACCGAAGGCGGCAGACCACCGCGTCCCAGGGGCTCACCGGCAGCCAGGCCAATTTCGCGCTGGGCCCTGGCGAAACGAGTCAGGGAATCAATCAGCAACAACACCCGTTGACCCTTGCGCCGGAAACCTTCAGCCAACGCCGTGGCGGTGAATGCAGCGCGAGCGCGCTCCATGCTGGAGCGATCAGACGTAGCACACACCAGTACCGCTTTGGAGCGCAGTTGCTCATCCAGCTCATGGTCGAGAAACTCACGCAACTCGCGGCCTCGCTCGCCGATCAGGCCGAACACGATGACGTCGCATTCGACGTTACGGGCGATCTCGGCCAACAAGGTCGTCTTGCCGCAACCGGCCCCGGCGAACAGACCGACGCGCTGGCCTTCACCCAGCGTCATCAAGCCATCAATGGAACGCACCCCAGTGGCCAGGGCACGGTTGATCCGCGGGCGCTCGGTGGGTAACGGCGCTTCACACAGCACCGCACTGGTATCGGGCAGTTCAGCTTCGACAAACGCACTGGCGCCCTGCCCCGTAATCGGTCGCCCGAAACCATCCAGTACTTGGCCCAACAGCGCCTCGCTGACCTGCACACGATGCGAAACGCCCAGGCGCTCAACGCCAGCGCCCACTCGTACGCCTTCCAGATTACCCAGGGCACTGAGTACTGCATCCTGCTGATCAAAGCCGATGATTTCGGCGAGCATGAAATCGCCCGGCCCTTTTTCCACTTGGCACAAATCGCCGATGCGCGCCTGAGGCAATCGGCATTGCAGCAACATGCCATTGACGCGCTGGATGCGACCACGCATCGCCACTGGCGCAAAGCTGCTCAGCGCCTGGGCCTGGCGCTGTTGCCAGGCGTCGAGACGCGCTTGCAATTGCGTACTCACCAAAGCACCTCATAACGCTGCGCGCCGTCGAAAACCACCTTGCTGTTGTCGATCAACACCAGGCGCAGGCCATCTACCTGATCCCCCAGAAAAAGCCGGCTCCCCTCTTCCAGAACCACGTGGCCGTTCGGTCCGCCCACTATCTGCACAATCCTGAACGGCAAGGCCCCATCGCGCACACGGACACGACTGATCACCGGCACCGCACTGTCGAATTGCTCACCAAAACGGCTGAGCATCCGCGACACCAACTCCACATCTTCCTGGGAAACATCCCCGCTCAGCACGACTTGGCCGTTGATCACCTGCAAGCCGATGCGCGGGTTCAACTCACGCTCGCCAAGCATCTTCACCAACTGTTGGCGCACATCAATCGGTGAGGCCAGTTCCTGTTTGCCAGCCACCGCAGGCATCAGCGAAGCCTGGGCCTCATGCTCCCCTGTCGAGACCATGCCCACTACGGCGATGATGATCGCCATCACCAGCACCAGGCTGATCAAGCGCTTTTGCTGCGAGGGCGCAATGGCGGACAACATCAGTGCCTGCGCGGGTTCATCCGGCGATGGCACCGCTGCGGCCGCCGGCGCCACAGGCTCGGGCCACGGTTGATCCGCCAGGGTGACGCACAACCTTACGCTGCCCACCAGAAAGGGCACGTTCAATGCCAGATTCGGGATCTGCGCCATGGCTTGCCCAGCAGCCCCGTACAACAGTTCCGCCTGGGCCTGCACCGACCAGTTAGCCTCAAAAAAGCGCAGCAACGCATGCTGCTCGGCAACCCCTGGATCGTTCAGCACCAAGTCAGCATCTGCCTGGGCGCCAATGCTCCATTGTTCGCCAAACAACGGCAACGCAGCGCCCTGGCGCTGGCCATCAAGCACCCTTAGCTCATACATTATCGAGCCCTCCTTCGTATTAACCATGGCCGCAGGCTCATGCCGCCGCCCCCCGCATCAAGGCTTCCTGGCCCAGGTCTATGCGCCCCAGGACCTTGACCTTGGATGTGCTTCCCAACTCAGCGAAAGACAGCACCGGTACATGGTTGAACTCTTCCAGCAGCAAGGTCCGCAATGGGCTGCGCAAGTCTTGCGCCACCAACATCACACTTTTGCTCTTGGCCCTTAGAACAAAGGCTTGGTTGAGCAAACTGATAAAGGCCGCGCTGTGGTTCTCGTCCAGCGCGAAAAACACGCCGGTCTGGGTCTGGCGCAGCGCCTCGCGCAGGATGTTTTCGCTCTGCGGAGATAACAGCCAGGCATGCAGGCCATCGGCCTCGCTGTACTGGTGGTAGATCTGTGCCTTGAGGGCAATGCGCGCATAGTCGGCCAGGGCTTCCGGCTCACGCTCATGCTGCCCGTACTCGATCAGCGACTCGACAATCAGCCGCACTGCTCGCAGCGGTACGCCTTCACTGGCCAGGCGTTGCAACACCGCCGAAAAACGCGAGAGCGGCATGATGCGCTGCAGTTCCTGCACCAGTTCCGGCTGGTTATGCTCAAGCCAACTCAAGATCGACTTGCTCTCCTGAATCCCCAGGAACTGCGGCCCGCTAAGCATCATTGCCTGCCTCATGCGCTCCAGGATCAGGTGCGTAGCCGTGAAGCGCTCCAGCTCTGGGTCCTCCAGCAGCGGATCATCAGGAGGCAACCAGAGCCAATCCTGTTCATCCCGCTCAGCCAGCCCCGGTATGGCGTGCTCAGGCTCAACCGTCAGCGCCTTGCGCTCAACAGCCACATGGTTGACCACTGACGCCCTGACCATGGGCACCTCATGCACGCAAAAGCGCATTTCATCGGCGGCCAGGGAATCATCGAGTTCAACTTCGAACGGCGGCAATGTCAGGCCGATATTGGCGACCAGCGAGTTTCGCGCCTGGCGAATCCCATGAATCAGGTCCGTCACCTCAGGCGTTCCGCGCAGCACGGGGGAAAACTGCAACAGGTAGGGGCGCGACGGATCAAATCCGCGCAAGTCCTCTTTACCGTTCTCTTCAGGTCGAACGACCTCAGCGGCTTCGTTGGCGGGCTCTGCCTGTCGTTGACGCTGGCGTACCAGGTAGTAACCCACACAGCCGGTGATCAGCGCGATAAGAATAAACACCAGGGTAGGCATGCCCGGCACTAGGGCAAACGCAAGCATTCCCACCGAGGCAATCACCCAGCTCTTGGGCTCGCTGGTCATTTGCCGAGCAATTTCGACGCCCATGTTACTGACGCCTTTGCGTCCATCCGGCGCCACGCGGGTGATGATCATGCCCGCAGTCAGAGAGATCAGCAGCGCTGGAATCTGTGCTATCAGGCCATCGCCAATCGTCAGCACCGAATACAACGAAATGGAATCGGCAGCGCTCAACCCGTGCTGGAACATGCCCGTGGAGAAGCCGCCCAACAGGTTGACCACGACGATGATCAAACCGGCGATGGCGTCGCCTTTGACGAACTTCATGGCGCCATCCATGGCCCCAAACAGCTGGCTTTCACGCGACAGCTGATCGCGTTTGTCGCGCGCCTGCACACCGTCAATCAACCCGGCACGCAAATCGCTGTCGATAGACATCTGCTTACCCGGCATTGCATCCAGGCTAAATCGCGCCGCGACCTCGGCAACCCGCTCCGAACCCTTGGTGATCACCAGGAAGTTGACCAGGGTCAGGATCAGGAAGATCACCATCCCCACCGCCAGGTTTCCCCCCACCACAAAATTACCGAACGCCTCAACGATGTCACCGGCGTCCTGTTCCAACAAGATCAGGCGCGTGGTCGCGATCGACAGCGCCAATCGAAACATAGTGGTCAACAACAGGATCGACGGGAACGACGAGAACGCCAAAGGGCCCGGTAGATAAAGCGCCAGTACGATCAACAGGCAAGATATGCAGATATTGAGAGCAATCAGAATATCTACCAGCCAGGTCGGCAGTGGAACGATAAAGATAAAGATAATGGCCATGACCACCACAGCGCCCAGCACTTCAGCTCGCTGTGCCACTTTGAGCAGTAAGCCATTGATGGTCGACAGCAGGGTCACGTCATAGCCTCGGCCAGCTCAGGAGAACGCTGGGTTCCGCCATCGATCCGGTTCAGTTCGTCCATCACCGCTACAAACTTGAACAAGGTTTCCTCACGGACTCTGGTGTCAGGCCACAAGGCCAAAGGTAACTGCCGGATCAGAGGGTAAAGCGCGTTGAGAGCTGTCAATTGCCTGGTAGGCGAACCACTCCCCATCTCATTCCCCAACCGCAGAATTTCATCGGCGCCTATGCCGCTGCTGGCATATCCGAGCAGGCGCTGCAGCAGCGTAACGGCCTCATCCTCCATCTCCAGGCGCTGCTTGCACGTCACGCAACTGGCCAGCACTGCGCTCAACTGCCCGCAGCTTCGCAGCCCCACCAGCAAGGAGCGCAGCAATGGTGTAGGCACCGAGGACACCAAGGCGGCAATATCGTCTGCCAGGGCTTTACGCATCACGTTAAGCCCTTCTTGAAACCCATCACCGCCGTATACACCCAGCAGGGCTTGCATCATTGTTGCCAGGGATTGGCGCGTGACCACGCTGGCGTAGTAGAGCGCACGTAGGGCCTGGCGCTCCTCGGGGTCCACGCTGGCGGCTTGCAGTGTTAAGGCGATGTTCAGGCCGGCCTGGATTTCGCCCTTGAAACGCGCCTCCAGCTTGGCGATGGCTGCGTGTGCCAGGGCCGCTTCGGATTTACGGACTTCAGCGTCCGCCTCGCTCACCACATGCTTGAGCACCACGAAAGCACGCGCCGGGTCGCCTCCGGCGAGGTCGAGCAATTTTTCGAGACTGGCGCTTTGCAGCAACTGCATCCTGATTCGGCGCGAAACCGAAGCCATGCTCGCCTGGGCCGGGTGACCCAACTGGTCATAAAGCTCCACCAGCTTTTCAGCCGCAGGCACGCGCACGCCCATTTGCCGATGGGCCAGCGGGAGCTTATTGAGCTCCACTTCCTGATTGAACAGATGGGCCAGTTCGTCGACACCCTTCGCAGGTGCAGGCACGGAGCCAGTGTTGATAACAGGTTGATCCGAGCTTTGGACCGTTTGCACATCGTTGCGAGATTCGACTTTCATGGACAGGCCAGTTCAGGAAGAGTGTTTTCCCTGTGTGGCGAGGCCCACCCATACGGTTCCATAGAAATTTGAGGCTGAGCCGGGTTTGAAAAGACTTGCACAGGCACCTGGTCCCCCGTGCAAAAGTCTGCGTAAAAACACCTCCATTCAAAATATTTATCTATGTATATCAAGCTATTAAACGATTTTTTCTCTTTGGCACACGCAGTGCAATCGGGGTCCTGTCGATACGTTTTCGACTGCGTCTACCTTAAGGAAAAAATCATGAATATCCCTATTGAAGCCTTAGTTCACCTTGGTGGCAATTCGCCTCAATTCATGCTCCATCTGACAGACGATCAACAGAAAAAACTGCGGCGCTTCATTCACAAACGGGTCCTCAACCCGGAAGACGCGGATGATCTATTGCAACTGACTTACTTGGAGGCCTGGCGCAATCGCGAGCGCTTCAGTGGTACCGCGACGCTCAGCACCTGGATGTGCGGCATCGCGCAGAACCTGATCCGCAATCATTTCCGGCGCCTGTATGCCAAGCCCTCTCATTGCGAATTCGACGAGTCGCTGTGGCATGGCCATGAAGAAAGCCACAGCCTGGATTGGGAATTCGAGGTCAACCGACGCCTGGAAAATACCCTGAGCGCAATTGATCACTTGCCCACAGAGATGCGCAGAACACTGTATGCCTCCCTGGAAACCGACGGCAGTTACCAGGACACCGCCGACGTACTGGACATTCCTATCAGCACCGTGCGCTCGCGCCTGTCACGGGCACGCGAACAGCTCAAGCGCGTCACCCACACCCCACTGCATCAGTAAGTTGAACTAGCCAGTCAAGCGTTGGGCGACAGGGATATCTGCCCAACACTGTCGGACTTGGCCCGTGAGTAGACCCTCGAAGACGCTTAGCGCTTGCGCTCCCCTCATGCACGGCGCATTCGCCACCGCCCGTCGCCAAAATCAGCGCTTTGGCTTAAACAGTTGAAAGCGTAGAAAAATTTTCAACAAAAACGCTTGACGCATTGCCTTTCCAAGCGAATAATGCGCGCCACTTGGCTACATAGCTCAGTTGGTTAGAGCATAGCATTCATAATGCTGGGGTCCGGGGTTCAAGTCCCTGTGTAGCCACCAAGTACTAAAAACGGCTTACCGAAAGGTAGGCCGTTTTTTTATGCGCGCAAAAAAACTCCCCAACTGTATTTTGACGCCCCCCAACCCCACTGTTAGTGTCCTGCCTCCCCTAAACACGGAGTGCCCCGATGCAACTGGACATCTACCAAGTCGACGCTTTCAGCCACCATCCCTTCGGCGGCAACCCGGCAGCGGTGTGCCCACTCACTGAGTGGCTGGCCGACGAGCAACTGCAGCAGATTGCAGCCGAGAATAATCTTTCGGAAACCGCGTTCTTTGTACCCCGTGGCGAGTTCTATGAGTTGCGTTGGCTCACGCCGGAAGTTGAGGTGGACCTGTGCGGCCATGCCACGTTGGCAGCCGCGTGGGTATTGATCCACAAGTTGGCGGACGCCCCGCAGGTTCTGCGCTTTGCCACCCGTAGCGGCGAGTTGCGGGTAACGCGCAACGGCGATGAGCTGGCGATGGATTTTCCGGCCAAAAAACCCGAACGCTGCGAGCCGCCCCACGGCATGTTGAGCGCCCTGGGGCTTGAAAACGCCGAGGTGTTTGGCACCGACGACTACATCGTGCTGGTGGAAGATGAAGCACAGGTGGCGGCTCTCACACCGGACTTTGCGCGGCTCAAAGGCCTGCCTAAACGCGGGGTTGCGGTGACCGCTAAAAGCACTCGGTTTGATTTTATCTCGCGCTGGTTCGGCCCGAATGTGGGCGTTAATGAAGACCCGGTTACCGGCTCGGCGCACACCTCGCTGGCACCTTTCTGGGCCGAGCGCCTGGGCAAATCGCAATTGAGCGCCGAGCAAGGCGGCCAGCGTAAGGGCCAGCTGCGCTGTGAACTGCAGGGTGACCGGGTGATTATTTCCGGCAAGGCCGTGCTGTACATGCAAGGCACGATTTACCTGTAAACAACGCAGTAGCCCAAGGACCACAGCACCTTCTCAACATGAACGGAGTTCAGCGCGTGTTTTTGATTTCCCGCCGCAGTCTGACAGTCATCGCCGCAACCCTGGCCCTCGCCGCCTGCCACACGCCCGTCAACGAACAGCCTCCGGCGCCAGAGCTGGGCTCGGGCTACCGCACCGACCTGAGCACCCGCCACGCCGAGCGCCATATGGCCGCCGCCGCCAACCCGCTGGCCGCTGAAGCCGGGCGTGAAATGCTGCGTCAAGGCGGTTCAGCCATTGATGCGGCGATTGCCATGCAAGCGGTATTGACCCTGGTGGAACCGCAGTCTTCCGGCATCGGCGGCGGTGCGTTCATCATGCTGTGGGATGGGCACAACGTGCAGGCTTATGACGGCCGCGAAACTGCGCCGGCCGGGGCCACGGAGCGTCTTTTCCTGAAGGCCGACGGTACGCCGATGGCGTTCACGGATGCGCAGATTGGCGGGCGCTCGGTGGGCACTCCAGGGGTATTGCGCGCCCTGGAGATGGCGCACCAAAAGAGCGGCCGCTTGCCATGGGCCAAGGTGTTTGAACCGGCGATTCGCCTGTCGGAGCAAGGCTTCGCCATTTCCCCACGCTTGCACAGCTTGATCGCGGCTGACCGCTTTATCGCGCAATCGCCCGACATGGCGGCGTACTTCCTGAATGCCGATGGCTCGCCAAAAGCCACCGGCACGCTGTTGAAAAACCCGGCTCTGGCCGCGGTGTTCAAGCGCATCGCCAAGGAAGGGCCGGATGCGCTGTACCAAGGATCGATTGCCGATGAGATCGCACGCAAGGTGCAGGGCCATCGCAATGCCGGCAGCCTGTCCCAGGCTGATCTCAAGGGCTACACCGCCAAGCAACGCGCACCGCTGTGCACCGACTACAAACAATGGAAGGTCTGCGGCATGCCACCGCCGTCCTCGGGCGGGATTGCCGTGGCGCAGATCCTCGGGACACTGCAGGCGCTGGAAAACCGCACCCCGCGCCTGGCCATCGCCCCTATGACACCGGTCAAGAGTGCCTCGCCGGCCGGGCTTGAGCCGACACCCGAGGCCGTGCACCTGCTCGCCGAAGCCGGGCGCCTGGCCTTTGCCGACCGCGCGCTGTACGTGGCCGATGCAGACTTCACCCCCGTACCCGTCGCCGGCCTCGTCGCACCGAGTTACCTGGCGCAGCGCGCCACGCTGATCGGCGAACGCAGCATGGGCATCGCCAAGCCCGGCCAACCCGCCGGTATTCAGGTAGCGTATGCGCCAGACCGCTCGCCGCTGCGCATCTCCACCTCACAGGTGGTGGCGGTGGACGACCAGGGCGGCGCCGTGTCGATGACCACCACGGTTGAAGCGGCATTCGGCTCTCATGTGATGGTCCAGGGCTTTTTGCTCAACAACCAGATGACCGACTTCTCGTTCATCCCCGCAGAAAACGGCCAGCCTGTAGCCAACCGCGTACAACCGGGCAAACGCCCACGCTCGGCCATGGCGCCGACCTTGGTGTTCGACCGCAACTCGGGCGAACTGCTGGCTACCGTCGGCTCCCCCGGTGGCTCGCAGATCATCGAGTACGTGAGTAAATCCCTGGTGGCCATGCTCGACTGGAAGCTCGACCCGCAGGCGGCCATCAGCCTGCCCAACTTTGGCAGTCGCAATGGTGCTACCGAGTTGGAAGCTGGGCTGTTCAGTCCGGCGCTGAAACAGGCGCTCAAGGACAAGAGCCACGCCCTGAGCGAGATCGAGATGACCAGCGGCGTGCAGGCCATCGTGCGCACACGGGATGCCCAGGGTAAGGTGACGCTCAGTGGTGGCGCGGACCCTCGGCGTGAAGGTGAGGCGTTGGGTGATTAAGGTGTTGATCTATCCGTACAGGCTTATAAAAAAAGACCTGCACCCTTACGCCTTAAATCCTACGCGGAGCGCCAGAACTCAAAGTGCCATGTCATCTTTTGCGATAAAAACCTTCTTGAGCAGCCCCATCTCACCTGCGATTTTCTGGCCCGCCCTTTCTTGCCAGAGGCTACGTCAAAGACGTAGAATTTCGCGTGTTCACTCTCATAGAATCCCCTCTCTTCAGCAGGCAATGGCCTGACTATTGGACTGAAGATGAAAAAGGTATCTTCATGGCGTTTCTCACCAGCCATCCTGATGCTGGAAATGTCATTCCGCGCTCGGGAGGTTGCCGAAAGATACGCTGGAGCATGGAGGGCCGGGGTAAAAGTGGATCAGTGCGGGTCATCTACACCACACATCTGGAGTGCGGAGCAGTCGTCGCGCTACTGATTTATGGCAAGAGCGCCACGGAGAATATTCCGGCACATATCCTGTACAAAATCGCAAAGGAAATGAACCATGCCACTCACTGATAAAGAACTGAAGGAACGTGACGCCAAACGCAATATAGGCGAAGAACTACTCACAGCCATTCAGGATGTCAAAGCGGGACGTTACGGGGCCGTGCAGCACGTTGAGGTCACTCAGGCTGCCGAAGCAAGAAGCAAGACAGGGCTCTCACAACCCAAATTTGCCGAGCTTCTGGGCGTGTCAGTAAGAACCCTTCAAGAATGGGAGCAAGGGCGTCGCGCACCTTCCGGAGCAGCACGTTCGCTACTGCATATTGCGGCCATAAGGCCGGACGTTTTTCGCGAAGTACTCAGTAACGCCTGATCGCGTTACTGCTTCGGGCCAATCACTGGCGGTTGATCTTCAAGCCCTTGCGCCCCGCATGCCGCTCCAGCGCCAGCTCGATCAACCGGCTCACCAGCTCGCTGTAGCTCATGCCTGCCGCCTGCCACAGCTTGGGGTACATGCTGATGCGGGTAAAACCGGGCAGTGAGTTGATCTCGTTGATCAGCACTTCGCCGTCCTGCGTCAGGAACACATCCACCCGCGCCAACCCGGCGCAGCCCAACACTTCAAACGCCTCAATGGCCAGGCTGCGGATCCGCTCGCTGGCGTCATGACTGATCGCCGCCGGCACCACCACCTGGGCGGCCTGGCCATCGATGTATTTGCTGTCGTAGGAATAGAAACCACTGCTCACCACGATCTCGCCACAACCGCTGGCGATGGGCTCGTCATTGCCCAGCACGGCGCATTCGATCTCACGGCCCTGGACGGCGGACTCCACCAGCACCTTCTCATCAAACCCCAACGCCAGTTCAACGGCAGCGCGGTACTCGGCTTCGCTGCCGACTTTGCTTACCCCCACCGACGAACCCTGGTTGGCGGGCTTGACGAACATCGGCACACCGAGCTTGCCAGCGGCCGTTTCAAACGAGGTGCGCGCCGCATTAGCTCGCGTAAGGGTGATGAACGGCGTGACCGCAATACCCGCGTCGCGCAGCAAGCGCTTGCTGATGTCTTTGTCCATGCACACCGCCGAGCCGAGCACGTCGGAACCGACGAAGGGCAAGTCCGCCATGCGCAGCAAGCCTTGCAGGCAACCGTCTTCACCGAGGGTGCCGTGGACAATCGGGAAGATCACGTCGATGTGTTCCAGCATGCCCTGCCCGGAAGTTTCCACCACTTGCTGGCTGGCCTTGCCGGGCACCACGGCCAATTCACGGTTGGACTGGTTGAGGGCGATGAGTGCCGGGTTTTCCTGGTTGAGCAGAAAGTTCGAGGTGTCATTGAGGTGCCAGTGACCGGCCTTGTCGATACCGATCAAAACCGGCTCGAAGCGTGAGCGATCAAGGGCATCGACAATGTTGCGCGCCGATTGCAGCGAGACCTCGTGCTCAGCCGAACGGCCACCAAAAATAATCCCTACCCGCACCTTGCTCATGACCCGGCCTCACTGTTGAAAGTAAGGCTTCTTACCATGGGTGGTTAGCGATTCGCTACCAGATGTGCACCGAATAACAGGTAGCAGCTCCCGGCAAAGCGGTCGAGCCACTTGCGCGAACGGCTGTAGAGGTTGGCCATGTGCTCGCTGGAAAACACCAGGGCGACGCTGCAATACCAACTGAACGACAAGGTAGCCATGGTGATGACCGCCAGCGTCAACAGCGCCGGCGAGGGTGACGGTGGCATCGTCGAGGCAAAGGCTGTGGCGACGAACAGAGCTGCCTTGGGGTTGGACAAGTTGCCCAGTAAACCGAAACGCCATGCGGAAAATAGTGACCGTCGCGGCTCATCGGGCAACACCGTCTGCCCCGTGCTCGGCGCCGAGCGTTTGAACAGCTTCAGCCCAAGATAGATCAGGTAGCAGCCGCCGATGATCTTGAACGCCAGGTACAACATGGGCGCGGCGGTAAACAGCGACTTGATGCCCAAGCCACCAGCCAACCCCCAGATAATCGTGCCGGTCGCCACGCCCGCCGACGCCACCACACCGTGACGCCGCGAACAGCTGGCGGCCAACTGCGCCGTATTGAAGAAGTTGGGACCGGGGGTCACCACGGCGACCGTCCACAGCAGCGCGAGCGAGACCAGCGGCGCCACATAGGCAGGGTTGAAAACATCCATGAGGAGCACCACCAGCGCAGTATACGAACAGGGAGCATAGGCCTCGCCCCACACCTGCACAATCGTACAAGACCCCAGCAGACAACCGGTGCAGACTCAGTTAACGTGTTTCCACTTCCTTTTGTGACAAGTCACCATGGGCAACCCCATCCACTCCCTCGACTGGCTGCACCGCGCGCCCCACGCCAGTGGCCTTGACCGTATCGAGGCGTACTTTGCCGGCTTTGCCTTCGACCCTCATCGCCATGACACCTACGCCATCGGGCGCACGTTGTTCGGCGTACAGAGTTTTCATTATCGCGGCGGCACGACCCACAGCCTGCCTGGCACCACCATGGTGATCCACCCGGATGAAACCCATGACGGTCGCGCCGGCAGCGACGAAGGCTTCAAGTATCGGATGATTTATGTGGAGCCGGCGCTGATCCAGCAGATCCTCGGTGGCCAGCCGTTGCCGTTTATCCCCGACGGCTTGTCCACCGACCCACGGCTGCACCGCGCCAGCGAAGTGTTGCTGCAGAGCCTGGATTGCCCGATAGACCCGATGCAAGAACAAGACGCTATGTTCGACCTGGCCCACGCGCTGAGCGCTGCGTCCGGGGCCCTCATTCGCCGTAAATCCTTCGACTACGTCGCGGCCGAACGCGCCCGTGAATTCATCCACAGCGCCCTGGGCCGCAGCATCAACCTCGATGAAATTGCCGACCATGCCGGCCGCGACCGCTGGGCGTTATCGCGGGATTTTCGTCTGTTGTTCGGCACCAGCCCCTACCGCTACCTGACCATGCGCCGGCTGGACCTGGTGCGCCACTTATTGGCCCAGGGCCAATCGTTGGTAGATGCGGCGATGACCGCAGGCTTTACCGACCAAAGCCACATGACCCGCCAATTTCGCAGCACCTACGGCATGCCGCCATCGCGTTGGGTGAAAATGCTCGGACGCTGAGTACTGGGTTGGACTGTGGGAGCTGGCTTGCCTGCGATGCAGACACCGCGGTGTATCAGACACACCTTATTGATGCCATCGCAGGCAAGCCAGCTCCCACAGTTGGATGAGGTGGCGTTGCTGGCATTTGGTCATGGTTTGTAAAGGGCCAGCAAGCTGCGTCCCTTTAAATTGCAGGACGTTTCCGAGACAATCCCTGCCGCCTTGTGCCTGTTGGAATCGATGGCTAGTCTTCGGCCCGTCACTGCCTTTTCAGTGATCGGGTTTAGTCGCCCGGACTCTAATCAGGCGCATGGTCCTCCATGAGGTTTTATGGTGGCTGTGCGCAGGGCACCCTCGGGTGCGCCGGATTTTCCTGATTAGCCGGTCGACTAACCTGCGTACAGCCGCCACCCTTCGTTTAGTCGCGACTGGGCCGGCTTCTGCCTCAATCAGGAGTTACACCATGACCAAAGCACTTCCCGATCCACCCATGGATTGCCTAGTCGTCAATGAAGAACTCAGCTTCGAAGACGCTCAACTCTATATTTCCCATCTGATCAACAGCGCATCGGCCACGGTGTGGGACTGTTGCGATCACCTGCAACCCCACGACCGCGCCCGAATCCATGCCGTATGGCACTTGCTGGAGATGACCAAGACCGTAGTAAACCGCACCCTCGAGTGCATGCCACGAACCTGAAGACACCATAAACCCCATGTGGGAGCTGGCTTGCCTGCGATGCAGACACCTCGGTACATCAGGTACACCGAGGTGATGCCATCGCAGGCAAGCCAGCTCCCACAGTTGATCTTCGTGGCTTTGCGCCTCTGTCAGAGCTGGCGCCCGACAACCGGTTGACCAATCGCCAGGAAGTTTCCGCCCGCCACATGGTGCAACGTGCGCAGTTCATCATGCCCCTCAAAATGCCAGCGGCCCTCGCTGAATACCCGCTCATCAGCATAGGCCGCGACCACTTCGCCCAGGAACAGGTCATAGGCCTGCTGATTACGCGGCTCGGGCAGCAGGCGGCATTCCAGCCAAGCCACGCAGCCTTCCAGCATCGGCGCCCCGGTGTGCTCACCGCTGAAAGTGTGCAGGCCGTAGGCAGCGAATTTGTCGGTTTCAACGCCGCGGGTATTGCCCACCGTCTGCACTAGATCAGCCTGCACAACACAAGGCACCTGCAGCACAAAAGTGCCGGCGCCTTCCAGTAGTTGGCGGGTCCAGGCGGCCTTGTCGAGCACCACCGCGACTTTCGGTGGTTCGAAATCCAACGGCATGGCCCAGGCAGCGGCCATGATATTGCGCTGGCCGTTGTGGGCTGCACTCACCAACACGGTCGGCCCGTGGTTGAGCAAACGGTAAGCCTTGGACAATGGGACGGGGCGACGGAACGTAGGGCTCATGGTCGATCAGCTCTGCAAGCGAGAAAAGACCTACGATACCTCAAGCACAAGCCCGACAGGTCAGCTCGACAGCTGATTGGCAAACTGCCCGACCGCACTCACCACCTTTTGCGCACCGTCCTGAATCTCGACGATCACGGTACCCGCCTCCGCCGCCAGGGCCAGGCCCTGCTCGGCTTGCGCACGACCGTCGGCCATCAAGGCCACCGCGTCGCGGGCCATGTCCTGGTTCTGGCGCACCACACCGACAATTTCCTCGGTGGCTTTGCTGGTGCGTGACGCCAATTGCCGCACTTCATCGGCCACCACCGCAAAGCCCCGCCCCTGTTCACCGGCACGCGCCGCTTCGATGGCGGCGTTGAGCGCCAAAAGGTTGGTTTGCTCGGCAATGCCGCTGATGGTCTTGACGATGCTGCCGATCACTTGGGACTGGGCATTCAGCGCCTCGATACCTTCGCCGGCCTGCTGCATGTGCTGGGCCAGGTCGCGCATCACGTCCACGGCCTGGGTGACCACAGTGGTACCGCGCTGGGCGCTGTCGTCGGTTTGCAACGAGGTGCTGTAGGCAATATTGGCGGCCTCGGCCACCGCCTGCTCGCGGTTGACCTGGTCGGTAATGACCGTGGCGAACTTGACCACTTTGTACAACCGCTCATTGGCGTCCAGCACCGGGTTGTAGGTGGCCTCCAACCACACCAGGCGGCCGTGGCTGTCCACGCGTTTGAAGCGCGCGGCGACGAACTCACCGGCGTTCAGGCGCTTCCAGAACTGTTGGTATTCGGCACTGTTGTATTCCTGTGGTTCACAGAACATACGGTGATGTTTGCCTTCGATCTGCGCCAGACTGTAACCCATGGCGCCGAGGAAGCGGTCATTGGCGGTGAGTACATGCCCCTCCAGATCGAACTCGATCAACGCGGTAGAACGCATCAGCGCGGTGATCAGGTTTTCATGTTCACGCGAACTCTCGATGGTGCGAGTAAGGTCGCTGGAGAACATCGAAAACTGCTTGATGCGCCCCTCCGAACTGCGCACCGGCTGCACGATTGAGCGCAACCAGGCTTCCTTGCCATTGCCGCGCATCAGGCGCACGGCGCCGGCAAAGTGTTCGCCGCGGGCCAGCGCGTGCTTGAAGCGCAGCTGGAACTCGTCCTGGCGCACGTGGGCCGGCACCAAGTCTTCGATCGCGCGCCCGACAATCTCGCCCAGCGAGTAAGCCAGCTCCTGCAGGAAGTTGGCATTGGCCCACTCCACACGGCCTTCAGGGTCCAGCGTCAGGCAGAGCATTTCGCTTTCCAGGCTCTCTTTCACCTGAAGCAAGCTCGACAATTCTTCGCGCAGAGCGGTCAGCTCCTGCTTCAGGCGGGTATTGAACATGGGGCACCGTTAGGCAAGTGAGGTGGGTGTACTCACTTGCATCGGCGCTGCCGGGGTTTTCTGAAGAGCGCTTGAGCCCTGGGCCGAACTATATTTTCAACCGCCATTGTTACGGCATACGCCCATGACCTGATATTCCAGGGTATTGAGCTTGCCGCTGGAGTCTTCATAGGTCATGCGCGACGGCACGGCGTTGCACGAGCGGATCGGCGGCGTCACGTTGACGACCTTGGCAATGTCCAGGTCCATGCCATAGCGGTACGCCTGGACCTCGGGCACCGGCTTGCCTTTTTTGATGGCGTAGGCGGCCATGGCTTTCTCATTGCGCTCCATCATCAGGGCAAAGGTGCGATCCCCACCCCCTTCGGCCAGTGCGCCGAATGACAACACAGCCGTTAATACAGCCAAACCTGCTTTATAAAAGTTCATCGCGGTTTCCTCGACTGAAAAGTTCAGTGTCGAGATTAACCAACCCACCCTGACGCCAGGTTCACCAGAACATTACTTATTTGTTAGATGGCCGTTAGTTTCCAGAATTGTAATCTTCGCGCCATGCAGCTGTTATCCGTCGTTTGCAACTATCAGCCAGGGCCAGATCAATAAAAACGCCCGCCTCTATAAGAAGCCGATAACTGCCATCACCGAGGAGCGCATCATGAGCATTCGTCATTACACCCTTCCCTTTTCACTGATGGCTGCACTGCCCATGGCCGCCTTGGCGGTGGAGGACAAGCCCGAAGGTTTTATCGAGGGCAGCCGCATCAACGTGCTGGCACGCAATTTCTACTTCAACCGCGATGACCGCAAAGGCCAGTCCAGCCCCACTGGCAATGGTTACTCCGAAGCCTGGGCCCAGGGCTTCATCGGCAAATTCGAATCCGGTTTTACCCAGGGCACCGTGGGTTTTGGCCTGGACGCATTCGCCATGTACGGCCTCACACTTGACTCGGGCAGCGGCCGCAGCGGCGGCAAAGGCTCGTTCGGCGTGCTGCCGGTGAACAGCGACAACCAGCCGGAAGACAGCTACAGCAAAATCGGCGGCGCGGCGAAACTGCGCGTGCTGGACACGGTGATCAAGGCCGGCGACGTGTTCCCACTCACCCCGGTGGTGGCCTACGGCGACTCTCGCCTGTTGCCCGAGAGCTTTCGCGGCGTCACCCTGCAAAACACCAGCCTGGAAGGCTTGAGCCTGCAAGGCGGGCGCCTGAGCGGCATGAGCCAGCCCAGTGAAAGCGGCATGAACAAAGGCTTTGCCACCTTCTATGCAGGCAAGGTCGACTCGCCCTGGATCGCCTACTTCGGCGGTGACTATCAGCTCAACAGCCACCTGGGCTTTAGCCTGTACAGCAGCCGCTTGAAGGACGCCTGGGACCAGTACTACTTCGGCAGCAATGCCAATTACGCGCTGACCGACGACGTGTCGCTGTTCGGCGACTTCAACTATTACAAGGCCGTGGACGAAGGCCAGAAACGGCTCGGCGAGTTCGACAACAACATCTGGAGCGCCAGGCTCGGGGTCAAGGTCGGTGCCCACGGCCTGGCCGTGTCGCACCAGCGCAACAACGGCGACGATGATTTTGATTACCTGCGCCAGTCAGACTCGATCTTCCTCAACAACTCCATCCAGTACAGCGACTTCAACGCGCCCAAGGAGCGCTCATGGATGCTGCGCTACGACCTGGACATGCAGGCGTTCGGCATTCCCGGCCTGTCGTTCATGACCCGCTACGGCAAAGGCACCGGCGCCGACTACAGCAACGCCAATGCCGTGTATATGCGCCGTGATGCAGCGGGTAACCCCTTGACCGATCAACGCCGTTGGGAACGGGATATCGAGGCCAAGTACGTGGTGCAAAGTGGGCGTTTGAAGGATTTGTCCCTGCGCTTGCGCCAGGCCACCGTGCGCTCCAGTGCGTTCGAGTCAGACCTGGAAGAAGTTCGTCTGATTGCCGAATACCCATTGGTCGTGCTGTAGCCCTTACATTCGCTCGCGATTAACTAACATCTGTTCACAAATAGCCAGTTATCAAAATTGTAATATTGGCCTCAGCTTCTCGTTAAGTGGAACTTTCTATACTCGCTTCAACTTATTCACCCGAGCACATTCATCTCTGAAGCTTTTGTGTAGCTCCTTTGGAAAGAGATGAATTTTTAACGCCCCGCTTGGGGCGTTTTTTTTGCCTGCGGTGCGGTGCGACCGACGGTCGCAGTTGACCCTAGAGTTACTTCAGCCTTCAGACTTTTCCCACTTCCGAAACCGCCGCCATAGGGACATGGGCGCCTTCTCTCCCCCTAATTCAAGAGGTAACCCCCATGCGTATTCTTGTGGTTGAAGACGAGCAGAAAACCGCCGACTACCTGCAACAGGGCCTGAACGAAAGTGGCTACGTGGTCGACTGCGCCGCCAATGGCGTCGACGGCCTGCACCTGGCAGGGCAACACGCCTATGAACTGGTGATTCTGGACGTCAACCTGCCGGGCAAGGATGGCTGGCAAGTACTGGAAGAACTGCGCCGCAACGGCACCCAGCGCGTGATGATGCTCACCGCCCGTGGCCGGCTGGCTGACAAGATCAAGGGCCTGGACATGGGCGCCGACGATTACCTGGTCAAGCCGTTCGAGTTTCCCGAACTGCTGGCCCGCGTGCGCACCCTGATGCGTCGCAGCGAGCACATTCCACAGCCGGAAGTGTTCCGCGTCTCGGACCTGGAACTGGACCCGCGCCGCCACCGCGCTTATCGCGGCACCCGGCGCATCGACCTGACCACCAAGGAGTTCGCCCTGTTGCAAGTGCTGATGCGCCAGGCCGGCGAAGTGCTGACCCGCACACAGATTATTTCACTGGTCTGGGACATGAATTTCGACTGCGACACCAACGTGGTCGAAGTCTCCATCAGCCGCCTGCGCGCCAAGGTGGATGACCAGAGCGAGGTCAAGCTGATCCACACCATTCGCGGCGTGGGCTACGTGCTGGAAGCGCGCCCATGAAGACCGGCAGCCTGTCGATGCGCCTGGGCTTGACGGTCAGCCTGATGGGCGCGGGCCTGGTGTTGCTGCTGGCGACCCTGGCCTACCTGGCCCTCACCCATGAGCTGGAAAAACTCGCGCGCAAGAACCTGGAAAGCAAAATGGAACAGATCCAGCACAGCCTGGCCCTGGGCCTGAACGCCCACGCCATTCGCGGCCGCCCGCACTCGCTGATGGACCTAGTGATCGGCCACGACAATTTCCACCTGACCATCGTCGGCACCGCGCCCGATAACAGCGTGCTGCTGAACGTCGGCAGCAAGCCCCAGGAGCCACTGCTCACCGACTTCAAGCCACGGGAAACCCTGGGCTACCTCAATTGGGTCGACAGCTACGGCAACCAGATACTCAGTGCCTCCAGCTTGATGCGCCTGGCCAACGGTGAACGCGTGCGGGTGCTGCTGTCCCTGGACCGCATGGACGACCAGGCATTGCTCAGTGCCTACCTGCGCGCCACGCTGATTGCGCTGCCGCTACTGCTGATACTGATTGGCATGGGCGCCTGGTGGCTGGTGCAACGGGGCCTGGCGCCGTTGAAGCAGTTCAGCCAGGTGGCGGCGAAAGTCACCACCCAAGACCTCACCCATCGCTTGTCTGTGGACAACCTGCCCCACGAACTGGGTGAACTCGCCCACGGCATCAACGTGATGCTTGACCGCCTGGATGCCGGGGTGCAGCAACTCTCGCAATTCTCCGATGACCTGGCCCACGAACTGCGCGCGCCCTTGACCAACCTGATGGGCAAGGCCCAGTTGACCCTGTCGCGCCAGCGCCCGCCGCAGGAATACAAGGCGGTGCTGGAATCCAACACCGAAGAGCTCGAACGCCTGGCGCGGATTGTCAGCGACATGCTGTTTCTGGCGCAGGTCAGCCACCCGGCGGCGCGGGCCTCATTCACCGAGGTGTCCCTGGCGCAGGAAGCCCAGCGCGTGATGGAGTTGTTTGCCCTGAGTGCCGAAGACAAACACATCACCCTGAGCCTGCGCGGCGATGCCTGGGTGACGGGCGATCGGCTGATGATCCAGCGGGCGATTTCCAACTTGCTGTCCAATGCCATTCGCCACACACCCGAGGCCTCTACCGTGTTGCTGTTGGTGGAGACCTACGAGCAGAGCGTATCGCTGTCGGTGGGCAACCCGGGGCGAGGCATTGAAGCGCACCACCTGCCGCACCTGTTCGAACGTTTCTACCGCGCCGACAGCAGCCGTACCCGTGCCGAGGGCGGCACCGGGCTGGGGCTGGCCATCGTGAAATCGATCATGCATTTGCATCAGGGGCATGCTCATGTCACCAGCCAGCCTGGGCGTTTTACGCGGTTCAGCCTGGTGTTTCCCCAGGCTCTGGAAGCGCCGTTGGCCCCCTGTGGGAGCGGGCTTGCCCGCGAAGGCGGTGTATCCGTCAGTAAAGGTATCGACTGACCCGGCGCATTCGCGAGCAAGCCCGCTCCCCCAGGGGGGTTGCGGCGTTTTCACGGTTGTCAGGCGGTCTCTTCATCGCGGCGATGAGCCCATTGGTACAACGCCGGCAGCACCAGCAAGGTCAGCAAGGTCGAAGAAATAATCCCGCCAATCACCACGGTCGCCAATGGGCGCTGCACTTCGGCACCGGTGCCGGTGGCGAGCGCCATGGGGATAAACCCCAGGGACGCCACCAGCGCGGTCATCAGCACCGGGCGCAGACGGGTCAACGCGCCTTCGTGGATCGCCACCGATAATGAGCGACCTTCCTCGCGCAGGTTTCGGATGAAGGCGATCATCACCAGGCCATTAAGCACCGCAACGCCCGACAAGGCGATAAAGCCCACCCCCGCTGAAATCGACAACGGAATATCGCGCAGCCACAGCGCCATGATCCCGCCGGTGAGCGCGAATGGGATGCCGGTAAACACCAGCAGGCCGTCCTTGAGGTTGTTGAACATCATGAACAGCAACCCGAACACCAACAGCAAGGCCACCGGCACCACGATGCGCAAGCGTTCAGAAGCCTCCTTCAACTGTTCGAACTGGCCGCCCCAGGTGGTCCAGTAACCGGCGGGGACTTTCACCTGGGTGGTGATGGCGGCTTCGGCCTCCTCGACAAACGAGCCGATATCGCGCCCGCGCACGTTGGCGCTGACGATCACCAGGCGCTTGCCGTTCTCGCGGCTGATCTGGTTGGGGCCCAGCACCAGGTCGAGGCTGGCAACCTGGGACAAGGCGATAAAGCCCAACTGCCCCGAGGTACTACTCGCCAGCGCCGGCACCGGGATCAACAGGCGTGACAAGCCGTCGATATCGGTGCGCAACGTATCGGACAAGCGCACCACCATGTCAAAACGCCGATCACCCTCGTACAGCGTACCGGCCTGGCGCCCACCGACCGCGACGGCGATGGTGTCCTGCACATCACCCACATTCAGGCCAAAGCGAGCGGCTTTGTCGCGGTCGATATTGATGGTCAGCACCGGCAGGCCGGAGGTCTGTTCCACCTTCACTTCCGACGCGCCGTTGAGCTTCTGCAAGGTCTCGGCGATTTCCCCAGCTGTCTGGTTGAGCACCGCCATATCATCGCCAAACACCTTCACCGCCACATCGCTACGCACTCCGGAAATCAGCTCATTGAAACGCAACTGGATCGGCTGCGACAGCTCATACACGCTGCCCGGCACAATCGCGCTGGCCCTTTGGATGTCTGCGATAATTGCCTCGCGGGACTTCTTCGGGTCGGGCCATTGGTCCTTGGGTTTGAGCATCACATAGCTGTCGGAGATATTCGGCGGCATCGGGTCGGAGGCGATTTCCGCCGTACCGGTGCGCGCAAACACCCGCTCGATTTCCGGCACTTGGGCCAGTAAGGTTTTTTCCAGTTGCTGCTGCATCTGCACCGATTGGGTCAGGCTGGTGCCGGGCACACGCAGCGCCTGCTGGGCAAAGTCGCCTTCGCTGAGGCTGGGGATAAATTCACTGCCCATGCGGCTGGCAACCAGACCCGAGACGACGATGGTGAGTGCGGCCAGGCCGAACACCAAAGGCCGACGCACCATCACCCAGTTGAGCACCGGGTCATACACCCGGCGTGCACTGCGCATCACAATGTTTTCTTCTTCCTTGACCTTGCCGGTGACAAACAACGCAATCGCCGCCGGTACGAAGGTCACCGACAGAATCATCGCGCCGAGCAAGGCAATCACCACCGTGAAGGCCATCGGGTGGAACATCTTCCCGGCCACGCCCGTGAGGGCGAAGATCGGCAGGTACACCACCATGATGATCAACTGCCCGAAGATCAGCGCGCGTCGCGCCTCCTTGGCCGCGGCGAACACTTCGTGCAGGCGTTCACTGCGGGTCAGCAACCGGCCATGACGGTGTTGCGCATGAGCCAGACGGCGGATGGCGTTCTCGACGATCACCACCGCACCGTCAACGATAATGCCGAAGTCCAGCGCGCCCAGGCTCATCAGGTTGGCGCTGACTTTGTTGGTGAACATGCCGGTGAAGGTGAACAGCATCGCCAGCGGAATCACCATCGCCGTGATCAGCGCTGCACGGATATTACCCAAGAACAGGAACAACACCGCCACCACCAGCAATGCACCTTCGAAGAGGTTTTTCTTCACGGTGGCGATGGCTTTTTCCACCAGGTTGGTGCGGTCGTAAACAGTGACAGCCACCACGCCTTCGGGCAGCGAGCGGTTGATCTCCTCAAGCTTTTTCGCCACCGCCTGGGACACGCTGCGGCTGTTCTCGCCGATCAACATGAACACCGTGCCCAGCACCACCTCACGGCCGTTTTCGGTGGCGGCGCCGGTACGCAGCTCACAACCAATGTCGACCTGGGCCACATTGCGCACGCGGATCGGCGTGCCGTCCGAGGTGGTGATGACAATGTTGGCGATGTCGTCGATAGACGCCACCTGGCCCGGCGCGCGGATCAACAACTGTTCGCCGCTGCGCTCGATGTAACCGGCGCCGACGTTGGCATTGTTGCGCTCCAGCGCCGTGACCAGATCGTTGAGCGTCAAGTTGTAGGCGGCCAGGCGCTTGGGGTCTGGCGCAATCTGGTATTCCTTGGCGAAGCCGCCGATGGTATTGATCTCGGCCACGCCTGGCACGTTGCGCAGCTGCGGTTTGATGATCCAATCCTGGATCACCCGCAGGTCGGTGGGGGTGTAAGGCGTACCGTCCTCTTTGCGCACACCGTCCTCGGCTTCGACGGTCCATAGGAAAATTTCCCCCAGGCCAGTGGAAATCGGCCCCATCGCAGTTTCGATGCCGTCGGGCAATTGCTCGCGCGCCACTTGCAGACGCTCGTTGACCAGTTGGCGGGCAAAGAACAGGTCGGTGCCGTCCTTGAAAATCACCGTGACCTGGGACAAACCGGAACGCGACAGCGAACGCGTCTGCTGCAGGCCCGGCAGGCCGGCCATGGCCGTCTCGATGGGAAAGGTAATGCGCTGCTCGGTTTCCAGCGGCGAAAAACCGGCCGCCGCCGAGTTGATCTGCACCTGTACGTTGGTGATGTCAGGTACCGCGTCGATGGGCAGTTTCTGATAGCTGGCGATGCCGACACCGGCCATCAACAGCACCGCCAGCAACACGATAATGCGCTGCTCGATGGCGAATTGGATAAGGCGCTCAAACATGGGGAATCACTCGCAGGATCAATGGGCGTGTTCGGCCGAGCCTTTGCCCAGTTCGGACTTGAGGATGAAGCTGCCAGCCGTCGCCACCTGCGCGCCGACCTCCAGGCCTTTACGCACTTCGACGTAACCGTTTTCACTGACGCCCAGTTCAAGATGGCGGGTGATAAAGCCGTCCGCCGTGCGCACAAACACCGAGGGTTTGTCCTCGACGGTCTGGATAGCGGTTTGCGGCACGGTGACCTTGGCCTGATAGGTATCGGTGGCCACTTGCACGGCCACGAACAAGCCCGGGCGCCAGGCGTCGTCAGGGTTGGGGACCGTCACCCGCACGGTAGCGGTGCGCGTCTGCTCACCGAGCAAGTTGCCCACATAGGCCACGGTACCCAGCACTTCGGTGCCCATTTCCGTCGAGCTGACTTTCACCGGTTTGCCCACGCGAACCTTGTTCAAGTCTTTGGGAAATACGCCGAAGGTGACCCACACCTGGGACAGGTCCGAGAGGGTGAAGGCATTGCTGGTTTCACTGACCACCTCGCCCACCCCCAGGTGCTTTTCCACCACCACACCGGCGAAGGGCGCACGCAGTTCATAACGATTGCCGCCGGCCAATACGGCAGTGCCGCTGAGCGCAGTCATTTTTTGCCGCGCATTGTTCAGGGCGATTTCGGCTTCTTGCAGAGTTTGCCGCGCCAGCAGGTAATCCTGTTCGGCAGAGATTTTGTCCTGCCACAACTGACGCTCGCGCTGGAAGGTGGTACGCGCCAGTTCGACCCGGCGCTCACTGGCCGCCAATTCGCTGCGCTGGTCGGAAATCTGCTGGCTGGCGATCACCGCCAACAGTTCACCCTTCTTCACCGACTGGCCCAGGTTGACCTTCACCGCCTCCACCACGCCTGCCGCACGGGGCACGATATGGGAGGTACGGTCTTCATCAAAACGCACTTCGCCCGGCAGCGTCAGCACGGTGCTGATGGCACGCGGTTGCGCCTGGGCCAACTGGATGCCGGCGGCTTGAATCTGCTGCTCGGTGAGTTCGAGCTTGCCTTCTTCTTCCTCGGCGTGGGCGAAGCCGGAAAGCATCAGGCCCAGGGCGACGGCGAGCGCCATGCCATGTTTTTTGTTCATCAGAAGACTCCAGGAAAAATCAAAAGCGGGCGAGGTCGCCGTAAATGCGTTCGATGCGTACCCAGGCCTCGGTGGCCTGGGCGGTGGCCGCAAGGTATTGGGTGCGGGCCGCGATCAAGGTGCGCTGGGCGTCGAGCACGTCGAGGAAGTTGAACTTGCCCATCTCGAAGCCACGGGTGGCGCTGTCTACCGCACTTTGTGCGGCGGGCAGGATCTGCTGGTTGAACGCGCGCACTTCGGTATTCGCGGTCTGCCACAGGTCCAGGGCCTGGCGGGTTTCGGTGCGCAGGCGCAGCTCCGCGGCGTTGCGCAGGTCGCGGGCCTGGTCGGCGCGTCGGGTGGCCGCGAGGATGTTGCCCTGGTTGCGGTTGAACAACGGGATCGGCATCGACACGCCCACCAGGTTCACCCGTTCGCGCACGCTGGCGTCGTATTGGCTGCCGATGGACACGTCCAGGTCCGGAATGCGCTGGGCTTTTTCCAGGCCCACGCTGGCTTCGTTCTGCACAATGTTGAGTTCGGCCAGGCGCAATTCGGCGGTCTGCTCAACGCGTGCCAACAATGGCGCGGCGGCGGGTAACGCCGGTACGGAAGTGCTTGGCGTGGCGACGACCTGGAAGTCGGTGGCGGCGCTGCCGGTGCTGGTGGCCAGACGACGGTAGGCGTCAGTGAGGCCAATCTGGGCGCGGTTCAATTCCAGGCGGATTTCCGACACCTGCACCTGGGCGCGAGTGGCTTCCACGGGTGACGACTTGCCAGCAGTGACGCGCCCGTTGGCGACCACCAGGCCGCGCTCGGCAAGCGTCATGGAGCGTTGCGCCAGGTCAAGGCGTTCCTGGGCGCGCAGGGCGCCGTAGTAGCTGTCGATGATCTCGGCACGCAACTGGTTGCGACGCTGCTCCAGGGTCAGCGCGGCGGCATCCTGGGCGCGGGTGGCCACCTCGATGCGCGCACCGCGCTTGCCGCCCAGTTCCAGGGTCTGGCTGAGTTTGATGTTGGTAGTGCGGCTGTTGCGGCGGGTGTCTTCGGCGTCCCAGGAGGCCACCGGGTTGGGGATCAAGCCGGCCTGTTGGCGGCCGCCTTCGGCGATGTCGATTTCCCATTGTGCGGCCGCCAGGTCCGGGTTGTTGGCGAAGGCGGTTTGCAAGGCAGCATCGAGGGTGAGGGGTTGTGCCTGGGCGGCGTTTGCGGATATCCACACTGCCAATGCCGCCGCCCCCAACAGTGTTCTAACAAAAATTGCCATAACGAGAGTTCCACGCCCATGAAGTCGCTGAGGTTTCCCAGCGGGGGCAATGTAGCTTTCGGTACTTATCAGGGCCGTGGGCGAAAGATTACAAATCCGTTAGCCAGGCTCAGGCATGCACTTCGTCGTGATCGTCATGTTGAAAACCCTCGCCCTCGACCTGGATCGTGGCGTGGGAAATATCGAACTGTTCGTGCAGTAACTCCGTCACTCGGCTGAGGATCTGTTGCTCAGTGCCCTGGGACGCATCCGCGACCAGATGCGTACTCAGCACGTTCTTGCCACTGGTGAGGGCCCAGATATGCAGGTCGTGCACGTCCCTGACCCCCGGCACGCTGCGGATGGCCTGCTCCACCTGCTCGATGTCCACACCCTCCGGCACACCTTGCAGCAGGATGTTCATGCTCGCCTTGAGCAACGTCCAGGTGCGCGGCAATACCCAAAAGCCAATGGCGGCCGCGACCACGGAGTCAACCCAACCCCAGCCAGTGAACATGATCACCAGCGCGGCAATGATCACGCCGACGGAGCCCAGCATGTCGCTCCAGACTTCCAGGTAGGCGCCCTTGACGTTAAGGCTCTCGCCACTGGCAGCGCTGAGCAGGCGCATGGAGATCAGGTTGACCACCAGCCCCAGCAGCGCAATCACCAGCATGCCGGTGGACTGGATTTCGGCGGGCGCCTGCAGCCGCTGGTAAGCCTCGTACAAGATGTAGAACGCCACGGCGAACAGCAGTAATGCATTGAAGGCGGCCGCCAGGATCTCGAACCGCGCATAACCGAAGGTGCGCTTGCGGTCTGCCGGGCGCTTGGCGACCTGGATCGCCACCAGGGAAATCGCCAGGGCCAGGGCGTCGGTCATCATGTGCGCTGCATCGGACAACAGCGCCAGGCTGCCGGTGACAAAGGCGCCGATGACTTCGGCCAGCATGAAACTGCCGGTCAGCCCCAGGGCGATCCATAACTTGCGTTCGTGGCCGGCGCGTACTTGGGCGTGGCTGTGTCCTGCGCTCATGAAATGTCCTCGTGGGTTGGGATGGGGCGGATCATAGAGCTATAGGCCAGTTCCACTGGCATGGTTTGCAAAATTGTCATCTGAGCGCCAGAGCGTCGTTAGCTTCGGGCGCACCAAAATCGTTCATGCACGCGTTGGGGGAGCGCTATCAGGTATGCTTTTCAGGCTGAAACAAAAAGAAACACATTAGCCAACCTGCTCGATAAGGAGTCCCGTCTTGGAGTTATCGACTGCCGCGTGGATGGTTCACGACACCCGCCTCATGCTCTGCGTACTGTTGGCGATCGCCAGCATCATTGTGCTAATCAGCGCGACCAAACTGCCGCCCTTCCTGTCGATTTTGATCGGCACCTTTATCGCCGGGGTCGGCGCCGGCCTGCCGCCGGAAGAAGTGGCAAAGGCGTTCAGTAAAGGCGCCGGGGCGATTCTCGGCGAAGCCGGGATCATCATTGCCCTGGGTGCGATGCTCGGCGCGCTGATGGCCGAATCCGGCGCGGCCGACCGTATTGCCACCACGTTGCTCGGGCTGGGTAAAGGCAAGTCATTGCCCTGGGTGATGGCGTTGGTTGCCATGGTGATCGGCCTGCCGCTGTTCTTCGAAGTGGGCCTGGTGATGATGGTGCCGATCATCTTTGTGATGGCCAAGCGTTCAAACCAGCCATTGCTGAAAATCGCCATCCCTGCGCTGGCGGGCATGACCACCCTGCATGCCTTGATGCCGCCGCATCCGGGGCCGCTGATCGCCGTGGGCGCATTGCACGCCGACCTGGGCCTGACCATGTTGCTGGGCTTTTGCCTGGCGGTGCCGGCCGTGATCCTGGCAGGGCCGCTGTATGGCAATTGGCTGTCCAAGCGCCTGCACGTGGATGAACCGGCGGATATCGGCGCCTTGTTCAGCGCACCGCCCAAGGCCCCGCGCCAGCCGAGCTTCGGTGTGTCATTGCTGATCATTCTGTTGCCGGTGATCCTGATGCTCGGCAGCACCTTGGCCAAAGTCGCGTTGGCGCCGGAAAGCACCCTCGCCCTGACCTTGAAATTCCTCGGTGAACCACTGGTCGCCCTCGGCCTGGCCGTAATCGCCGCGGTCGTCTGCCTGGGTTGGGCGGCGGGCATGCCACGCGCCGACGTCGGCAACACCCTGCGCAAAGCCCTGGCGCCTATCGCCGTACTGCTGCTGACCATCGGCGCCGGCGGCGGCCTCAAGCAAACCCTGCTGGACGCCGGCGTCAGCCAGACCATCAGCAAAGTCGCCGAAGGCGCGCACATGCCCTACTTGCTGCTGGCCTGGCTGATTGCCGTGGCCCTGCGCCAGGCCACCGGTTCGGCCACCGTGGCCACCACCACGACCGCCGGCATCCTCGCGCCGATGATGGCCGGGTTGGCGGCGACTCAAAGCTCATTGGTCGCCCTGGCCATCGGCGCCGGCTCGGTGTTCTTCTGCCACGTCAACGACGCCGGGTTCTGGATGGTGCGTGAGTACTTTGGCTTGCAGTTGAAGCAGACGATCTGGGTGTGGTCGGTGCTGCAGACGATTGTTTCGGTGGTTGGGTTGGCGGGTACCTTATTGCTCTGGCACTTCCTGACCTGACCCTCAGGCGGCCAAGGTGTGGCGCTTGCCAAACAGCGCCACACTCGCTACCCCGACCGCCCCCATCACCACGCAATACCCCACGCAGATCCACGGGCTGGTTGGCATCAGCGCGATCAACAACAACGGTGTAGTACTTGCCCAGAGTGCGTAGGCAATGTTGTAGGTGAAGGAAATGCCCGACACCCGCACCTGCGCCGGAAACAGCCCGACCATCACCGACGGCACCGCGCCCACCACGCCGCAACTCAGGCCCGCCACGGCATACGCCGCGCCGAGCCACACGCCGCCGGCGATCAGGCTGGCGTACAGCAGCGCAATGCCCACCGGCAGCAACAGGCTGTAGACCAATACCGCGCGCCACGCGCCGATGCGGTCCACCAGCAGGCCAGCGAGGACGCAGCCGATATTCAGGAAGACGATGCCCAGGGCACTCAGAGCGAAGGTGTGGCTGGGGCTCATGCCGAAGGTTTTCTGCATCATGGTCGGGGTGATGACCACCAGCACCACCACGGCAGACGTCAGCACGCAGGTGAGGATCATCGCCGGCAGCAGCACGGCGCGATGGTCGCGCAGCACGGTGCGCAAGGGCATTTCGGCGGCGGCTTGGCGACGCGCCTGCATCTCTAGGAATACCGGGGTCTCGCTGAGCCAGCGGCGCAGCCATACGCCGATCACGCCGAATACGCCGCCGAGCAGGAAGGGGAAGCGCCAGGCGTAGTCGAGGATCTCGGCGGGGGTGAAGACTTGCGCGAGCAAAGTGGCGGTCAGTGCCCCCAGCAGGTAACCGAAGGTCAGGCCGGCCTGCAAAAAACCCAAGGCATAGCCACGATGGTGACGCGGTGCGTGCTCGGCGACGAAGGTCCAGGCGCTGGGCACTTCGCCGCCCACCGCTGCGCCTTGCAGCACGCGCAGCGCCAGCAGGATCAGCGGGGCGAAATAGCCGATTTGCGCGTAGGTCGGCATGACGCCGATCAGCAGGCAGGGCAAGGCCATCATGAGAATGCTCAGGCTGAAGACGCGCTTGCGTCCCAGGTGGTCTGCAAAGTGCGCCATCAGGATGCCGCCCAGTGGACGGGCGAGGTAACCGGTGACGAAGATGCCAAAGCTTTGCAGCAGGCGCAGCCACTCGGGCATTTCTGGGGGGAAGAACAGTTGGCTGAGGGTCAGCGCAAAGAACACGAAGATAATGAAGTCGTAGATTTCCAGGGCTCCACCCAAGGCGGCCAGGCCCAGGGTTTTGTAGTCGGAGCGGGAAAAACGCTGCGCCCGTGGGGAAAAGGTGGCAGTCATGTGCAGGCTCGGCAGACAAACAAAATGGCGTGCAGGTTATGAGCTGAGCCCATCGATGGCAATCGCGGCGGATATATTTGTTTTCCTCATTGATCGTTGAAGATAACTACATTCCCAAATCAATGGCCGTAGAGGAACATGCCGTAAAACTGCCAAACCCCATAATAACTACAAGAGGAAAGACTCGTGGCCGATGCTATCGAAGACAGCCGCTATGCCCGATTTGCCCTGCGTTGCTCCAACTTCGCCGAGCGCTGGTTTCCTGACTCCTGGGTGTTTGCCGCCCTTGCCGTGATCATCGTCGCCGTGGCGACCCTGGGCATGGGCGCGGCACCGGCCGAAGCGGCCAAGGCATTTGGCGATGGGTTCTGGAGCCTGATCCCGTTCACCATGCAGATGGCCTTTGTGGTGATCGGCGGTTACGTGGTCGCCAGCTCACCACCCGCAGTAAAATTGATCGACCGCCTGGCACGTATTCCCAAGAATGGCCGTTCGGCCGTGGCCTGGGTGGCGTTGATTTCCATGGTGGCTTCATTGCTTAACTGGGGCCTGTCCCTGGTGTTCGGCGGTTTGTTGGTAAGGGCATTGGCCCGACGCACGGACTTGCACATGGACTACCGCGCCGCTGGCGCTGCGGCGTACCTTGGCCTGGGGGCCGTATGGGCGCTAGGGCTATCGTCGTCGGCCGCGCAGTTGCAGGCCAACCGGGCCAGCTTGCCGCCGTCGATCCTGTCGATCACTGGGATGATCCCGTTCACCGAGACTATTTTTTTGTGGCAATCCGGCGTGCTGTTGCTGGCGCTGATCGTAGTGTCGCTGATCATCGCCTACGCCACCGCGCCTGGCCCCAACAGCGCCCGGGATGCCAAGGCCTGCGGCATTGACCCGGCCTTCAACCTGCCCAAGCCACAGGCGCCGACACGCCCCGGTGAATGGCTGGAACACAGCCCGTTGCTGACGATTCTGCTGGCGTTGCTGGCGGCCGGCTGGCTGTTCCATGAGTTCTCGACCAAGCCGGCAATCAGCGCCATCTCGGGGCTCAATACCTATAACTTCCTGTTCATCATGGTGGGCGCGCTGCTGCACTGGCGCCCGCGCAGCTTCCTCGATGCCGTGGCCCGTGCGGTGCCGACCACCACCGGCGTGCTGATCCAGTTCCCGCTGTACGGTTCGATCGCCGCGCTGATGACGGTAGTCAAGGGCGGCGACGGCCAGACCCTGGCGCACCACATCTCGACGTTCTTCACCTCCATCGCCTCACACGACACCTACGCCCTGCTGATGGGTGTGTACTCGGCAGTGCTGGGCTTCTTCATCCCCTCGGGTGGCGGCAAGTGGATCATCGAAGCGCCGTATGTGATGCAAGTGGCCAATGACCTGCAATACCACCTGGGCTGGGCGGTGCAGATCTACAACGCCGCCGAGGCGCTGCCGAACTTGATCAACCCGTTTTATATGTTGCCGTTGCTGGGTGTGCTGGGGCTGAAGGCGCGGGATTTGATCGGGTTTTCATTTGTGCAGTTGCTGGTGCATACGCCGCTGGTGTTGTTTCTGCTGTGGGCGTTGGGAACGACGCTGAAGTATTTGCCGCCTGTGATGCCCTGAATAACGGGTGACCGCAACTGTTGGTAAACAGTTGCGGTCAAGGATTTACAGGAAGGCGTGCCAATAGATCAGGTAATGCACTCTGTACAAGGAATATGTGAATGGCGTGCCGCGAAGTCCGGATGCTGATCCATGATTTTCGTCGACACTTCACCAATGATGATCAGGCTCATGACCACAGCTTGTTGTGTTCGCCGGTCCTCCAAAAACTCTTCTTTGCTCAAGCCCTCTACAAAAGTGATCGCGTCAGTGGCAGCTTGCCAGATAATCCCCTAGCCGACTTTCCGTCATACTGGCCGGGCCTCCGCTAGCACTTTATCGCGAAACTTCAAAGGCAAGTCGCCAGGCGTAAGCAGGTCGACATTAACGCCGAGCAAGTCCTCAAGCTCGACCTGCAACCCACCGAGATCAAAGAGCGTTGTGCCCGGCGGCGCGTCTACCAGCAAATCAAGATCACTGCCTTCTTGGTCAGTCCCCATCAGTACCGACCCAAATACTCTGGGATTGGAAATACGGAAACGTCCGACCACTTCTCGTACAGCCGTTCGTTGCAGATCAAGTGCAGTTGAAGGTCTCACGACTCATCTCAGTGATGTGCATCAGAAGGGCAGTCTAGCAGCGCTTGAGCTGTGTAGACACGCCCCGCCCATCACACGCCTGTCTTTGTTCCGTCACATTCCATTGCTACCGTCCTGCGAAATATCTTGCAACATCTCGCCAAGGATTCCTCGCAATGAGTGACGAGCACAACGACCACCCTGCCCACGACTGCGCCCCCAAAACGCCGGTAGACACCAGCCGTCGGCGCTTCCTCGGCGGTGCGGCGGTGTTGGGGGTGGGTGCAACCTTGAGTGCCTGCGGCAATACCAGCGAAGCACCGAGCCCACCCGTGACGCGGCCGCTCACGCCCCAGGAACTGGACAAAGCGCTGCGCGAGCAGGTGAAAACCGTGGTGGTGATTTACGCCGAGAACCGCAGCTTCAACAATCTGTTCGCAGATTTCCCCGGGGTGGAGAAACCGCTGTCGGCGTTAACCGCCAAGGACTTCCAGCAGCGCGACCGCGATGGCAGCGTATTGCCTGCCCTGCCACCGAGCTGGGGCGGTGTGTTGCAAGTCGGCCCACAAACGGTGGACGGGGTGACTTACCCCAGCGAAGTGCAATTCCAGCAAAACCTGCCCAACGCGCCGTTTGCCCTCAAAGGCCCGCAGGGCGAAGACCTGCCATTGAGCCTGGTGACTCGCGACCTGTGGCACGTGTTCTACCAGAACCAGATGCAGATCAACGGCGGCAAGAATGATGGTTTTGTCGCCTGGGGCGATTCCGGTGGGCTGGTGATGGGCCATTACGCCCAAAGCCGTTATGCCCTGCGCCTGTGGGACGTGGCCAAGGAGTTTGTGCTGTGCGATAACTTCTTCCAGGGCGCGTTTGGTGGCTCGTTCCTTAACCACCAGTACCTGATCAGCGCCACCGCGCCGTTTTATCCCAATGCCGCGCAGTCGGTGGCCAAAGCGCAGATCGCCACGCTGCAAAGCGATGACCCTCGCGGCACACGCCTCAAACCCTTGGACACGTCACCGGCCAGCGCCATGACCGGCCCGCCGCAATTCGGCCCCAGCGCACTGACACCCGATGGTTACGGGGTAAACACCCTGGCCCCGCCCTACTGGCCCACCTGGATCCGCGACCCGCAGAACCCGGATTATTCCAAGCCCGACCTGCCCAATGTGCTGGTGCCGCAAACCCACGAGCATATTGGCGACAAGCTGTCGAAGAAGAACATCGACTGGGCCTGGTACGTCGGTGCGTGGCAAGCCACCCTGGAGCAGTTCAAGGACTCCGGCGGCATCCCCAAGATTCCGAATTTCCAGTACCACCACCAGCCGTTCAATTACTTCAAACAGCAAGGGCCGCAAAACCCCGCAGAACGTGCCAAGCGCTTGCGTGACGGTGGCTTGGGCGATGAGTCGAGCACCAACCGGTTCTTCGCCGACGCCCAGACCGGCAAGCTGCCCGCCGTGAGCTTCTACAAACCCCAGGGCAACCTGAACATGCACGCCGGTTATGCCGACGTGGCCTCGGGCGACCGCCATATCGCCCGCGCCTTGAAGGTGCTGCAAGAAAGCCCGCAGTGGAAAAACATGGTGGTGGTGGTGACCGTGGATGAAAACGGCGGCTGGTGGGACCACGTGGCGCCGCCCCAGGGTGACCGCTGGGGCCCAGGCTCGCGGGTTCCGGCGCTGGTGGTGTCGCCGTTTGCCCGCAAAGGCACGGTGGACCATACGGTGTACGACACGGCATCGATCCTGCGTTTGATCACCCGGGTGTTCCAATTGGAGACCCTGGACGGCCTCAAGCAGCGTGATGACGCGATGATCGCGCGCGGCCAGAAGCCCATGGGCGATCTGAGCAATGCTCTGCAGTTCAGCCTGTAGGGGCTTATCCAATAACGACATGCCGGGCGATTTAACACGCGATTTTCCTGGTCAGCCGCTACTGTGTGCAGGTGGGCTTCCATCCCGCGCAGACGGGCTTCGCTGACAAGGAATTGACTATGTTTAAACCGACCAGGCTGTCCTTCACCCTCGCCGCACTACTGGCGAGTGCGGTCGTACAGGCCGACATCGAGGTGCCACTGGGCAGCACGCAGCGCGTCACCCAGTTGTTCGCGTACCCCAATAACTGCAACGTGATCTGCTTTCGGCCATGGTCACTGGAGCAGACGGCCGAACACTATTTGAACCAGAGCCTGCAACGTGACGGTTACAGCCGGGCCAAGGTCAGTGTTAAGACCCACGACGGTCAGGTCACGGCGACCTTCAGCGGCGTGCCAGACGGTTACGGCCAGCCACTGACCACGCTGCTCAATACCGCCGACCTGGCTTACCAAGGTGCGCGCCAGCTCAACAGCGATGGCAAATGGGCCTACAACTGGTACCTGTTCCTGCCGTTAGGCATGGCCTTGGAAAACCGCAAAAGCATTGAGCTGTTGCACTTCCCTCCGGATTACTCGCTGACCCAGGCTCAGGATTACCTGGAATCGGCCACCACCGACCGCTGGGCCACCTTGTTAAGCGAAAATGGCGTACCGGCCACGGAAACGCCGGCGTACCAGACCATCATCGATATCGCGCCCATCGCTGCACCGTCCAATGCCGGCAAAGACTTGGAAACTGTCTACGGGTATTTCACCGACTACCAGACCCGCATGGTCAAGGAGCTGAGCCTGCGCCCTGGCGGCGCATTGCCGATGGTGGCCTTCGGCGCGCCGGTGCGTAGCTGGATCCAGCAACAATACGGGCAAACCGTGGGCGTGCTGAGCCTGGCGCAGATCAGCCCGGAGCCTGGCAAAACCGTCTCGGTATTGGGCGCCAACCACCCCAGCTACATTTGGTATGCCGCCAGCCCCGACAGCTATGACGGTGACGAGCAAAAAGCCGACGACGCCGGCTTGAAAGTGATGGGCCAGGACTTGAGCGCCGCCTGCTGGCAAGCCGGCATGGGCCAGAAGCCCGCCAGCGATGCAAATGTATTGCTCAAGGCCTGCCAGAACACGTGGCAGGTCACGCGCAAGGAGCAGACGTGTGAGTTGTTCTACACCTCGGTGCGCCACCTGACACCCGAGCAGGCCAACGCCAAGTGCGCCACAGCGCCCATCAAGGCGCAGTTGAAACAGCTGAGAAATGCCGCCCCCGCCCCCACCGTCACGGCCCCTGCGCTTTAAGGTGAATAAACCGTTTCTACTGTCAACTTTGACAGTAGAAATCGGATCCCACTTCGGCGAATCTTGGGCCGCGCCCATTTGCTGCAAGACTGGCCGCCAGGTCCGCAGGTCCATGCAGCCCCGTTCAGGAGAGTGATGAAAACTCGAGCCATGGATAAGGCTAAAGCGGCTGTGAATGACGGCCTCTATCCCTTTGAGACGCTGCAGGTGGAACAGGGTTACCCCTCGACCGCACAATTCAAGGTCGTGCGATACCCTAATGGCAAGAGGGGTGGAATCAAGGCGCGCATCGACTTTGACAGTCGAGTACGCATCGCCCTGGTTTCAGGCTACGCAGTCAGCGAGCGCCGCTCGCATACGCTGCAACTGTCGTCGCGTATCCACTTGTACGATAGCTGGTTCTGCGGCCTGATACGGCACTCCTGCAAGCCGAACGTGCTCCTGGACACCACGTACATGGAACTATGGACCCTGAACACCATTACCGCAGGCAGCCTGCTGACCCTGGATTACGCCATAACCGAAGACGCGCTGTACCGGCAGTTCGCTTGCCATTGCGGCGAGCTGAACTGCCGGGGTTGGATCACCGGCAGCAAAGAGCCGTTGAACGCCCAAGGCCTGGCCTGGTGGCACGAAAACAAACGGCTCTAGGCTTCGCCCAACGGACGCAGGCGGTATTGCGGCGGCAGTTGCTCGAAGCCACTGATGGTGGTGTTCAAACTCTTCCAGCGACCGTCCTTGATGCCATAGATGCAGCCATGGATCGACAGGCTCTGCCCACGATGCCAGGCATTTTGCACAATGCTGGTGTGGCCGACGTTGGCCACCTGCTGGATCACGTTGAGCTCGCACATGCGGTCCACACGCTCTTCTTCGGTCGGCAACTGGGCCAGCACATCGCGGTTTTCGTAGTAAAGGTCGCGAATGGTGCGCAGCCAGCCATCGATCAGGCCGAACTGGCGGTCCTGCATCGACGCACGCACGCCGCCACAGCCGTAGTGGCCGGTGACGAGGATGTGTTTGACCTTGAGCACGTCCACCGCGTACTGGATCACCGACAGGCAGTTGAGGTCAGTGTGCAGCACCACGTTGGCCACGTTGCGGTGCACGAACAGGTCACCAGGCAACATGCCGACGATCTCGTTGGCCGGTACACGGGCATCGGAACATCCGATCCACAGGTATTCCGGGGTCTGCTGGCGGGCGAGCTTGGCGAAGAATTCGGGATCTTCCTGTTTGATCGCATCCGCCCAGCGTTCGTTGTTATCAAGCAGGTCTTGTAGTTCGTTCATCAGGGAAGCCTCAGGAATGATGCGCAGGTTTGTGACTGACAAGCCCTCGTCCGGGTCACGCCAGGCGCTAATTAGCTTGAATTTTTTGGCTGCCATGCCTGTCCACACACTATAAGCCCCACAGTATGAGGATTGGCCATGACTGAATCACGACGTCCCTACGGCGCAAGACAGCCGGAACCGATCGATGACAACGAAGATCGCATGGGTGAGATGCGCGAGCTGGATTTTGACGAGCAGGACCAGACTGCGGAAATCGGCGACGAGTTGCCGCGCCGTGAGCGCGACCATCTGATGCCCGACGAACGGGTGCGCGAAGCCGGGCTGACCGGCGCTTCGACGGATGATCATGAATCCACCGATGACGATATGAGCCCGCAGACGCTGATCCGTGAGGATGGCGCGCGGGATGCGCAGGAGCAAGGCGAAGACAATGCCGCCGACTACGACCTGAGCGTCGTGGGAGAAAATGACATTGGCGGCGGGAATGGCTTGGATGAGGCGGAACTGGCGGATCTGGACCCGCTGAACCGCAAGCGCTGATCGATCATCACCCTATGTAAGTGTAGGAGCGAGCTTGCTCGCGAAAAACCCACAGGCGACGCGTTCATCCAGGAAGCACGCGTTATCGTTGACGTTTTTCGCGAGCAAGCTCGCTCCTACAGCTCACGGTTTTTCAGTCGACGAGGGTGCAGGCCATCACAACCGCGTCTTCGCGGCCACCGACTGCCGGGTAGTAATCCCGGCGACGGCCGATCTCGTTGAAGCCATAACGCTCATACAGGCGAAACGCGCCGGTATTGCTGTCGCGCACTTCCAGGAAGCACTCCCGGGCATTGGCCGCATAGGCACGGGACATCAGGTGTTCCAACAAAGCCAGGCCCAGGCCACGGCCCTGGTTTTCCGGTTTCACGGTAATGTTCAGCAGGTGCGCTTCATCGAGGATGATCTGCACCACCCCATGCCCCACTTGCTGCTCGCCTTCGAACATCAGCCAGATCTGGTACTTGCCCAGCCCGTCGAGAAAAATCCCGCGGGTCCAGGGGTGGCTGAACGCCGCGTATTCGATTTTCAGCACGGCGTCGAGGTCGGCCTCGGTCATCGGGCGAAAGGATAAAGCCTCACTCATCAGTTGTTTTCCAGCGCGCCATCAGCCGGCGCATGGCTTGCCAGACATCAGCCTTACGCTGTGGCTCTTCCATTAATAATTCCAGGCCCGGCAGGGCCCACACCGACCCCAGGCCTTCAACCTGCAGCTCGCGGTACCAGGCCTCGGCGTTGGCTTCACCGGCAAACCGCACGGCGGGCAGGCCAATCAGCCACAGGCACACGCAGGGCTCGTCTTCCAGGCGTGCCGAGACAAACCCCTGGACGAAATCTCGTGCGGCCTCCGGGCCCTGGTCCATGGTGCCGCGCACCAGCAGCGGCCAGTGCACCGGCTCACCGACGATCTGAGGACTGTCAGGCAGGCCGGCGGCGCGCAGCATGTCCTTGAGCAACAGGTAGGCCGGGTCGCGGGACTGGAAACGCTCGCCGGTCGGCAGTTCCACCAGCAACAGGCAACGCCCGGCCCGCAGCAATTGCAGGGCAAAGCGTGGCGGCGGCACCACGGGCGCCTTGGCCACCGGCGCAGCCTCCTCCACCACCTTGGCAGCCTTGGTCGCCGGCGCAGGGCGCGGCACTTCGATCTTGGCCCGCTCGACCGCCGGGCGCGTCTCTGGGGTGGGTTTGACCACCGCCACGGGCGCGGCCGCCTCTTCTCCCGACGACTCGAACGCCTCGTAGGGCTCAAGCGCCTGCAACAACTCGGGCCGCGATGGTGCGGCAAACGGCAGTTCGGTGCGGGGCAGCCAGTTGACCACCTGCATGGCGGTCAAGTAAGCGCGACGTCGGGACTCGATAAGCACAGCTCGGCCACTTGTGGATAAGTAAAGAGCGGGGATTCTACCGCTGTTCGGCCACAATCGCCCACTGCGCACTGACCGGCTGTGGATAAATCCCGCGCCTGATGCAGTACAATCGCGACTTTTAATCGCCAACCAGCCGGCCATTCCCATGATCGAACCCAAGCGCGTCCTGCGCGCCCTCGCCGAACACTGGGCCTTACTTGAGCCTCTGTGCGAACACTTCGACCAAGGCACCCTGAGCCTGGGCGAGCTGCGCGCGCAATTGGCCGCCCAACAACTGGACAGCACGCCCCAGGACATCACCAGCCTGCTGGACGTGTGGATTCGCCTGGATATCCTGGTGCCTGTCGCCAAGAGCCCGAACCGTTTCGAGCTCAACGCGCAGATCCACGACTTCCTCGCCTATCTTCGCAAGGAGCACCGGCTTGGCCTGTGCCTGGAAATCGAAGCCTACCTGCGCCACCTGGAGCGCCTGGCCGGTTATATCCAGGACGCCTTCGACATCCGCGACGGCCATGACCTGGCTCGGCAACTGCGCCTGCTGGATATGCGCGTGCGCGACGTGCTGAAAAAACTTGCCAACGACGAACAGGCCCTCGCCGCCGTGGCTGACCGCGCCAAGACCAGCGACCGCCAGATTCCGTTGCGCCAGCGCTACGCCGAAGTACTGGCGACCTGGGACGAATACGTCGAGCCGATGATCCAGTTGGTGAACGCCGACGGCGCCTTCGAGCAAGGCGTGCGTAAGGTGGAAAACGTGCTGCTGCGCATGCTCACCGAGCAACAGCGTCTTGGCCACCTGGTGGACGACGACATGCTGCTGCGCACCCACGCACGCATTCTCGAAATGCAAACCAGCGCCCAGCTGACCTTGCGCCATGCACGGGAGTTGCTGCTGCCGCTGCGTGAAGAAGCACGCCGGCATAACGCCGTGACTCGCGGTGCGGCGCTGGCCCTGTCGGCGATTCGCCGCAAAGGCCTGGACGCGGTGCCGCAAGCGGCGATGCCGATGTTCACGCGGCCGCAAAGTACCTTCTTGGGCAGTGCCAGCCAGGTCGAAGCCTATGTGTACGCCTTGGCGAATTTCGAGCCGAAACCGGCGCGTTTCCCCAAGGCGCACAAGTCCCACAAAGGCGAAGCCCCGCGCGCACCGCGTACGGTCAAGGAAATGCTTGAACGCTGCGAAGACGCGTTGCCAATGCCGGACCTGATGACCTGGCTGCTGGAGCAGGAACCGGACGGCGCCACCGATGAATTGCTGTACTGGTTCTCGCGCCTGTCCCGGGAAAAACGCTTCAAGCGCGAGCGCCTGGAACGTCGCGATTACCACACCCACGAGCACCAGGTCAGCCTGCGCTCCTTCGCCCTGCTCCCGGCCGGCGTCGATGCCACCGAGAATTCTGCGAGCACGCCTTATGCATCTTGATCTATCCGAACTGTCCCAACTGGCGCCGATCTTTCGCGAGCTGTTCAAGGGTTACCACGTCAGCCGCCGCGACCCGGAGCTGTACGCGCAATTGTCGAACTTCCAGGACCAGTACCGCACGCTGTTCAAGGCGCTGGGCTTTGAGCTGGTATGCGATACCCGCGGTTTCTACTACTTCGTCCCGGACACCGCCGTGGCTGCCGCGCAGGTGAACAAAACCGCCCAGCGCCTGGCCTTGTTTACTTTCATCATCGTCGAACACCTGGCCGACCAAGGCCGCGACCCGGTTGCCGTGCTCGACGGCGGCAGCCTGGGCCGTGATGAATTGCCTTCGTTGCTGGAGAAATACCGTGACCTGTTTATCCAGGCCGAGGTGCAAACCCAGGAAGAACTCGAAGAAAAAATCATGCGCCGCATGACCCAACTGGGTTTTGCCAGCGAAGACAACGGTATCTACCGCTTCCTGCCGCCGATGCACCGCTTCCTGGATGTGTGCCTGTCGGTGCAGCAAGACCGCGACCTCGCCGCCAGCGTGCACAGCGTACTGCCACTGCCAGAACCGGTGATTATCGACGAAGACAGCGATGAGAAACTGCTGAAGACCGATGACCCGCTGGATTTGAGCGCCTTCACTGAGGAAAGCGAAGAAGATGCCCTGGCCCGTGCCATTGCCGAAGAACAGGAGACCGACGCATGAGTAAGGAACGCTACGGCATCCGCCGCTTCGCCCTATTGAACACCGCCGGTTACAGCCTGGGTTTGTTCCCGCTGGAAGAGCCGCTGTCGGTGTACGGCGCCAACAACCTGGGTAAATCCGCCTCGATCAACGCCTTGCAGTTCCCGATCCTGGCACGTATGTCGGACATGAGCTTCGGCAAGTACACCCTGGAACAATCACGGCGTTTCTACTTTGCCACCGACACCAGCTACATCCTGGTAGAAGTCTCGCTGCCCCACGGCCCCCACGTCATCGGCGTGGTCGGCCGCGGCCCGGGCGGCGGCTTTGGTCATCAGTTCTTTGCCTACGCCGGCAAGCTGGACCTGGCCCACTACCAGAAAAACGACACCTGCCTGCGCCAGAAAGAGCTGTTCACCAACCTTGAGCGCGAGGGCCTCAAAGCCTACGAACTCAAGCCTGATGAGCTGCGGCGCTTGCTGGTGGGCGGGCATACGTCGATCCCGCTGGACCTGACCCTGATTCCGCTGCGCTCCACCAGCGAGCAGAGCCTGAAGACGTTCCGCGCGCTGTTTATCAACCTGCTACACATGCGCGAAATCACCGCGGCCAAGCTCAAGCAACTGTTCCTTGATGCCTTCGAACACAGCCTGCGTTCGGGCAGTGTCGATTACATCGCAGCCTGTGAAGAAGCCTTCCGCGATGTGCGACGCATGGAGCAGGACTACAACTCGCTGGTGGCAGCCGGCCCCTTGGTTGAAGCCTTGGCCAATGGCGTGAAACAGCGCGACGCCCTGCGCGGCAAACTGCATCGCCTGTCGCCACTGCTGGATTCGTTGCTGGGCACCTGGTCGGACTACGCCAGTGCGCGCAAGGAAGAGCTGACCATCCAGGCCGAACACTACCGCAACGAGCAGGACGCGCTGCAAAACGACCAGCGCGGCGGCACACAGGAGCTGATGCGCCTGGAGCGGGAAATCAGTGGCATCCAGCGTTGGTTGGGCGAGTTGTCGGTGCTCAAGCACCGCTTTGCCCTGGTGGATGACGTCAAGATGCTGGAGCAGCAATTGCTCGCCGCCAAGGATGCCCACGATGAACTGGCGGGCGCCTTGGCGCAGTCGCGACAGTTCAGCGCCGAGGACCTGGACGAGCGCCTGCGCGACCTGGAAAAGCGCTTGAAGTCGGTCAAGCAGCAGCTCGATCACGCGGACAACAACAGCTACGCCAAGCTGCGCGAAGAGTTCTCGCAGCAGGATGTCGAACGCTTGATGCGCCTGTTCAACAGCTCGTTGTTCAGCCTGCCGCTGGGCGAACATGGCATCACGCTGGACGAAGACGGCCAGTGGGTCAAATCCCTGGAGCAGATCCTCGATAGCTTCAAGGGCGAGCGCTTTGAAGTGCCGGGGCTGTCCATCGATATCTCCCACATCGAGCCGCCGGCACTGCAAGCCCTGGCGGACCGCGCCGCGTTGCGTGACCAGAAAGAACGTCTGGAAAAAGAACTCAAGCAACTGAAAACCCAGCAGGCCGTGGCGTCCGACCGCGCTGCAAGCAAGACCCAGACCGAAGCGCTGTACCAGCAGGTGCTGGACGCCCAGAAGGCTTTGGAAGACTTCCGCCGCACCCAGACCCTGAGCGCCGAAGAAGGCGAGAAGCTGGAAAACCTGGCGCAGATGGAAGCCGCCCAGGACGAGTTGAAACGTTCCAGCGATGCCTTTACCGAGCGCGTCCAGCAACTGTCGGCCAAGCTGCAATTGGTCGGCCGCCAGATCGGCGATATGGAAGCCAAGCAACGCACGCTGGATGACGCCTTGCGCCGTCGTCAGCTCTTGCCGGCGGACCTGCCGTTCGGCACGCCATTCATGGACCCGGTCGACGACTCCATGGACAACCTGCTGCCGCTGCTCAATGACTATCAGGACAGTTGGCAGGGCTTGCTGCGCGCCGATGGCCAGATCGAAGCGCTGTACGCCCAGGTGCGTCTCAAGGGCGTGGCCAAGTTCGACAGCGAAGATGACATGGAGCGTCGCCTGCAGCTGCTGATCAACGCTTATGCGCACCGCACCGATGAGGCGTTGACGCTTGGTAAGGCACGTCGTGCGGCGGTCACCGATATCGCCCGTACCCTGCGCAATATCCGCAGCGACTACGACAGCCTTGAACACCAGTTGGCGCTGTTCAACCGCGAGATCAACAAGCGCCAGGTGTCCAACCTGCAGAGCTTTCGCATCGTGCTGGCGCCGAACAAGGAAGCCCTCAAGCATATCGACCAGATCATCCACAGTGCCGGTCAGTATGAAGAAGGCGAGACCCTCTCGGTGTTCGACCTCAGCCAGAGCGCCGAACAGGACAACAAGAACGAAGAAGCCAAGGAATACCTGGCTCGCCTGGTAGCCGCCAACCATAACCAGTTGGGCCTCAAGGACTTGTTCGAATTGGCGTTCGAGATCACCAAGGTCAACGGCCAGCCGGTGATCCATACCGACATCGACGGCGCTGCGTCCAACGGCACCACCATGACCATCAAGGCGCTGACCAACATGTACCTGTTGCTGCACTTGATGGACCGCGACCAGGCCGGTCGCGTACGGTTGCCGTACTACCTCGATGAAGCGGCAGACATCGATGAGAAGAACCAGGCCGCCTTGCTGGAAACCAGCTTGCAGCTGGGCTTCGTGCCGATCCTGGCGAGTGTAAAGCCGCAGGTCTCTGCCCAGGTGGCGATTGACCTGGAAGGCGGCAGCGGGCCGAACGGGATCTACATCGATGAGGCGGACTGGAAGTACATCCGTCGCCATGATGTGGTGAAGGCGACGATGAATGTACAGGCGGACGAGCCGGAGCTGGATGAAGTCTGACGGGTTGTACTGAAAGGCAAAAAGGCCGCGATCCTTTGGATCGCGGCCTTTTTTTCGGTTTGGGATTTGCGGTGTGTTTGTGGGCCTCATCGCGGGCAAGCCCGGCTCCCACAGGGATATGCATTTTCAGCAAGTATGCATTCCAACTATGGGAGCCGGGCTTGCCCGCGATAGCCGCGCCTCGGTTTATTTACCGAGTGGAATCTTAGGCGCCCAGGTCAGCCATTCATCCTCAAACTTGTCGAACAACGGGAACGTCTGCTGCGGCCGTGCCGGGTTACCCATGCGCTCGCCATCCGGGGTGGCAAAGGCGATCCCGCCGGCCACCAGCGTTTCCAGGGACTCGGTACGCACGGTCGCGCCCTTGAACAAGCCGAAGTCGAGGCCAAAGCCGCTGGTGTTCCAGAAGCGGCTGCCACTGCGTACCAGCGGCGCGTACTTGGGTTCGATCAGGATGTGCACCAGCACGCGGTCAGCGGTCTGGCCCAACTCGTAGCCGGTGACTTTACCCACCGTCACTTCACGGTAGGTGACCGGTACCCCTTCCTTCAGCGAACCACGGCGGGCAGCGCTGAGTGTGAGGCTCAGGCCAGCCTCCTGATGCACCGCTTCGGGCGGCTGGGCCAGGGCGACAAAACTCTTTTGCGGGCCGGCATTTTTCGCGGCCGGTTGCACTTCGATGTATTGGCCGGTGACCAGGGTCTCCAGGTTAGCCGTCTTCATCAGGCCCAGTTCCGGCTTGACCACCCAGAACTGACTGCCCGTACGCGCAATGCGGTCCGCGACCTGAGTGATACGCGCCTTGAGCAGCACCGACTGCATGTCGGCACTGAGGTCGACACTTTCGATCTTGCCGACATCCAACCCCTTGAAGCGCACCGGTGTGCCGGCGCTCAGGCCGTCGGCGCGGTCGACTTTGATGGTCACCAGAGTGCCGTGCTGGTTGGCGGCATCACGGTCGGCATACAGGCGAAAGCGCGGGATGCGATGTTTCAATGGCACATTCGGTTCCGGCGTTTCGAAGGCGATACCACCCGCCATCAGGCTGGCCAGGGACTCGCTTTTGACCTGGATGCCGCCGGTGAGGCCGCCCGTAAGGGTGACGCCGCTGGCATTCCAGAAGCGCGTCGAGCCGTTGACCAGGCTTTCGTATTCCTTCTCGATATGAACGCCGATCACCAGCTGTTTTTTCTTGCGTGAAAACTGGTAGCTCTGCACCGAACCGACTTTGACCTGTTTGTACAGAATCGGGCTGCCGACATCCAACGAGCCCAGGCTGTCGGTGAGCAGCACCATGTGCAGCCCCGGGGAACGCAGGTCCAAAGGCGGCGCCTTGGCGCGGGCTACGTATTCGCGTTGTGGCGGGGTGCCTTTGTCGCCTGGGCGAATCGCGATGTAGTTGCCCTTGACCAAGGCCTCCAGGCCAGTGATGCCTGCCAGGGAGATGGACGGCTTGACCACCCAGAATTGCGTGTCTTCGACCAGGTAATCTTCAGCCAATGGATCGAGGGTCAGCTCGGCGCTGGCGCTGGACAGGTCCGGATCGATCTTCAGGGTTTTCAGGCTGCCAACCTGGATACCTTTGTACATGACCGGCGTACGCCCGGCCTGCAGGCCTTCAAAGTCAGTGAGCTTGACCTTGACCTTGATCCCCGCTGCGGCGGCATCGAAATCTTCGTATAGGCGGAAAGGCAGGCTCGGATCGGTGGGCGGGCTGTCTTTGCGGTTTTCAGGAGTGGCGAAGGCGATACCTCCGGCGACAATGCTGGAGAGGGATTCGCTGCGCACTTTCAAGCCGGAAAGGTTGGCGTCGATACTGATGCCGCTGGCATTCCAGAAACGCGTGTGTTTGCGCACCAGGTTGGCGTAGGTCGGCTCGATATAGACCTTGATCTCGACGGTGCTCTGGTCTTCAGACAGCAGGTAGCTTTTAACCTGGCCGACCTGAATCTGCTTGTAGAACACCGGGCTGCCACGGTTCAGCGAGCCCAGGCGATCGGCCTTGAGGGTCAGGTGCAAGCCGGGCTTGGCGTCGGATAACGGCGGTTCTTCGGAGAGCGCCTTGAACTTGCGCGTGGGCTCGCCGTCACCGGGGCTGGCGGCGATGTAGTTACCTGAAACCAGGGTTTCCAAGCCGGTGATGCCGGCAAGGCTGACGCTGGGCTTGACCAACCAGAAGCGGGTGTTGGTCTTCAGGTACTGCTCAACGTCCTTGTTCATCTCGATGGTGGCGATCACCCCGCGATTGCTGCCCTCGTCATCCAGGGCCAGGGTTTTGACCTTGCCCACGGTCATGCCTTTGTAGACCACTTCGGTCTTGTTGATCTGAATGCCTTCACCGCTCTCAAAGCGAACTTGAATCTCGATACCTTGCTGGGAATAGGCACGCCACCCCAGCCAGCCACCGATGATCAGGGCAATCAGGGGCAACACCCAAATGGCCGACCAGTTAGAGGCTGGGCGGGTTTTAGCTTTAGGCAAATCACTCATGGTCGTCGTCCGACTCCGTGTTATCCCAAATCAGTCGGGGATCGAAAGTTACTGCGGCAAGCATCGTCAAGATCACCACACTGGCGAACGCCGCAGCGCCGAGGTTGGCCTCGACACTGGCGAGTCGCCCAAAGTTAACGACCGCCACCAGGATGGCGATCACGAAAATATCCAGCATGGACCAACGCCCAATGAATTCGATAAAGCGATACATCACAATGCGTTGTTGCGCGGACAGTGGCTGGTGACGCTGCACCGAGAACAGCAGCAAGCCAATGCCGACCAACTTGAAGGTCGGTACCAGGATACTGGCGATGAACACCACGGCAGCGATAGGAAACATCCCGTGCTGCACCAATTGGATGACACCCGACATGATGGTGCTGGGGTCGCCTTGCCCGAGGGAGCTGACCGTCATGATGGGTAACAGGTTAGCGGGGATATACAGGATTGCGGCGGTGATCAACAGTGCCCAGGTGCGTGTAAGGCTATTAGGGCGACGGGCATGGATCAACGCGCCGCAACGGTTGCAGAGTTGCTCATCGGTATCCGCTTCCTGCTTGTTCAACTCATGACATTCGGTACAAATCAGAATGCCTGCATCAATCGCCCGCATGGTCATCCTCTCCTGACAGCGCTTGCCAGATCTGATGAGGTGACATCACCACCTCAAGCAGAACTTGGACTATTAATAAACTGACGAAGCAGACCAGACCCAGGCCAATGGTGATGGAGGCCATATCGGCGAGCTTTACGATCGCCACCAGCACACCCATCAAGTAGACCTCCAACATCCCCCAATCCTTCATGTGGTGGTAGATGCGGTATAGCAGCAGCCCGTAGTTGCGACCAATGTTCCAGCGAATGCTGAGCAGCACTGCCAATTGGCACAGGAGCTTGAGCAAGGGGATGCCCATGCTGCACAGGAACACTACGGCGGCAACGCCTTGCATACCGGTATCGAACAGGCCGACCACGCCGCTCCACACGGTGTCCTCCGAGGACTGCCCGAGTAGATTGAGCTGCATGATGGGCAAAAAGTTCGCGGGGATGTACAGCAGCAGGGCTGCCAGTACCAAGGCGAGGCTGCGCTCGACCACATTGTGCCGATGAGCGTATAGCTCGTAACCACAACGTGGGCATTGGGCTTTTTCGCCGAGGGCGAGCGTTGGTTTGCGCATCAGCAAGTCGCACTCATGGCATGCCACCAGATCGTCTAGCGGTAAATCCGATACCTCGTGGGCATCAACCGGATCGGGCATAGATAGGGCTCTGACTCTAAAAATGGTTAGGTGGCTATTCTAGTGGTGTCGCTCAGAAATAACTGTGCAAATTTGTCGGGCCAGTCAGGTCGGAGTTTGGGCTGACATGTGTACGAGGGACAAGGCGGACACTTTTCGAGCGCGCAAAACAAAACCCCAACTGCTTTCGCAATTGGGGTTTCGGAATTTAATCTTGACGATGACCTACTCTCACATGGGGAAACCCCACACTACCATCGGCGATGCATCGTTTCACTGCTGAGTTCGGGATGGGATCAGGTGGTTTCACATATGCTCATAGTACGCTGTCGACGAGGTCGAGATGGTTGCAGCCGGGTGCCACCACTTGGTGAAAA